>NZ_JAFCGW010000004.1:0-442924 GCF_018604485.1 Sphingobium sp. BHU LFT2
TGTCCTGCTATGTTGGCGACCGTGCGTGGCGAGAACCGTTGGTCATCACCGCGTCGGTGGAGTGGCATCTAGGCCCGTCAGGCGAACCCGTCAACTCCTTTCTCGCAAAAAAAGAACCAAAAACGAAAATCACCGCGCAACGGCCCACCTGTATGCCCTGGAGGCTGCGCTACGAGGCCGACTTGTAGAAGGAACAGAATAACTTAATTCACGCCCCTGCCCCTTTCGGATAGCAATCCGGCCGCGATCCCATCGCCCTCGCCTCCGCAAAGACGACGACGTCATGCGCTTCCTTCCACATTGACGGGACAGCAGCGTCGGAAACCGGCGTCGCGTCCTGGGGATAGTTCATGATCTTTGCACAATTTGCGCAATCTCCCGTCGCGACACCGGATATTCCGTGATGGAAAGTGGGGGGTCGCTCGTTCTGGACATCGGGTCGGAAGAATAAGGCGTGTCCGTGATACGAAGGTGCAGAAGAGCCGGTGTCGCGCGGCCGGGGCGGCATGCGCTGCGCCGGATCGCGACAATCGGCGCGCCCCTACTCCTGGCCCTGCCCATCGTGCCCACCCCGGCATTCGCGCGCAGCGGCACTGACACCTCCTTCGATATACCGCGTCAGAAGCTGGAAACCGCGATCCAGCAGCTCGCCTTGCAGGCAGGCCGGCAGATCGTCTTTCGCTCCGCCCTCGCCGGTTCGGCCACGTCGCATCGCCTGTCGGGCACCATGTCCTTTTCGAGCGCGCTGCGCCGGCTGCTCAAGGGCAGCGGCCTGACCTTCCGGGAGACGGACGCCCATGTCATCCTGATCGAACCAGCCTCCCCGGTCCGCGGCACAGCCGACATTGCAGCCGCCCCCCCCCCATCCCCCCGGCCCCCGACCCGCCCGCTGATCGTCACCGCGCAGCGTCGCACCGACCCGGTCAGCTTTGCCGGCGACCTGCGGCTGCGACCCAGCGGGGCGGGGATCGCGACCCTGGTCGAAGCCAGTCCGGGTATCAGCAGCGAGCCGGGTAATGCCGGTCAGCGCGCGCTGGTCGTGCGCGGCGTCGGCATGGCGGGAGAATCCACCACCCTGGTCTATTTCGGCGACGTGCCGATCGCCGGCCCGTCGGGCACCGGCAGCGACGCCGCGCGCACGACCAGCGACCTGTCGCTGGTGGACGTGGCGCAGGTCCGCATCGCCCGCACCGCACGCAGCGCCGAACATGGCGTCGGCGCGCTCGCCGGCGAGATCGAGATCGCGCCGGAAGAACCGCATCTGGGCCAATGGGGCGGCGGCGCCAGCCTGGGCCTGGGCATGCAGCAGGGCGGCGAGCCCGACCTGTCGGCCTCCTCCACGCTCAATATCCCGCTGGGCCAGCGCGCCGCCCTGCGCACGACCGCCTATGTCAGCCGCGCGGGCGGCTATGTCGACAATGTCCGCACCGGCGCGCGCAACGTCAATGACGACGACATATCGGGGCTGCGCCTGATCGCGCGGATGGTGCCGCAGCCCGATCTCGACATATCGGCGCTGCTCACCTGGCAGCATCGCCGCATTGCCGATGCCTCCTCCTGGTTCCAGTCGCTCGGCCCCTATCGCACCGATCGCTATTTCGCCGCGCCCACCACCCATGATTTCCTGATGGGGCGGCTGAAGATCGGCTATGGCGGCGGCCCGGTCCGCCTGACCAGCATCACCGCCGCCTATCGCTGGTCGCTCGACCGGCGTTATGATCGGACCAATGCCACCTTGTTGCAGGGGCAGGATCCCGAAGCCTGCCAACGCTATTTCGGACTCGACAGTCCGTCCTGCGACCCGGCGCAGACGCAGCAGTTCGCCGATTATGCCGCCGGCCTCGCGCCGTCGCTGCTGCATATTCCGATCGTGTCGACCCGCATCCTGCAGGAACTGCGCCTGGGCCATGACAATGTTCACGGGCTGGGCTGGGTGGCGGGCGTGCTGATCGATCATCGCAGCGAGCGGCTGCGCAGCGAACTCTCCTCCTACAACGGTGATCCCGATGTCACCGGCGAACTGTTCGGTGCGCGCCGGCTGGCAATCAGCCGCGACCAGGCGGCACTGTTCGGCACCCTCTCCTATCGCGAGGATGACCTGCTCGTCTCGCTCGGGCTGCGCTATGACGATTATCGCGTCGCATCGCAAAATGACGTGGTCGTGCCCAATCTGCTCAGCGGATCGATCGACTCCTGGCCGCGCACCGTCAGCCGGTCGGGCGGGCTCAGCACCCGCGTCCATATCGACCTGCCGATCGCGCCGGGCGCCAGCTGGCATACCCAGCTGACGCGCAGCATCCGGCCGGGCGGGGTCAATACGGCTTCGGTATTGCTGCCCGACCGGCGCACCTATGATGGCGACAGCCTGTGGGGCGCGGAACTGGGCTTCAACCTGCATCTGGGACGCGACAGCGAGATGACGCTGACCGCCTATATGAACGACTGGCGCGACATGCAGTATCGGGCCCTGTCCGAAAATCGCTCGCACGCCTATCTGGTCAATGTCGGCAATGCGATGATCCTGGGCACCGAGTTCGAACTGGTCGCCCGGCCGCTGCCGGGCCTGACCGCCCGGCTGGAAGCCAGCCTGATCCGCGCCGACCTGACCCGCGTGTCCGACGCCGCGCCGCTGGTCGGTGGCGCCGACAAGGGCGACAGCATCCCCTTCGTGCCGCATCGCCGGTTGCAGGCCAGCCTGGCGCGCAGCTGGTCGGTCGGCGGCCATGGCCAACTGACGGTCGATGGCGATTGGCAATATCAGTCGGGTTCCTGGTCCACCTTCACCCGTGACGATCCCGATTTCGTCGAGACCTCCGGCTTCTCACTGTTCGGCGCAGGGGTCAGCTGGCGCCGGGAACGGACCAGCCTGTCGCTGCGCGCGCGCAATATTTTCAACCGCGTCGCGAATTTGCGCGCAGTGACTAACGGATATGGGGTCGGTCAAACGTTCAGTTCAGGACCGCGATCGATCCTGCTGAGCTGGGACCGGCATTGGTGATGCGGGTCGCCGGGGCGGCCCGCAAGGGATTGGAAAGCGCGGACAAGGGGTTTCGGGGTTGAACCGTCTATCAGGATCGTCGTTGCCGCAACCGGGCGGGGCGGAAAACAGGGCGACGGACTATTCCGCCTATATCCCGGCGCTGCGCCGCTATTTCGCCCGCCGCGTGGCCAACGCCCATATCGTCGACGACCTGGTGCAGGATGTGATGCTGCGCATGCATGTGCGCCAGTCGCCCGACGGCATCGACAATCTGGAAGGCTATATCTTCCGCACCGCATCCAGCGTATTGCGCGATCAGGCGCGGCGCGATCAGGTCCGTCATGCCAAGGGGCATGATGAACTGACGGAAAAGGATCATCCTGCTGAGGAACGGACCGCCGACCGCGTCTTACAGGCAAGGGAAGAGATCGCCCAGGTCGTCCGCGCGCTGGAAGAGCTGCCGGAACGGACCCGCGACATCTTCCTGATGCGGCGCTACGAAGGGCTGGCCTATGGCGATATTGCGGAAAGGCTGGGCATTTCGGTGAGCGCGATCGAGAAACATGTCGCCAAGGCCGTCGCGCATATCGCCCGGCGCATGGCACGATAGGATAGCGGTCACTTCATGACCCAGGACGGGGACGACCCCTTCGATATCGCCGCCGCCCATTGGGCGCGGTTGCAGTCCAGCACGGCGACATCCGCCGAGCGGGCGGCGATTGCCGCCTGGTGCGACGCGGCCCCGGCGCATCGCGCGGCCATGGACGCGGTCGAGCGCGGCTGGGACGTCGCCGGCGCTGCGGAGCAGGATGACGCGATTGCGGCGATGCTCGCCCAGATGCAGGCGCGCCAGACCGAAGCCTCCGCCCCCTCCACTAGCCGCCGCCCCTGGCGCGCCGCCTTGC
This sequence comes from Sphingobium sp. BHU LFT2, assembly GCF_018604485.1. Classification (NCBI taxonomy): domain Bacteria; kingdom Pseudomonadati; phylum Pseudomonadota; class Alphaproteobacteria; order Sphingomonadales; family Sphingobiaceae; genus Sphingobium; species Sphingobium sp. BHU LFT2. The sequence goes on from NZ_JAFCGW010000004.1 coordinate 3,886, forward strand.
TGGCCGCGTCGCTGACCGCGCTGCTGGCGGTGCCGGCAACGCTCTGGTTCACCAGCCGACCTGCCGAGCATCCCGTGCCACCCGCCCTGTCCGGCGAACAGGTGGCACAGGCGACGGGCACGCGCCTGTTCAGCCCAGCCGGCCGCCGCCGCAATATCCAGCTGCCCGACGGATCGCGCGTGATCCTGGACGCCGACAGTGCGATCCGCTTCGCCTTCTCCGCCGACAAGCGGGCGGTCGCGCTGGAATCGGGCCGCGCCTATTTCGCCGTCCACAAGGACAAGAACCGCCCCTTCAGCGTATCGGCCGGCAAGCTGACCGCCACGGCAGTCGGCACCGCCTTCGACGTGTCGCGCCTCGCGGGCCGGGAACAGGTCACCACGACCGAGGGGCTTGTCCGCGTCGTGACGGCTGCAGCAACCCACAATGGCAGCCGCGCCACCCTGCTGCCCGCCGGCATGCGGCTGACGCAGAAGGATCAGAGCGTTTCGGTCGACCCGGTCGACGTGACCCGCGAAAGCGCCTGGCGCGACGGCCGCATCGTCTTCACCGGCCGCTGCCTGTCCGATGTCGCGGCAGAAATGAACCGCTATGGCTCGGGCCGGCTGGAGGTGAAGGAGGATGCCGCGCATATCGCCATCAGCGGCGTATTCGACATCGACAATGCCGATGGCCTGGCCGAAGCACTGGAGCAGCAGGGGCTGGTGCATGTAGCGCGCAGCGCCGACCGGATCGTCCTGACCCGCGGCGACCAGATCATCCCCGGCGACTGCGCCGTCCGGGGCTGATCCAAAAAAACGGGGCGTCCGATGACGCCCCGCTCCTTTCCTTATTTCCGATCGGCCGCGCCATAGAGCAGCGCGTTGAACAGGAATTTGAACGTGCCATAGGATTGAGCGCGCTGCGCCACTTCCGGCCCCATCACCAGCAGCTTGCCCTTGCCGACATCGACATCGGCGACGGCGATCGTGCCGGCCAGCTTCTCCTGTCCCACGGCCCAGCCGCTGCGCAGCAGATCGCGGCCCTCGAACCAGGATACCTGGCCATAGGGGGTGGCATTCGCCGTCACGAAAGTCTGCGAGCGGTTGAAGAAGATATCCACCTGATCGGGCAGGCCATAGGCCAGCGGCTGGCGGTTATCGACGCGCGCGCGCAGGATCGATCCGGGGATGAAGAAGCTCTTGGTGTCGAGCGGCTTCATCGCCCCCTCCACTTCCCGAGCCAGCGCGGGCTTGAGCGGCGTGCCGAGCAGGTCGATGAAGCGGGCCGAATTGCCGATCGCCACCACCGCGCCGCCGTTGCGGGCGAAGTCCGCGACCGCTGGCACCGTCTTGGCGTCGGTCAGATCGCCCAGCATCGGCACGAACTCGGCCGGCGTGTCCTTGACGTCCGGCTGCTTGCCGGCACGGGCCGTTCCCCAGGCACCGCTCGGCGGCAATGCGCCGTCGGCGAACAGCAGCACGTCATAGTCCTTCGCCAGATTGCCCGCATCCAGACGCTTGGCATAGACCGGCGCGAAGGGGAATTCGAACTTCTCCAGCAGGAAGCGGGTCCAGCCGGTCGGGATATTGCCGCCATAGCGATCGACCAGGCCGATGCGCAGGGGTTTGAGCGCAATGCGATCACCCTGCGGCGCGGCGTTGAGCGCATGGGCGGTCAGGCCCAGCTCCGTCACCGCATCGCCGATGATCTTCTGCGCGCCGGCCGATGCCGGGATCCAGATCGCGCCGGCCTGCATCGCCTCGCCATCGGCGCTCACCGCCTGCTTCAGCCAGGCCGGACGCACACCGGCCTTCAGCAGACGGTTGGTCAGGATGAAGCTGTTGTTGCTTTCATGACCGACGATCCAGCCGGCCTTGCCCTGCCCCACGATCCGGCCGGGCGGCGGCGCCAGCAGGTCGGGGACCGGGGTGAAATGCTGGTCCAGCCCGTCGAGCAGCCGGTCGAAGCCGATCCCCATCTGATAGGCCAAAGTATAGCCGGTAATGTCATAGGGCGCCTTGGGCGGGCCGCCGGGGAAATCCGTATCGTGCGGATGGTCCTGCGGCTCGAACATGTCGATCACATGCGGGCGATAGGCCTGATCGGTGCGTACGATATAGGAGCCGGCGGCATAGCTTTTCCCGCCCGCCTGGAACGGCGCGTCGGCCCGCTCCACCTCGACGCCATTCTTGATCAGCGCGTTGAGGAAGGCGATCGCAGTCGGCATGTCGCGCTGCTCGGCGGGGATGATATAGGCGCGCGGATCGCGCTCGGCGGGCGCCTGCAGCATCGTCTTGTAGAGGCCGGGATCGACCTTCTTGGGGCCACGCCCTTCGTCCAGCGCCTTGGCATTGGCCAGCCGGTCGACCTTGGACGGGGTGATGGTCCAGCTGTCCTTGCTGCCCTTCTCGATGCTGTTGGCGCCCATCTTCCAGATGTTGAACAGCAGCCGCTCGCGATTGCGCGACGCATAGTCGATGACCGCGCGGTCCAGCGTCCACTGATAGTCGAGCGAATCCTGCAAATGCCAGTCGCGCGGGCCGATCGGCATCATCTCGTCGCCGCGCGGCAACTGGGTCGATGGCACCAGCGGGATCTTCGCCGGGGTCGGCCCGCCGATGATCTCGGTCAGCAGGCCGATGCTGTTGTGGAAATAGGCGACCGAGCGTTCCATGCCATTGTGCCAGGTCGAATAGGGCGCCGCGCTGCGCGTGCCGGAACCCGCCTTGCCTTCGGAAATCAGGCGCGAATGCATGGCGAAGCCGACTTCGTTGAGCTGCGCCATGACGATCGGGTCATAGTTGAAATTGAACGGATCGCGGAACGGCGGCACGAACACCACCATGCCCTCCGGCCCAGTCTGATGCTGGTTATAGACGATCTGCGGATACCATTGGCGGAACAGCACCCGATTGACATTCTCGGTCTCGGGCATCGCCGCCATGAAGCTGTCGCGATTATTATCGTGGCCGATATATTTCTGGTAGAGGCGTGGCAGCGTCGCCATCTCGCGCTTCTTGGGATCGGCCGAGCGCATATACCAGTTGGCGACCAGTTCCATGCCATCGGGATTGTCATGCGCGAACAGGATGATGCAATCGTCCAGCATGCGCATCGTTTCCGGGTCCGACTGGGTCAGCATCCGGTAGAGCACTTGGATCTGCCCCTGCGACGTCACCGTCTCGGTCGCGTGCATGCCCGCGTCGATCCAGACCACCGCCTTGCCCTGCGCCGCCAGCGCGCGCGCCTGCGTCTCGTCCACGCCATGGGCGCGGGCCAGCTTCTCGGCAATGGCGCGATACTCGTCCAGCTTGGCCAGGTTCGCGGGCGAGGAGACGATTGCCATCCACTGGCTGCGCCCTTCCGCGCTCTTGCCGATGTCGACCAGCTTCATCCGGTCGCTCTGGGTCGCCAGCTTCTGGAGATAGGCCTCATATTCGCTGTAGTTGGCGAGATAATGGTCGGTCCCCGGCGGCTGCTTGAAGAAGCGCTCGGGCGGGGTCGGCGTGCTGGTCTGGGCCACGGCAGGGACCGCCTGCAACAGCAGCGCGCCCGACAGGAAAAGCCAATGGGGTTTCATGCAATCTCTCCAGATATCTGGTCGTAAGCGGGCAGAAAGGGGAAAGGGGCGCGATGCTTCATCGCGCCCCTTTCGAACAGGCCGTCAGCCCTTAGTAGAAGCGGACATTGTCGATCTGCAACCACATGCGCTTGCCCGGACCGCGCGATCCGCCGAACTCGACCTGGGTGATGCCGTCACCGGTGAAGGCCGGGCCGACCTTGCCGCGGCGCTCGACCGGCTTGAACTGGCTGAACGGCACCTCGACCGCAGCCCAGCCGGCGCCGCCCTGCACCTGCGCTTCCCAGACGCCATCGAGTCCGTTCAGGCGAACGGTGTAGGCGCCGTCGCCCTTCAGCTCGAAGCGCAGGCCCTTGTAACCGCTGATCTTCGCCGGGGTGATCGACCCGCGGCTCAGCGGAATGGCAAAGCCGGCATAGGCCGCTTCCTTGACCGCCATGCGCGCCGACAGCGACAGCGCCTTGCCGCCCTCGTCGCGCGGCACCGTCTGGGTGATCTCGACCGACCGGTCGATGCCGCCATCGGGCGTGTCGACGCGCAGCGTGTCGATCGACGAGCGGCGATCGTCGCGCTCGAAATCGTCGATCAGCGCGGGCACGCTGATCGAGGGCAGACGGTCGGTCTTGTTGGCGGCGGGCAGCGCCGGGGCGCCGGCGCCATAGGCCAGCTTGCCGTCGATCAGCACCTGCGAGACCTTGTAGACATCCTTGATGTTGGTCCAGGGGGTGCCGTCGATCAGCACGATGTCGGCGCGCTTGCCGACCGCAATGGTGCCGCGATCGGCATCGATGCGCATGATCTTCGCACTGGTCTGGGTGCCGGCGACCAGCGCCTGGCTCGGCGTCAGGCCGGCCTGCACCAGCAATTCCATCTCGTGCAGGGTGGACGGACCATGCGGCGTGCCCGGCATGCCCGCATCGGTGCCCAGCGCGATCGGCACGCCGGCATCGAACAGCGCCTTCACATTGCCCAGCGCAAAGCCGAACTTGCGGAATGTCTGCTTCAGGCGCGGATCGTCCGCCTTCACGTCGCCGCGCTTATAGGGATCATAGACCGCCAGCGTCGGGGCCATCGCCATGCCGCTCTGCTTGATCGCGGCGACTTCCTCGGCGGTGATCGGCCGGTCCTGCAGGCCATGGGCCAGCGAGTCCACGCCCGCCCGCGCCGCGACCAGGCCGCGATCAACGGTGACGGTGTGGGTCAGCACCGGCCAGTTCTGGACATGGGCCGCCTCGACCGTGGCCTTCAGCGTCCATTCGTCCATGCTGGTATTGTCGGGCGACACGCCATAGCGCCAGCCGTCGGAGAAGATCTTCACCAGATCGGGCTGATAGGGCACCAGGCTCTCGATCGCGGCCTTGCCGGCGCCGGGCGTGTTGACCCAGATGGTGGTCGCCTGATCGGCCCAGTCGGCGCCATGGCCGCCGGGCGTGCTGATGCGCGCGGCGAAGCGGACATGGGGGGCGTTCATCTGGCCCAGCCAGGCGCGCAGCGGCGCGAACGCCTCGGGCGCCTCGTTGAAATCATTCACCGTGGTCACGCCCGCCGCGACATAGGCATTGGCGATCTGCGGGAAGGTGCTGGGGCTGCCGCCGGCGGTCCAGTGGGTATGGACGTCGAAGAAGCCGGGCAGCAGCGCCTTGCCCTTGGCGTTGATGACCCTGGCGCCGCGCGGCACCTTCACGTCGGCGCCGACGGCCGTGATGCGGCCATCCTGGATCAGCACGGTGCCGGGCGCGGGCGCAGCACCAGTGCCGTCGAAAATGGTCGCGCCGACGATGGCGACCGTGCCGCCATCGGCCGGGGCCGAGACGGAGGCGGCGGAATGCAGCGCGATCGGCAGGGCGATGGCCGAGGCCAGCAGAGCAGTGACAACAGATTTACGCATGGGACTTCCCCCTCAAAGGCAATGATTATTCTTCGGTCGCCGGCACCGCCGGCATGCAGAACCAGCATTCGGCATCGCTGCCGATCGGCGCGCCCGGCGGGATCGGCGGCGGCGGCGCGATCGGCTCGGCCAGCTTGGCGCGCTCCTCGGGCGAAGCGGTCAGCATTGTGGCGAGATAGCGATTATGCGCGGCGTCGGCGGCGGCGCCACGCTTGCCGAGGCGCCCGGCCAGGCTCTCCATATGGGCCCGCACGATGGCGATCGCGGTCGACGACAATTGCTTGTCGTCGGCCAGGCTGATGAGGCGCAGGACATAGCGGGCACGGACCTGCCGCGCGATTTCCGCCTGCCGGCCCGTTGCCCCGGCGGCCATCACCCGATCGTCGATCGCGCCCAGATATTCGTCGAGCGACAGCTGGCCGGCATCGGCGGCATGCTGCGCCACCAGCCGGTTGAGCCGCTCGGGCGCCAGCATCGCGATGAAGCTGCCGTCGGCCGCCACTTCGGCCGCGCGCGCCCAGTCGAAGGCGGCGGCGGTGCGGCCAGGCAGCAGTTCGATGTCGGTCTGGCGGTCGCTCATGCCCGACTGGATCGATGACAGCAAAGGTGACAGGCGATCGGGCAGATCGAGCGCGGCGGGATCGAGTGTCGCGAGCAGGGCGCGCAGCGCCGCCCGCTGCTGCGCGGCGTCGACCGGCAGCGCCTGCTCATGGCCGTCGCCCTTTACCGCATAGCTGTAATCCACCCCGCCGATCAGCTTCGACGCGGCCGTTACCTGATAGCGGTGGAACAGGTAGATCGGCACGATCATCCGGCGCAGGTCGGCGGCGGCCGCCCCGGCCGGCAGATTGTCGAGGCCGAAGCGATCGAGCGCGATCCGGCGCACATCCATGATATGGGTGAGCTGCCCGGCGGCGTCCGTGCCGTCATCCCACATATTGCCCCAGGGCTGGGCATCGCCATCGCCGCGTGTGTCACCATCGGCGACAAAGCGATAGCCCTTGGCCTGAACCGCGCGGGTCATGGCGTCCAGCGCGCCCTTCTCGTCGGTGCCGGCCGGGAACTGGCGATAGAGCCAGTCGATCGCGAACTTGTCCCAAGCGCCGACGCCGGTGGCATAGGCATCGGAAAAGTCGAGCGCACCGTCCCGCACGGCGATGCGCGGCGCGGGATAGTCCATCACCGACGCCCGGTTCTCGAAGGTCGAACCGGCGAAATTGTGCGACAGGCCCAGCGCATGGCCGACCTCATGCACGGCGAGCTGGCGCAGCCGCGCCTTGACCAGAATGATCGGGTCATCGCTGGCGCCGGTGCCTTCCCTGGATGCGCCGGCCAGCCCCTCGAAGATCAGCTTGTCCTGCCAGGCCCGCAGCGATCCCAGCTGCACCACGCCGCGCACGATTTCGCCGCTGCGCGGATCGACGATGGTGGTGCCGGTCGACCAGCCGCGCGTCTCGCGATGGACCCAGGCGATGACATTGTAGCGCGCGTCCATCGGGTTGGCGCCGACCGGCAGTTCCTCGACCCGGAAGGCGTCGACGAAGCCGGCGGCATCGAACGCCTGCGCCCACCATTGGGCGCCTTCCTTCAGCGCATCGCGGATCGCCTGCGGCGCGGCGCGGTCGACATAGAAGATGATCGGCTTCCTGACGGCCGAACGCTCGGCATTGGGATCGGTCTTTTCCAGCCGGAACCGGCGGACCAGCCGGGTGACGATCGGCTCGTCCAGCGCGGCGGCATAATTGTTGCGGATGACCTGCACCGACGTGCCGGTGCGCGGGTCATGGGCGCGGGTGTGGAAATTATCGTCGGGCAAGCGGATGAAGCTGTGATGCACCCGCACCGTCAGCCCGCGCGCATCGGGCAGCACCCGCTCGATGCTGCGTCCCGGCTCGTCGCTGGTGAAGGTCAGCGCCGCCTCGAACTCGACATTGTCCGGGAAGGCCAGGCTCTGCGCCGGATCGACATAGGACAGCGCCGGCGCAATCTTGAAATTGCCGGCCTTGGTCGCCTTCAGCCGACCGGCGACATCGAAGGCGTCGCGCATCAGCAGGCCGGACAGGTCGAGGGTGATGCCCTTGTCATCTTCGCTGACAATATCGCCCGACCAGATCGGCGAATTGGAGAAGGAGCGCGCGACCGCCTGCTCTTCACCGGCGTCGCCATTGAGCGCGCGGAAGCGGTAATTCTCGAACTCGGCCAGCACCTTGTTGCCGACCTTGCGGAACAGCAGCACCTGCGTCTCGCCCAGCCGCGCGCGATCCAGGCCGATCTCTGCTGCGCCAAGTCCCCCGGCGATCGAAGGGGTGTAGAGATAGCGGGCGATGACGCCATTGGCGCCTGCCCTGGGCAGGACGATCTTCTGCCCGCCCGCCAGCGTGAACAGGCTGGCCGGGGCCGGACTTGCCGCTACCGGCGCAGGCTGGGCCAGCGCAGTGCCGGCCGGCACGCTCAGGATCATCAGGGCGACAAGCGGCAGCGCGCGCAGCGATTTCATCAATAACATGTCCCGAAAGCAAAAAATGGGCACCGGCGCGATGGCCGGTGCCCCAGGAGGCATCAGAATTTGTGGCTGACGTTCAAGTACCAATAGCGACGCAGCGGCGAATAAAGCTGGCCCTGATAGCCACTGGACGACAGCGGCGGCGCCTTGTCGAACAGGTTGCGCACGCCAATCCGCATGCTGGTGCCGCTCAGCGAGCCCTCGGTGAAGCGATACTGGCCATAGAGGTTCGCCGTGGTGGTCGCCTTGACCGTCCAGTAATCGCCGTCCGCATCGATCAGGCCGGTGTCATAGACCTTGCCGGTATATTGGGCGAAGGCGCCGACCGTCACATTGTTCAGCGACCAGGTGAGCGAGGCCGAACCGCGCCACTTGGGCTTGCGATCGAGCTGCAGCAGGCTGCGGCCGCCCGAGATGTTGACGGCGGCGTCGATGTCGCCCGCGTCTTGCGCCGCCAGCAGTTCGGCAATGCCCGGCGAGGGTTCCTGATAATATTTCAGGAAGTGCGACGCATTCACCGCGAAGTTGAAACTGCCGATTCTGGTTTCGGGCGTGCGATAGGTCAGGTTGAAGTCCAGGCCCTTCACCGTCTGCGGCTGCAAATTGGTATATTGGTCGAGGACGTAGAGAACCTCGCCCGCCGGGGTCAGGCCGGTGCCGGCAAAGGCTTCGACATCCGAAGCGGTGGCCGCGGCGCGGATCACGTTCGGATTGCTCGAACCCTGCTTGCGCAGCAGATAGTCGAGGATCAGCGCATTGCCTTCGCCGAAGATGCCGACCAGGCCGGTCTGGCGCACCCGCCACCAGTCGGTGGTGAAGGTCAGATGGCCCATGCCGTCGGGCAGCGGCGGCTCCAGCACGACGCCGAAGGACAGGGTCTTTGCCCGTTCGGGATCGAGATCCGGGTTACCCGAACGCCGGGCCGAGGTGGTCTGCGCCCGCGAACATTGCGAGAAGTCGGTGATGCGGCCGGCGCGGACGTCCGCCTCGCACATGATATAGTCGGTGCGGCTGTTCGCGCGCGTCACGACCGTTGCGTTGGTCTGCTCCAGGTTCGGGGCGCGGAACGACTTGGCCCAGGAACCACGGAAGCGGATGCCGCGCACCACTTCCCAGGCACCGGCGATCTTGGGCACGGCGACATCGCCGAAATCGCTATAATGTTCGTAACGGCCGGCCAGCTGGAGATCCAGGCTGCGCACCAGCGGAATGTCCATTTCCGGCGAAACCAGCGGCACGGCAAATTCCGCATAGGCGCCGAACACTTCGCGATGGCCGCTGGTGTCGTTGTTGAGCGCGGAGTTGACGAAGTCGCCCGAGACCGCGCCGGTCAGCGGATCGGTGTAGGTGATGGTGCCGTCGATGCGCGGATCGCGATCGTCAAGCTGGGTCTCGCGCCGTGCCTCGATGCCGGCGGCAAAGCCGACATTGCCACCCGGCAGGGTGAACAGGTCGCTCTTGGAGATGCGGAAGTCATAGGTCGCCAGGGTCGACTTGGTATAGCGGACCAGCTCCTCGCGCATCGCGTCGATGGTCGACTGGCTGTTCACCGACGTGCCGAAGATGTTATAGGCATCCGGGGTCGACAGCGACAGATATTCCTGCAGCTTGGTGCGGCTGATATTGTCGCTGACGTCGCGGGCCCAGGCTTCGGAATAGCTGATCGCGCTTTCCCAGTTGAAGCCGTTGAACTCGCCGCGCAGACCGGCCAGCAGGCGATATTGCTGGTTGGTCACGGTAACGTTCATCGGACCGAAGTCATCGAACAGATAATTGTTGATGGTGAGCGGCAGGCCCGCGGCCGGTGCATTGGTGCCGGCCAGACGGTTGGGATTGACGGTGCCGTTGGCGAACACGGCCTGACCCAGCGGGTTCCAGTAATTGCTTGCCGGCACATAGATGGGGATCGAGCTCAGCGTCGCGACCGGGCTCTGCTGCGCCTTGGTCTTGCTGCGATAGAAGCCGGCTTCGGCGAAGAAGCTGACATCGTCGCTGATGTCATAATGGCCGGTCATGAACAGGTTGAGGCGGTTGAGGCGCGGCATGATCGACGTGCCCTGCGCCAACGAGTCATAACGCAGGTCGCGGTCCGCGCCTGCCGTCGCCATCGCCCCATTCTGGATGCAGCGATCATTGCCGATCGTGGCAACACAGCCCGTGCTGCTGGTCGGCTGCAGGTGGAACTGGCCCGATGCGTTGGTCAGGGACGTGCCGTTGATGGTGACGGGCACATTGCCATAGGTGCGCAGGTTGGCGAAGGGCGTGGTGGTCGACCGGCCGTCAAGCGAGGTCGAGCCTTCAAATGCCGTCCCTTCGAACAGGCCGCGCTTGTCGGAGGATTCGGTATAATATTGCTCGGTCGAATCCAGGCCGGTGCCATGGTCATAGCTGCCGAACAGGGTGATGTTGCCACGATTTTCGGCAAAGTTGGTGCCGATCACGCCATTGGCGTTGAACTCGCGCAGGCCGGTGCCTTCCGCGCCGCCATATTGCAGCGACAGCTCGGCGCCCTGATAATCGGTCTTGAGCACGGTGTTGACCACGCCCGCCACCGCGTCCGCGCCGTAAATGGCGGCCGCGCCGTCGCGCAGCACTTCCAGCCGCTCCAGCCCGTTCACCGGGATGGCATTGGTGTTGTAGCTCAGCACTGGCACCAGCTGGTCGTTCGCCTGGCTGGTCGGGTGGGCGACGACACGGCGGCCGTTCAGCAGCACCAGCGTGTTGCCGATGCCCAGGCTGCGCAGATCGAGCGAACCGACGTCGCCGCGCGCGCCGTTGGAGCTGCCGGGCAGATATTGGCTGTTGAACTGGACGTCGCCAAATTGCGGGATCGAACGGAACAGTTCGTCGCCCGACACGGCGGCAGCGCTCTTGATCTCGTCGGTCGATACGACCGTGACCGGCAGCGCCTCGTTGATCTTGGCGCCCTTGATCTGCGAGCCGACGACGACGATGCCGTCCGCCGCATCCGCCGCCGGGGCGGCGTCCTGCGCCAATGCGCTGCCTGCGGTCATGGCCCATCCCATGGCGATCAGGCTCGCCGCGCAGGCTCCCTTGTTCCGATACACACCCATATGTCTTCCCCTGGCTCCCGCCATCCGATCCCTTCGGATGGGCTCTGATCTTTTGAGGTTGTCCCCTCGTCCGGCTGCGTGGCCGGAAACCCTCTCATTGTCGGAGACGCAGGCCCGAAAATTTCCCCCATCAAAAATTTCACTTTTGTGATGGTGGTATCCATCGCCCTGATCGATAAGCCGTTTCACCAGTGGGGGATGGTGCTGACCGCCCCGCTTCATGCAGCCAGGGGATCCATCCATGTCACGCTTCGCCCGCTCCTTCCTCGCCCTCCTCGCGCTCGGCGCATCGGCGCCCGCCCTGGCCGGGCCGCTGGCCGATGGCGACAAGATGGCGATCATGGCGGATGTCGATCGCGGCGCGGATACGCTGGCCAAGAACGCGCTGCAGATCTGGAACTATGCCGAAATCGGCTTTCAGGAGACCAAGAGTTCGGCCCTGTTGCAGCAGCAGTTGAAGGCCGCCGGCTTCACGGTCGAGGCCGGGATAGCCGGCATGCCGACCGCCTTCGTCGCCCGCTTCAGGACCGGCGACGGCCCGGTCATCGGCCTGCTCGCCGAATATGACGCGCTGCCCGGCCTGCCCCAGGCGGCCGAGCCGGTGCGCAAGCCGATCGAGGGCATTGCCGGCCATGGCTGCGGCCATAATCTGTTCGGCGCCGCCTCGGTCGCGGCCGCCATCGCCACCAAGGACTGGATGGTCGCGCACAAGATCAAGGGCGAACTGCGCCTCTATGGCACCCCGGCGGAGGAAGGCGGATCGGGCAAGGTCTTCATCGTCCGCGCGGGCCTCACCAAGGATGTGTCGGCGATGATCCACTGGCATGCCGCCGACAGCAACAGCGCGTCGCAGAATACCGCGCTCGCCAATATCAGCGGCAAGTTCCGCTTCCACGGCACCGCCGCCCATGCCGCCGCCGCGCCCGAACGTGGCCGCTCCGCGCTCGACGGGGTCGAGGCGATGGATGCCATGGTCAATATGATGCGCGAACATGTGCCGCAGGAAACCCGCATCCATTATGTCATCACCGATGGCGGCAAGGCGCCCAATGTCGTGCCAGACACGGCCGAGGTCTATTATTATGTCCGCCACCCCAATCAGCAGGTGGTCGCCGACATCATGGATCGGGTGAAGAAGGCGGCCGAGGGCGCGGCCATGGGCACCGGCACCACGGTCGAGTTCAATCAGGTCGGCGGCACCTTCGACCTGCTGCCAAACGACACGCTGGGCCATGTCATATATGACAATCTGAAACAGGTGACCCTGCCCAGCTATAATGCGCAGGAACAGGCCTTCATCACCCAGATCCAGTCGAGCTTCCCCAAGGGCACGCGCATGGGCGACGGCAGCGTCGAAGCCTATAGCAGCGGCGGCCTGACCCCCGCCTCCACCGATGTCGGCGATGTCAGCTACACGACGCCGACGGTCGGCATGGTCGCGGCCACCTGGGCGCCGGGCACCCCGCCGCACAGCTGGCAGGCCGTCGCCGCCAGCGGCACCAGCGTCGGCACCAAGGGCGCGGTCGTCGCTGCCAAGGCGATGGCGCTGACCGCCGCGCAACTGTTCCAGAGCCCGGACACGCTGGCGGAGGCCAAGGCCGAACTGGATCGCCGTCGCGGCAAGGATTTCGTCTATCGCTCGCTGCTGGGCGACAAGGGACCGGCGCTGGAATATCGAAACGGGAAGTGACGATCCCGAAGCAGGACGATTACTCGCCCGCCTCCTTATAGGCGGGCAGACCCAGCCCGCGGCGGATCGCGAGCGCGCGCAGGCCAAATCCCAGCAGCGCCGCGATCACGCCTGCGACCGGCACATCCAACCCGGCGAGCCGCAACAGCACGAACAGGCCGGAGGCGAACGCCGCCGCCGTAACGTATAGTTCGGGGCGCAGCAGGATCGACGGCTCGCCGGCCAGCGTGTCGCGCATGATGCCACCGACACAGCCGGTGACCACGCCCATCATTCCCGCGACAAAGGGCGGCACGCCAAAGCTCATTGCCTTGGCCGCCCCGAACACCGCGAAAGCAGCCAACCCGACCGCATCGAGCCAGTCGAGCGCATGGTCGCTCCACCAGCGGCGCGGCGTGATCCAGACGGTGATGGCGGCCGCCATACACACGATCGACGGCGCCGGATCATGGATCCAGAAGACCGGCGCATCGATCAGCAGGTCGCGCACCGTGCCGCCGCCCACCCCGGTCAGCAGGGCGAAGAACGCAAAGGTCACCAATGTCTGGCGCAGGCGCGCGGCGGCCAATGCGCCGGAAGCCCCGAAGACGAAGGTGCCGATCAGGCTCAACGCCTCCAGCACGGGTCCGATATGGGTGGCGATGGTCGGGGTCGGCGGCAGCATGGCCTTCCGTAGCCGCTATCGGGCGCCAGCGGAAGGCGGCGCCCGATGGTCGATCATTTCCGGCCCTTCTCGGCCGACAAACGGGTCATCAATATGGCTGCCCGCTTGGCCTGGCGCGGCATGGTGGACAGGTCCGCCTTTTCCGCCGGGCTATGGTCGCCGGTCGAAGCGAGGCCGAGACCCACCAGCCCGTCGACATCCTGCGCGACGAAGCTGATATCGCCCGCGCCGCGCTTGAGCGGATCAAGCTCGGGCATTTCGGGCAGGCCCAGATCTTTGTTGATGCCATTCAATTTGCCCAGCAGCGCGCGATTGCCCGCCGTCGGCGCCATGGAGGGATAGCCCAGGTCAAAGGCGATGCTGGCGCCAGTGCCGGGCAGATGGCCGTTGTCGACGATCGCCTGCATCTTCGCCCGCACCCGCTCGGTCTGGTCCTGGCTAAGGGTGCGGAAATCGCCCTTGGCGACGGCGATCGGCGGGATGATGTTGGTCTTGCCGGTCACGGCGATGCGCACGCCATCCTTGTCGACGTCCGCGCTCTGGCCGCCGCCGATCAGGCCGACATTGAAGGTCAGGTTGGGTTCCGGCAATTCCTTGCGGAAAGCGGTGATGATCCGCGCCATTTCATAGACGGCGCCATCACCGGCCGCGGCCGAGAAGATGCCCGAACTATGCGCCGACTTGCCGCTGGTGGTCAGCGTCCAACTGTTGGAGGAGCGGCGCGCGATCGAGCCCATATCCTTGCCATCCTCGCGGCTCAGCCCCTCGAAATCGAGCGCGACGTCGGCGCGCTTGCCGGCCGCGATCAGGTCAGCGCGCGAGATCGAGACCGGATCACCCGAATCCTCCTCGTCACCGGTCAGCACCACCTCGATATTGGCGTTCTTGAGTGTGCCCGCCGCCTGCATCGCCTTCAGGGCCAGCAGCATCGTCACCACCCCGCCCTTGTCGTCGGACACACCCGGCCCCGATGCCCAGTCGCCCTCGCGCTTGAAGGTCTGGAACGGCGAGTCCGGCTCGAACACCGTGTCGAGATGGCCGATCAGCAGCATCTTCGTCGTGCCCGCCTTGCCCTTATGCACGGCGATAAAATGGCCGGCACGCTTGACCTGATCCATCGGTTTCCAGCTAACGGTGAAGCCCAGCGCCTCGAACTCGGGACGCAGCATATCGGCCACCGCCTTGACGCCGGCGACATTCATCGACCCGCTATTCTGGTTCACGATCTTTTCGAGGAGGGCGATCGCGGGCTCATGGCCGGCATCGACGCTGGCGCCGATCTTCTGTTCGGCCGGACTCAGTGCCGCCTGCGCCGTGGTCGCCAGCAGCATCGCGCCGCACAGCGCCGCCTTCACAATAGTCTGTCGCATGGGTTCGTAACTTCACCGAAACAAAGGAAAAATGCACCGCTCTGGGACGGCTGCAGAATAAAACGGGTGGCGCGCGCAGACACGCCACCCGTCGGACGCTTATTTTGCCAGTTCGGCTTCGATCGCAGCAACCAGCGCCGGATCGTCGGGTGCCGTCGTCGGCGCGAAACGGGCCGCGACGCTACCATCCTTGGCAATCACGAACTTCTCGAAATTCCACAGGATTTCCGGCACCGGATTGGGCGTCATGCCAAAGCCCTTGAGGCGCTCGCGGAAGCTGTCGCCATCGCCCCGTGCCTCCGGCAGGGCGCTCGTCAGAGCGGCATAAAGCGGATGCTTGTCCGGCCCGCTGACCACGATCTTCTCGAACATCGGGAAATCGACGCCGAAATTGGTGGTGCAGAAGGTGGCGATCTCGTCATTGCTGCCCGGTTCCTGGGCGCCGAAATCATTGGCCGGGAAGCCCGCGACCACCAACCCCTTGTCCCGATAATCGGCATAGAGCTTTTCCAGCCCCTCATATTGCGGCGTCAGCCCGCATTTGGAGGCGACATTGACCGCAAGCACGACCTTGCCGGCATAATCGGCCAGGGTCGCGTCGGCACCCTTGATGGTCTTGAGCGGTATCTGCTGGATTGCGGTCATGCATCGTCTCCCTAGGATATCAGGCGGCGGACCTTGCCATCATATGGCGGCGCCGAAAAGATGCCCCGCCGCCGCCGTCACAGCCATCGCCAGCGCGCCCCAGAAGAAGGTACGCAGCATCGACCGCCCCGGTCGCGCCCCGCCCAGCCGCGCCCCGACATAGCCCAGCAGCAACAGGCAGAGCAGCGACACCGGCACGACGCTGATCCCGGCCAGCGACGGCGCGATGGCTGCGGCGACCACCGGCGGCGCCGCGCCACAGGCGAAGCTCGCTGCCGAGGCCAGCCCCGCCTGTACCGGCCGCGGCGTGCTGAGGTCGGAAATGCCAAGCTCGTCGCGGGCATGGGCGCCCAGCGGATCGGTCGCCATCAACTGGGTAGCCACCTGCCCAGCCAAGTCTTGGTCCAGCCCGCGCTCGACATAAATGTCGCGCAATTCCTCCCATTCGGCATGAGGCTGCGTCGCCAGCGCCTTCTTTTCCTTGGCAAGATCGGCCCGCTCGGTATCCGACTGGGCGCTCACCGACACATATTCGCCCGCAGCCATCGACATGGCGCCAGCAACCAGCGCGGCGATGCCGGACAGCAGGATGGACTCGCCCGTCGCGCCCGATGCGGCGATCCCGGTCATCAGGCTGGCGGTCGACACGATGCCGTCATTGGCGCCCAGCACGGCCGCGCGCAGCCAGCCGACCCGGTTGACATAATGGACGGCATGATGCGGCCGTGGCGGCTCGACGCGCGGCGTGGTCATATGATGGAGCCCCCTGTCAGATCATCCAGCCCGTTGGCTATCAGATGCAGGGGACAGCGCAAGGGGCTCAGCCCAAGCCCTCGGCCTTCTCCGCCAGTTCCAGCCAGCGTTCCTCGGCCGCGTCCTTCTCCGCCCGCGCCCTCTCGATCGCAGCCGTCAGCGCCGCGAATTTCTTCGGGTCGCGGGTATAAAGCGCCGGGTCGGCCAGCGCCTCCTCGTCGCGGGCGATCGCCGCTTCCAGTTCCTCGATCTTCTTGGGCAGCAGGTCGAGGTCGCGCTGGTCCTTGTAGGTCAGCTTGGTCGAGGTCGGCTTGGGCGGCGGCGGGGCCGCAGCCTCCTTCTTCTCCGCCTTGGGCGCACGGCGCGGATCGCGCTTGGCGATCCAGTCGGCATAGCCGCCGACGATCACATCGACCTTGCCCGATCCGTCGAGGCCGAGCGTCACGGTGACGGTGCGGTCGAGGAAGTCGCGGTCATGGCTGACGATCAGCACCGTGCCATCATAGTCCGCGATCACTTCCTGCAGCAGGTCGAGCGTTTCGAGGTCAAGGTCGTTGGTCGGTTCGTCCAGTACCAGCAGGTTGGATTCGCGGGCAAATTCGCGCGCGAACAGCAGACGCGAACGCTCGCCACCCGACAGGGTGCCGACCTTCGCCTCCGCCAGCGAGGGATCGAACAGGAAGTCCTTGAGATAGCCATGGACATGCTTGCGCACGCCGCGCACATCGATCCAGTCGCCGCCCTCGGCCAGCACGTCGCGCACGCTCTTGTCGCCCTGCATCAGGCTGCGCTGCTGGTCGATGAAGATCATGTCCAGCGTCTTGGCCAGCGTCACCGCGCCGCTGTCGGGCGCCAGTTCGCCGGTCAGCAGCTTCAGCAAAGTCGACTTGCCCGCGCCATTGCCGCCGACGATGCCGATCCGGTCGCCGCGCTGCACCCGCAGGCTGAAGTCGTTGATGATGGTCCGATCACCAAATGTCTTGGTGACATGCTCGGCCTTGATGACGCTCTTCGTCTTGCTGTCGTCGCTCGCCACCGCGATCTTGGCGGTGCCTTGCGGCCCCTGCATCGCGGCACGCTGGGCGCGCATCTCCCACAGCTTGGCGAGGCGCCCCTGGTTGCGCTTGCGCCGGGCGGTCACGCCGCGCTCCAGCCAGTGCGCCTCGATCTTGAGCTTGGCGTCCAGCTTCTCGGCGGCGCGCGCCTCTTCGGCATAGACCGCTTCCATCCAGTCCTCGAAACCGCCGAAGCCGATCTCGTTGCGGCGCATCTGGCCACGGTCGAGCCACAGCGTCTGGCGGGTCAGGCGGGTCAGGAAGGCGCGGTCATGGCTGATGACGATGAAGGCGCCGGTATAGCGGGCGAGCCAGCTTTCCAGCCAGTCGATCGCCGCGATATCCAGATGGTTGGTCGGCTCGTCCAGCAGCAGCAGGTCGGGTTCGCTGGCCAAGGCGCGGGCGATCGCGGCGCGGCGGCGCTCACCGCCGCTCGCGGTCGCGGCCTCGCGCGACAGGTCGATGCCCAGCTGGTCGGCGATTGCCTCGACCTCATGGGCGGGCGGCGCGAATGCGCCGGCCAGCGCGAAATCATGCAGCGTCTTGAAGGCGCTGACGTCCGGATCCTGTTCCAGCGTCACCACCCGCGCGCCCGGCTGCACCGAACGAATGCCCTCATCCGCCTCGATCTGGCCGCCGATCAGCTTGAGCAAGGTGGTCTTGCCCGCGCCGTTGCGCCCGATCAACGCCAGCCGGTCGCGCTGGCCGACATGGATGTCGATATGCCGGAACAGCCAGTGGCTGCCCTGCGAGAGGCCGAGATTTTCGAAGGAGAGAATGGGTGCTGCCATGGCGGTGCAGCTAGGGCCTATCGGGCGTCGGGGCAAGAGTGGAACCGGAAAGCTGTCGGACGGCTTTCAACGCAGGACAGCGTCCATTCATCGCACCCCGGCCAAAAACGGGTGCAGGACTTACAGAGGAGACCATGTCCATGAAATCCGCCCTCGCCCTGATGGCGCTCGGCGCCGCCGCACTGCCTGTCGCGGCTGTTGCCCAGACCAGCGTCACCATCGCCGAGACCGCGCCGGTGGTGACGTTGAACGTCACCGAAAGCGTCGAGGCCGCACCTGACGTCGCGACCATCGGCACCGGCGTCCAGACCAAGGCCCCGACCGCGGCCCAAGCGATGAAGGACAATGCCGCCAAGATGGACGGGCTGATCGCGGCGCTGGCCAAGGCCGGCATCGCCAAGACCGACATCCAAACCAGCGGCATCAACCTCAACGCCCAATATGATTACAGCAATCGCGACGGCCAGCCGTCCGGTCCGCGTTTCCTGGGCTATGAGGCGTCGAACCAGTTGAGCGTCAAGGTGCGCGACGTGAAGAAGGTTGGCGCGCTGCTCGATACGCTGGTGCAGGCTGGCGCGACCAACATCAACGGGCCCAGCTTCTCGGTCGAGAATCCGAGCCCGCTGCAGGCCCAGGCCCGCGCCACCGCGCTCAAGACCGCCAAGGCCCAGGCCGATTTCTATGCCCAGGCGGCGGGCTATCGCTCGGCCCGGCTGGTCTCGATCTCGGAAAGCAGCAGCGGCGGCAATGCGCCGATGCCGCTGATGGCCGCCCGCTTCAAGGCCGACGCCGCGCCGACCCCGGTGGAACCCGGCCAGGTCAGCGCATCGATCAGCCTGACGGTCCAGTACGCGCTGGAACGCTAAGCCGTCATTCCTCGACGCGCCAGTGCGGCACCGCAAGGTCCGCGCTGGCGCCTTTGACCAGCCGCGCGTCGATGCCGCGATCGGCAAAGGGCTTGAGCAGCCCCTCATGCCCCTCCCCCTTGATCGACAGGTCGATCGGCAGGCCGGTGCGCTGCGCCGCCCACAGGACGAGCGCCAGCCGATCCTTGTCCGTCACGGCCCCTTCATCATCCAGTGCCAGCGACGGCAGCGGCAGGGTCGGCGGCGTAATCTCTATCGCCCAGCCGGGCGTTGCCGCCGCCGCCCGCCGCTCCAGCGCCCAGTAGGCGCCAAGGCCCGCATCCGGCAAAGCCCGCGCCCGCACCACCGCCCGTTTGCGCGCTGTATCGACAGTCACCGCATCGGGATTGACCCCCGCGACCAATGCCAGCCGGTCGGTCAGGCGATCGACCTGGCCCTGCACCTCACGCCGGGCGGTCTGGGCGGCGAGCAGCTGGGCATTGTCGGCATCCGTCCCCTCACCCACCCGGATCTGTTCGATATCCAACGACACCGGCTTGCCCAGCATGTCGCCCAGAATATGGCCGGCCCGCGCGGACGCGTCGCGCTCATAATGGCTGGTGAGGACGCTGGCGGTCACGGCAAGCGGCCTGGCGGCGAAATCCAGGTCGAGCTGTGCGATCCGGGCGCCATCGGGAAATTCGCGCCGGATGACGTCGCGGGCATCGCGGGCGGCCCGCGCTTCCCAGGCGATCTGGCCGAGCGACAGGCCGAGCGGCACTGCCAGCGCCAGGAAGATGGCACCGATGAAGACAGTTTGCAGCCAGCTCTGGCTGGGCGACAGGCGCCGGCCAAAGCCATAGAGGCGCGCCATGATCGCCGCGGCCAGGGCGATCGTCACGAAATTGGTGAAGAAGAGCAGGAAGGCACCGCCCGCGACCGTCGCATTGAGCGTCGCCAGTCCAAAGCCCACCGTTGCCAGCGGCGGCATCAGCGCGGTGGCGATCGCGACGCCGACGATCGTCCCCGCCTTGCCGCGAATCATCGCATAGGCGCCCGCCAGCGCGGAAAAGAGCGCGACCATCAGGTCGAACAGATTGGGCCGGGTGCGCGCGGCGATTTCACTGGTCACCGTCTGCAACGGCGACAGCAGGACGATGAAGGCCGTGAACGCGATCGCCACCAGCGCCCCGCCCGCCAGCGCGACGATCGTCCGGCGGATTTCACGCGCGTCGGTCATGGCGAGGCCAAAGCCCAGCCCGACGATCGGCCCCATCAGCGGCGAGATCAGCATCGCGCCGATCACCACGGCCGGCGAGGAGAGCAGCAGGCCGAGCACCGCAATGCCCGCCGACATCAGGATCATGAAGGCGTAGGACGGGGTCCAGCCATCATCGGCCCGGACCCTTTCGAGCACCGCCTGATGATCGATCCCGCGGATCACATGGCTGCGCCACCAGCGCGGAACGGAGCGCCACAAGGGCGCATCGGTTACGGGCCTGTCATCTTCATTCTCCATGGCTGGCAAGCCTAATTCGCCCGGCCGCTCCTTTCCAGCGCGGAATGACCGGTCATTCACCACCTGTTCAATGCGCTTCGCCTATGCCATGCCCATGACAATGATCGCCAAAAGCCTGACTGCCGGACTGGGCGCCCTACTGGCCCTGTCCCTGATGACACCGGTCGCAGAGGCCGGTGGCCGCCGTGACGAGCAGGATGCCGCGCGCCGCGCGATGCTGGACGGCCAGGTCATGCCCTTTTCGATGATCAAGCGCCGGGTCGACGCCCAGGTGGGCGGTGCCACCTATGTCGGCAGCGAGTTCAACCCTTCCACCAATCGCTATCGCCTGAAATATGTGAAGGACGGCAAGGTGATGTGGGTTGATGCCGACGGCCGGACAGGCGATATCATCGGCTGGGCACGCTGACCGCGTGCCGGCCAAACCCATTGCGTCGATAACAAGAAACGGAACCCTATGCGCCTGCTGATCGTCGAGGATGAACCGAGTCTGGGCCAGCAGCTCAGGAACACGCTGGAAGGTGCCGGCTATGCCGTCGACCTCGCCACCGATGGCGAGGATGGCCATTTCCTCGGCTCGACCGAAAATTATGACGCCGTGGTCCTGGACCTGGGCCTGCCGACGATCGACGGCCTGACCGTGCTTGATCGCTGGCGCAAGGAAGGGCGCAGCTTCCCGGTGCTGGTGCTGACCGCGCGCGACAGCTGGTCGGACAAGGTTGCCGGCCTCGATGCCGGCGCCGACGATTATCTGGCCAAGCCCTTCCAGAGCGAGGAACTGATCGCCCGCCTGCGCGCGCTCATCCGCCGTGCCAGCGGCAATGCCTCGAGCGAACTGATCGCCGGCGACGTCCGCCTCGACACCCGTTCGGGCAAGGTGACGCTGAAGGGCGATCCGGTGAAGCTGACGGCGCAGGAATATAAGCTCCTGTCCTATCTGCTCCACCACAAGGGCAAGGTGGTCAGCCGCACCGAGCTGATCGAGCATATTTACGACCAGGATTTCGATCGCGATTCCAACACGATCGAAGTGTTCGTGACGCGCATCCGCAAGAAACTCGGCGCCGACGTCATCACCACCATCCGCGGCCTTGGCTACAGCTTGGACGAGCCGGGGCGCTGATCCGCGCCCCATCCGCCTCCGTTCGCTGCGGGCGAAGTCGACAGGCGAACAGGTCCGACCCATCGGCCATGTTTCTCGGCTGCGCCAGCAGTGAACGGGTGTAGGATCATTTTGCATGGCCAGCCCGTCGCCCTCCCCCGTCCGGTCCACCGGGTCGATCAGCCGCCGCATGATCGGCATTGCCGCGCTGTGGATCAGCGTGCTGCTGCTGGGCGGCGGCGTCGCGCTCGACCGGGTGCTGTCGGACGCGGTGACGCGCAATTTCGACGACGGCATGAATTATGTGCTGACGGCGATGATCGCGGCGGCCGAGATCGGCCCGGACGGCGAAGTGCTGTTCAACCGCGAACTGGCCGACCAGCGCTTCCTGGAACCCAATAGCGGCCTCTATTACCAGATCAGCGCCAAGGGGCATGAGGATTGGCGGTCGCGATCGCTGTGGGACCGGGCGCTCAAGGTGCCGGGCGACCATGCCGACCGCAATTTCCATGTCTATGACAGCAAGCAGTTTCCCGGCGAGGATCTGCGCGTCATGGAGCGCAGCGTCATCCTGCCCGGTTCCGATGCGCGCTGGATGTTCATGGTGGCACAGGCCCGCCAGGGCCTTGATGGCCAGATCAAGACGCTGCGATCCACCCTGTTCAAGAGCTTCGCGCTGCTGGCGCTGGGCCTGATCGTGCTCGCTACCTTGCAGACCATCTATGGCCTGCGGCCGCTGCGCAAGGTGCGGCTGGAAATCATCAAGATGCGCGATGGCGACAAGAGCCGGGTGACCGAACCCATGCCCGCCGAAGTGCTGCCGATGGTCGAGGAACTGAACGCGCTGCTCGCCCATAATGAGCGGCAGGCAGAGGAAGCGCGCACCCATGCCGGCAACCTCGCCCATGCGCTCAAGACGCCGCTGACCGTCATCATGAACGCCGCGACCGCCAATGCGCCGGACCTGGGCGAAACGGTTGTGCGCGAGGCGACGACGATGCGGCGCCAGGTCGACCATCACCTCGCCCGCGCCCGCGCCGTCGGCCGGCGCGGCGCAGCGCAGAGCCGGGCTGAGGTCTGGGCCAGCCTGGAGGCGGTCGAGCGCGCGGTGCGCCATCTCTATCAGGATGCGCGGGTCGACATGGACGGCGACAAGCATGCGGCAGTCCGCGTCGAGCGGCAGGATCTGGACGAAATGCTGGGCAATCTGGTCGAGAATGCCGCCAAATATGGCGGCGGCAGCGTGTTCGCGACGGTCAGCCGGGTTGGCGCGATGGTCGAGATCATGGTCGAGGATGATGGCATGGGCATCCCCGAGGCCGACCGGGTGCGCATCTTCGATCGCGGCGTGCGGCTCGATTCGGGCAAGCCCGGCACTGGCCTTGGCCTCGCCATCGTCCGCGATGTCGCCGAAATCTATGGCGGGTCGGTGGCGCTGGAGGAGAGCGAGGATCTGGGCGGGCTGCTGGTCCGACTGCGCCTGCCGGCCGCCTGACAAAAGGCGCGCGACGAAAGGCAATTGCGTTCCTGCAAATCAATAGCATAGACAGGACAGACCGGGCCGCATCGGCCCATTCCAGACGGGATCGACGGGTGCGGCGCCATCTCTATCTCATTGCCGGCTTCCTCTCGATCGGATTGGGCACGCTGGGCGCCTTCCTGCCGCTGCTGCCGACCGTCCCTTTCATGATCCTCGCGGCCTATTGCTTTGCCCGCTCCAGCCCGGAACTGGAGGCAAAGCTGCTGGATCACAAGCATTTCGGTCCGCATATCCGCCGCTGGCGCGAACGCGGCGCGATCAGCCGGAGGGGCAAGAAGGCCGCGCTCGGCGCCTTTGCCTTCAGCGCGATCCTGGCGCTGATCTTCTCCCCCTTCCCCTGGTATCTGATCCCGCTGGCCGCAGCGCTGATCGGCGGCAGTTGGATCTGGACCCGGCCCGAAAGCTGAGCCGCCTGGCTGAGATCGAAATCAGCCCTTAGCCCAGCGTCTTTGCATAATCGCGCAGCGCGCGCAGATCGCGGGTAATCCACTTGGCGTCGCGCGCAAAATCCTCGTCGCTCATACCGGGCTGGCGAAAAAGCGTCAGCATCACCTCTGCCCCATCCCCATTCTCAATGACGCGCAGCGGGACATGAACCTCCCGGCCATCACCGGTCTCGACGAAATGGTCCATCACGCCAAATTCATTGTGCGGCGTGAAGCGAACGACGATCGGCCCATCGGGACCGTCGGCAATCCATCCGGTGCCGCCCCTGCGCAGATCGGCCTCGGTCAGGCCCGATGCCCATTTCGGGAATATCTCCGGCTGCCAGATCTCTTCGTAAAGCTCGCGCCAGTTGCGCGCTATCGTGACACTGTAGGTTCGCGCGGTAAGCATGCAGAATTCTCTTTTAGAAGTGGAACTGCGCTGTACCGCCGCCAGCCTTTCTTGTCACCGCAACGAATGTTTCTTGGCTAGATGCCGCCAGACACCGGAGGCCAGCCCCCCTCCATCAACGCGGCGCTGAGGTCCGCGACGCACGCATCCAGCACCGCTTGGTCGGTCGAGCGGATGACGAAATTGGCGCCGGTGCGCCCTTCGCGGAAGAAGGGGTAGCTGCCGATCTGGACGCCGTCATGGGCGCGCTCGGTGGCGCCGAGCAGGTCGGCAATCTCGCTTTCCGCGACCCAGCAGCCGATCGTCGCGGAGAGGACTGGCAAGCCGCCTTCCAGCGTCCCGGTCAGGCTGTCGAGCATGCCGGCGGTGATGTGCGGCACCCCGGCCATGATGAAGACATTGCCGTGGCGAATGCCCGGCGCGCCCGACATCCGGTTTTCGATGAGGTCGGCGCCCGCCGGCACCCGCGCCATGCGCAGCCGCGCGTCGGTAAGGCCCCCACGCGTGACATAATAGCGCTCCAATATCGCCCGCGCCTCCGGATGGATCTCGACGCCGACGCCCAGCGCCGCCGCGATCGCGTCCACCGTGATGTCGTCATGGGTCGGGCCGATGCCGCCGGTGGTGAAGAGATAGTCGTTGCGGGCACGCAATATGTTGACCGCCTCGACGATCGCGTCCTGCACATCGGGCACCACCCGCACCTCGCGCAGGCGGATGCCCTGGACATTGAGCCAGGTGGCGATCTGCGCGACATTCTTGTCCTGGATGCGGCCGGACAGGATTTCATCGCCGATCACGATCACGGCGGCGGTCCAGATACGGTCGCTCATGCCAGCGGCTCCGCGCGGGCGGCAAGCGCCATCAGCCGGGCCAGCCGATCGGGCGGCAGGATGTCCGCCGGCTTGTAGCTCGCCTCGAAGACCGGCACGTCGGCCGGCAAGGCAGTCCAGTCCGACCGATCGGCCACGAAGATCGCGGCATCGGGCCGTATCGCCGCGCGATCATCCAGCGTGCCGACGCGGATCGCAGCGCCCGCCCGGCCGAGACGGGGATAGAAGCTCCAGACCGCCGTGCCGCAGTTGGCGCAGCGCACGATCACCTGGGTCTTGCCGCTGCCGGTGGGGACGACATGTTCGCTGAGGTCACCGGACAGGAGATGGAGATGATCGACCTCGACAAAGGCGTTGACCGCAGACGCCGCGCCGCTCTGTCGCTGACACAGGCTACAATGGCAGTTGTTGACGAAGATGGGGTCGGCATCGACCCGATAGCGCACCTCACCACAGGCGCATCCGCCTTCCATCACCATGTCCGTTTCTCTTTTCCTGATAGCGACCGCGGGGCTGAGCGAAGACACTCGCAATGCCGGATCGCAGGGTCTATATCAACCACATGACCGAATATATGACGATGACGGCCGACGCGCCGGTTTCCCGCTCTACCGCGATCAAGCTCTATGACGCGGCCGGTTTCGACGGCATGCGCAAGGCCGGCCGGCTGGCCGCCGAGATCCTCGACGCGCTGGTCCCCCATGTGGTGCCGGGCGTGACCACCGGCGAACTGGACGACATCGTCCGCCGCATGACGCTGGACGGCGGCGGCGTGCCGGCGACCCTGGGCTATCGCGGCTATACGCACAGCTGCTGCATCTCGCTCAACAATGTCATCTGCCATGGCATTCCGGGCGACTATAAGCTCAAGGACGGCGATATTCTCAATATCGACGTTACCCCGCTGGTCGATGGCTGGCACGGCGACACCAGCCGCATGTTCATCGCCGGCGACGCCCCGATCAAGGCGAAACGGCTGGTCGAGATCACCTATGAATGCCTGATGCTCGGCATCGAGCAGGCCAAGCCCGGCAATCATCTGGGCGACATCGGCCATGTCATCCAGCGCCATGCCGAAAAGCATCGTTACGGGGTGGTCCGCGATTTCTGTGGCCATGGTCTGGGCCGCGTCTTCCATGACAGTCCCGAAGTGGTCCATGTCGGCCGCCCCGGCACCGGTCCGGAGCTGAAGCCCGGCATGTTCTTCACGATCGAGCCGATGATCAACATCGGCAAGCCCGGCGTGAAGATGCTGGATGATGGCTGGACGGCGGTGACGCGCGACCGCACCCTGTCGGCCCAGTTCGAACACAGCATCGGCATCACCGAAACCGGCTGCGAAATCTTTACCAAGAGCCCGACCGGCCTCGACTGCCCGCCCTACGTGCGCTGATTTCTGCCTGCTCATGGCGGTCCCAAAGGCCCGCTCCGTTCATGCCATCGGGGTCATAACTGACCGGCGTCGACGGGGCGGGCCTTTTGCATGACGGGCCGTTCAACCACTGCCCAAAAAACAGGCAGAATGACATGATATTGCCCGGAATCCGGGCAATATGGACAAAGATTGCTGCATCGCCGAAAGCAGGCCTAGCGATTCGCCACTTGGCACGGTAATTGATTGTTAAGGGAGACGGCGCTTGCCTCGGGGGGCATGATGATCGTCGCTTGAAGGTTGAAGGATGCGGGGCCAACCCGCGTCCGTTCGTGCGTCATGGGTTGGGATTAAGTGATGAAGAAGATCGAGGCGATCATCAAGCCGTTCAAGCTGGACGAGGTGAAGGAAGCGCTGCACGAAGTGGGCGTGTCCGGCATCACCGTCACCGAGGCGAAGGGCTTCGGCCGCCAGAAGGGCCATACCGAACTCTATCGCGGCGCCGAATATGTCGTCGACTTCCTGCCCAAGGTGAAGCTGGAGGTCGTCGTCGACGACGCTCTAGCCGACCGGGTCGTCGAAGCGATCTGCAGCGCCGCCCAGACCGGCCGCATCGGCGACGGCAAGATCTTCATTTCCGCCATCGAGGGCGCGGTGCGCATCCGCACCGGCGAACGCGACAGCGACGCCATCTGATTTTCGACAGGTTCTAGCCGGCGGACAGGGGTTCGGCGGACACAGGCTTCAACGACCCCTTCGGGGGGGTATCCATAGAGAAGGGCAACTGCACATGGCCAACACGCCAAAAGATATCCTGAAGATGATCGAAGAAAAGGAAATCGAGTGGGTCGATGTCCGTTTCACCGATCCCAAGGGCAAGTGGCAGCACCTGACCATGGTGTCTTCGGTCCTCGGCGAAGATGAGCTGACCCAGGGCCTGATGTTCGACGGTTCGTCGATCGAAGGCTGGAAGGCGATCAACGAGTCGGACATGATCCTGAAGCCCGACCTGGACGCCGTCTATGTCGATCCGTTCAGCGCCACCCCGATGCTGATCATCTTCTGCGACATTGTCGAGCCCGACACCGGCGAACTCTATGCCCGTGACCCGCGTTCGTGCGCCAAGCGCGCCGAGGCGTTCGTCAAGTCGGCCGGTTTCGGCGACACCATCTATGTCGGCCCGGAAGCCGAATTCTTCATGTTCGACGATGTGCGCTTCGAGAATGATTACTCGCAGAGCTACTACAAGATCGACGACATCGAGCTGCCGACCAACACCGGCAAGGAATATGAAGGCGGCAACCTGGGCCACCGTCCGCGCGCCAAGGGCGGTTATTTCCCCGTCGCGCCGGTCGATCCCTGCACCGACATCCGCGCCGAAATGGTGTCGACCATGCTCGAAATGGGCCTGCCCTGCGACAAGCATCATCATGAAGTCGCCGCCGCGCAGCACGAACTGGGCCTGACCTTCGGTACGCTGGTCCAGACCGCTGACCGCATGCAGATCTACAAGTATGTCGTGCAGATGGTCGCCCAGGCCTATGGCAAGACCGCGACCTTCATGCCCAAGCCGATCGCACAGGACAACGGTTCGGGCATGCACACCCACATGTCGATCTGGGAAGGCGGCAAGCCGCTGTTCGCGGGCGAAGGCTATGCCGGCCTGTCCGACACCTGCCTCTACTTCATCGGCGGCGTCATCAAGCACGCCAAGGCCCTCAACGCCTTCACCAACCCGACCACCAACAGCTACAAGCGTCTGGTGCCGGGCTTCGAAGCCCCGGTTCTGCTGGCCTATTCGGCCCGCAACCGTTCGGCCTCCTGCCGTATTCCCTACGGCGCCGGTGCCAAGGCGAAGCGCGTGGAATTCCGCTTCCCCGACGCGATGGCCAACCCCTATCTCTGCTACGCCGCGCTGCTGATGGCCGGCCTCGACGGCATCGAGAACAAGATCCATCCGGGCGCCGCGATGGACAAGAATCTCTATGACCTGCCGCCCGAAGAGCTGAGCCAGGTGCCGACCGTCTGCGGTTCGCTGCGTGAAGCGCTGAACAGCCTCGAAGCCGATTATGAGTTCCTGCTCAAGGGCGACGTGTTCACCAAGGACCAGATCGATGCCTATATCGAACTGAAGTGGCCCGAAGTGTATCGCTGGGAAATGGCGCCCTCGCCGGTCGAATTCGACATGTATTACAGCGCCTGATCCTTTCACAGGTTGCTGGAGGACGGGCCCGGTCGCGCAAGCGGCCGGGCCTTTTCCGTTGCGGCGCAGCAGGCGTGCTGTTCTATTCCGGCACCACGCATCGACGAAGGGAGACTCGCCTTGCAGATCAGCGGAAAGCTTGCCCGCGCCGCCCGCGCCCTGGTGGAATGGCCGCGTGATCATGTCGCTCGCCTTGCGGGGATCGATACGCCGATGCTGGCCGATTTCGAAGCCGGCCGCGCCGATCCGGGTGACGATGCCAAGGCACGACTGCGCCTGATACTGGAACAGGGCGGCGCCGTCTTCCTGCCGGAGGATGGCGAACAGGGCGCTGGCGTTCGGCTGAAATTCACCGCACGCGACGTGCGCGCAATCAACCGCATGGAAGGCGAAGGCGGCCCGATGGGCACCGACGACGTCTGATCCCCCTGTTGCAGGATCGATCGCCACCGCCCACATGATCTGCATGAACCCGATCGACGCGCTAGACCTTTCCCTTCCCCTGATCCAAGCGCCGATGGCGGGCGTATCCACGCCGGCGATGGCCGCCGCCGTCAGCAATGCCGGGGCGCTGGGATCGATCGCCGTGGGCGCAACCGATGCGGCGGGCGCCCGCGCCATGATTGCGGCAACACGCGCACTCACTGACCGACCGTTCAACGTCAATCTGTTCGTCCATGCGCCGCCCCGCGTTCGTCCGGCTGAGGAACAAGCGTGGCTGGCGGCGCTGGCACCGCTCTTTGCCGCGCAGGATGCGGCACCACCCACCCGCCTGGAGACCATCTATCGCAGCTTTGCCGAAGACCCGGCGATGCTCGACCTGCTGGTCGAAGCGCGCCCGCGCGTGATCAGCTTCCATTTCGAGCTGCCTGGCGCGGCCCAAATCGCGGCGCTCAAGCAGGCGGGTTGCCTGCTGCTCGCATCCGTCACCAATTTGGACGAGGCGGTCGCCGCCCGCACTGCCGGCATCAATGTTCTGGTGGCGCAGGGATTTGAAGCCGGCGGCCATCGCGGCATGTTCGATCCCGATGCGCCCGATGCAATGCTCGGCACCTTCGCGCTGACCCGCCTGCTGGTGGAGAAGGCCGGCTTGCCGGTGATCGCCGCCGGCGGCATCATGGACGGACGGGGCGTCCGCGCCGCGCTCGACCTGGGCGCGGTGGCGGCGCAACTGGGCACGGCGTTCATCGCCTGCCCGGAAAGCAGCGCCGACGCCGCCTATCGCGCTGCCCTTGCCAGCCCAGCCGCCCTGCACACGGTCATGACCCGCGCCATTTCCGGCCGCCCGGCCCGCTGCCTTGCCAATCGCTTCACCCAATGGGGCGCTGAAAATGGTGGCGACGTCCCCGACTATCCACGCGCCTATGCCGCCGGGAAGGCGCTCAACGCCGCCGCCAAGATCCAGGGCGAAGGTGGCTATGGCGCGCAATGGGCAGGCCAGGGTGCGCCCCTCACCCGTTCCTTGCCGGCCGCAGACCTAGTCACGGCGATCGCAGCGGAAATGCGCGAGGCATGAGCCGCGTCGCGCATGACGTAGCACTGCAACGCACGGGCGTCCTGACGTTATTGGCGCCCTATGATCCCCATGTTGCGGGCACGCCGCCGCTTGGCCTCGACCTGCCGGACAGCGACATCGATATCGTCTGCGAGGTGCGGGATTTCGATGCCTTTGCCGCCTTGCTGACCGAGCATTTCGGCGATCGCCCCGATTTTGCGGTTCATGCGCGCCCCGACCTTGATGCCATGATCGTCCGCTTCCGCGCGTGGGACTGGCCATTCGAGATCTTCGGCCAGGCCTTGCCGGTCGCGCAGCAACATGGCTGGCGCCATTTCTGTGTCGAGCGGCGCCTGCTCGATCTAAGCGGCCCTGCTTTGGCGCAGGCGATCATGGCCTTGCGCCATCGCGGCCTGAAGACCGAGCCCGCCTTTGCCGCGCTGCTCGGCCTGACGGGTGATCCCTATGCCGCGTTGCTGGAACTGGAGGGACAGGACGACGCAGCCCTGCACGCCCTGCTGCCCTGATTCATTCCAGCCCGAATTATTCTGCGCGGTCAGGGATGGCGGCGCCGAACAGCAGCACCGAATCGCCCGGCGGCGACAGCACGATCTCGCCGCCAGCCTCCATCACCAGCGCCCGCACCATCCAGGCCGCCGCCGTGCGCGACGCCAGGCCACCGGCCGGCAAGGTTCCTGCCAGCGCCGCGCGCAGTTCGGGATCGAGAATGACCTTGGGCCCTTCGCCACGCACCACGATCTCCGTCACGCCGGGCCGCTTCTCCGCGCCGATGTCGAGCTGCCCGCCGCGCACCAGCGCATCGCCGGCGATCAGCGCCAGATTGAGCAGCACCTTGACCGCGAGCTTGGCCAGCATCTGTTCCTCGACCATCCAGCCAAGCTTCACCCGGCCCGAGGCGAACATGCCCTCGATCGCGACTTTCGCCTCATGCGGCGGCACCGCATCGCCAAAGCCGCCCGCCGAACCAAAGGCCAGGCGAAAGAATTTCAGCTTGTTGGCCGAGGTGCGGGCGCTATCGGCCAGCAGGTCCAGGCAGCGCTGGCGCATGTCCGGATCGGTTTCGTCGGCCATGAGTTCCAGACCATTGTTGAGCGCCCCGACGGGGCTCAGCAGGTCATGGCAGAGGCGCGAGCAGAGAAGGCTGGCAAATTCGATGCTGTCGATCGGATGGGTCATGGAGATGGAGGCCGCCGGATTTACGGGAAAAGACACCTTCCCGGCTAGGCTTCCCCAGCCGATGATGCAAGCCCGGCTCACCCCCTTTGCATCACCTTATGTCGAGCAACGCCTCCACGAAGGCCACGCCCCCCTCCCCGTCCGGCCCGGCCACCCATGCGCGCACCGTTCCCCCGCCGACTATCAGCCACAAGGCGCCGTCCGGCGCGGCGCAGGCCCGGTCCGTTTCCGACGGAATCGGAGCGCCCGATGGGTGGGAATGATAATGACCAAGCACCGCCGGTCCGCCCCGGCGCGCGGCCCGATGCGCGTCCAGCAAGGTGGCTGGCGCCAGTTCGAAATGACGGGCCGGGTCAGGCGCGACATTGGCCGCTGGCAGGATCGCGTCGATGCGCGCGCCCTGCCCCAGCAACAGGCCGCAGACCTCCCCCGGCTCGGCCGCGGCCAGGGCCATGATTTGTTCCAGCAGCACCCTTGAAATTTCGGCCTTCATTCCTACATCCCTAGGCAATGGTTCCGGGGGTTTCCATCATTGAAACGACGATAGGCGAAGCCCAGGCGGGTTTGCGCCTCGATCGAGCACTGGCCGAACTGCTGCCCGACCTGTCGCGCGAGCGGATCAAGGCGTTGATCGTCGAGGGACAGATCGTCTCCGGCGGTCGATCGCTCAACCCGTCGATGAAGGTGGCGGTGGGGCAGGATTACAGCATCACCCTGCCCGCGCCGGTCGCGCTCGACGCGGTGGCGCAGGATATTCCGCTCGACATCGTGCATGAGGATGCCGACCTGATCGTGGTGGACAAGCCTGCGGGCCTGGTGGTCCACCCGGCGGCCGGCAATCTGGACGGCACGCTGGTCAATGCGCTGTTGCATCATTGCGATGGTCAGTTATCCGGCATTGGCGGCGTGGCGCGTCCGGGCATCGTTCATCGCATCGACAAGGATACTTCCGGCCTGTTGGTCGTTGCTAAATCGGACAAGGCCCATGAGGGCCTGGCCCGACAGTTCAAGGATCACAGTATCGACCGGCTCTATGCCGCGATCGTCTATGGCATTCCCGCGCCGGGGTCCGGCACGGTCGATGCCTGGATCGGGCGGTCAGACGCTGATCGAAAGAAGATGGCGGTTCATCGGGAAGGGCGCGGCAAACATGCCGTCACCCATTACCGCGTGATGGAGCGCCTGCGCGGCGCTGCGATGGTGGAATGCCGGCTGGAAACCGGCCGCACCCATCAGGTTCGCGTGCATATGGCACATCTGGGTCACCCCTTGATCGGCGACCCGGTTTACGGTAGAGACAGAAAAGGTTTCAAATCAATACTGGAAACGCTGGGTTTCAAAAGGCAGGCATTGCACGCGAAACGGCTGGGGTTCATACATCCTGTGACGGAGGAACCCCTGGCTTTCGACAGTCCCCTGCCTGCAGATATGCAGGAACTGTTAAGCGAGCTTCACGTATAGGTTCTGACAAGTTTGCGCGGCCAGCGGATGCCACTTTCGGGTCCGCCTGGCGCGCATGTAAAGGGAAGGAATTGTGACATGGCCAATCGGAGCAATGTCCCCGCGGTTCCGGCGCTGGGCGGTGAAGCCAGCCTCAACCGCTATCTGTCGGAAATTCGCAAGTTTCCGCTGCTGACCCCCGAGCAGGAATATATGCTCGCGAAGCGCTACGAGGAACATCAGGATCCCGAGGCGGCGGCCCAGCTCGTCACCTCTCACCTGCGTCTCGTGGCGAAGATCGCCATGGGCTATCGCGGCTATGGCCTGCCGGTCAGCGAACTGATCAGCGAAGGCAATATCGGCCTGATGCAGGGCGTGAAGAAGTTCGAGGCCGAACGCGGCTTCCGCCTGGCGACCTACGCCATGTGGTGGATTCGCGCGTCGATCCAGGAATTCATCCTGCGTAGCTGGAGCCTGGTCAAGATGGGCACCACTGCGTCGCAGAAGAAGCTGTTCTTCAACCTCCGCCGGATGAAGAACAATATCGAGGCGTTCGAGGACGGCGATCTGCGCCCCGAGGACGTGACCAAGATCGCGACCGATCTGGGGGTGTCGGAAGATGACGTGGTGTCGATGAACCGTCGCATGGCGATGGGCGGCGATACCTCGCTCAACGTGCCGATGCGCGAGGATGGCGATGGCCAGTGGCAGGATTGGCTGCAGGACACCGATCCGCTGCAGGACGAACGGGTCGCCGAGGAGCAGGAACGCACCCAGCGTCACGAGATGCTGGTCGAGGCGATGACCGACCTCAACGATCGCGAGAAGCATATCCTGGCCGAGCGTCGCCTGGCCGAGGAGCCCAAGACCCTTGAGGAACTGAGCCAGGTCTATGGCGTGTCGCGCGAGCGCGTCCGCCAGATCGAGGTTCGCGCCTTCGAGAAGCTGCAGAAGGCGATGATGCGCATCGCCGGCGGCAAGCTGGAAAAGATGGCACGCTTCGCCGCCGCCTGATCCGGCGACACAGGAAAAAGAAGAAGCCCCGGAGCGATCCGGGGCTTTTTTTTCGTCTTAGAGCACCCGCACCATCGAGACGCTGTCCGCGCCATAACTGTCGGCGGCAACCGGCGCGTCGACGAAACCCTGTCGGCGCCAGAAGGCGTCCGCGCCGTTCACGGCGGTCAGGGTGATGCGGTCGAAGCCGGCGGTACGCGCCAGTTCCACGGCCAGGTCCACGGCCGCCGCAGCAGCGCCGGTCCCGCGCGCTTCGGGCAGCAGCGCCAGGTCGTGGAGATAATAGCGATCGGGCGCGTCCGGCAGCGCGCCGATCAACTGGTCGAGCGCCGGCGGCCGGTCGCCGGCCCAGGGATGGGTGACGAGATAGCCCAGCGCCTCCCCATCCCGCTCCAGCAGGAAGCAACCCGCCGGATAGAGGCGCAGCCGTTCGGCATAAATGGCGGGCTTCTCCGTATAGGCGCCATGGACCCGGTCGGAAATGACCGCCACCGCGTCCACATTCCCCTGCCCCATCGGTCTCCACCGGGCGCTGCCGCTCATGCCTCGACACCCAGGGCACGGCGATTGGCCGCCAGCAATTCCTTCGACAGCGCCGGATCGTCCACCGCGCGGGCCAGCACCATCGTGCCGACCAGTTGCGCCATGCGGGCGAGCGCCGCGTCGCGATCGGCGATACCGGCATTTTGCAACGCGGCGGTCAGATCCTCAAACCCTTCGCGAAAGGCGGCGGCGAGCGGTCCGCCCTTGCGCGCAGCGTCCGGGCCGAGCGCGATCAGCGCGCAGCCGATTTCGGGCGCGTCGCGGTTACGGGCACTCAGATAATCGGCGGTGATCGCATCCGGCCCATCCTCGGCCGACAGGCGACGCCACTTGGCCGCGCCGCGCGCGAGCGACGTGGCACAGGCTTCGGCCGCCAACGCCTCCTTCGATTCGAACTGATTGTAGAATCCGCCGTGGGTAAGGCCGCATTCGCGCATCACCTCACCAATGCCGACGCCCTCCACACCACGGGCACGAAACAGGCGGGATGCGGCATCCACCACCTTCTCGCGATTGCGCTCGGCCTGTTCACGGCTGACTTTCATGATCCTGCATCTCCAATTGGCCTCTTGACCTTATATATGATACCTATCATTTAACGCCAGTCCGTTTTCCGGCTCAAAAAGCAGTTCAGGGGCCAGTCCAAGGGCCAATCCAAGGGGAAGTCGATGCTGTCCACCATGTTCGCCCGCCGCCTGGCCGCGCGCAATGTCCATTATGGCTGGGCCGTCGCGGGTACGACCTTCCTCACCATGCTGGTGGTGGCCGGCGCTGTCGGCGCGCCGGGCGTGTTCATCGTCCCCCTGCAAAAGGAATTTGGCTGGAGCGCGGCGGATATTTCAGGCGCACTGGCGATCCGTTTCCTGCTGTTCGGCGGCATGGGGCCCTTTGCCGCGGCCTTCATGAACCGCTTCGGCGTGCGGCGGATGATGCTGATTTCGCTGTCGATCGTCATCGGCGGCCTGCTGCTGTCGCTTGGCATGACGCAATTGTGGCAGCTCGTCCTTCTCTGGGGCGTGGTGATCGGCGTCGGCACGGGCCTGACAGCCATGGTGCTGGGCGCGACGGTCGCCACCCGCTGGTTCAGCGAGCGGCGCGGACTGGTGATGGGGCTGCTGTCGGCGAGCACCGCGACCGGCCAGCTTGCCTTCCTGCCGCTGCTGGCCAGCATGACCGGCAGCTATGGCTGGCGCGTGGCGATGTTGCTGGTGTGTGGCGCGATCCTGGTCGCGGCCGTAGCGGTCATGCTGCTTATGCGCGACCGGCCGTCGGACCTGAACCTTCCCCCCTATGGCGAGCAGGCGATCCAGCCCGTCCCTGCCCAGCCGGCGAGCCTGGGCGCGTTGCTGGCGACGCCGCTGATCGTGCTGCGCGACGTGGCGAAGGTGCCGACCTTCTGGATCCTTTTCTTCTCCTTCTACATCTGCGGCGCCAGCACCAATGGCCTGGTCCAGACCCATTTCATCTCGCTGTGCGGCGATTATGGGCTGGCGGCGGTGGGCGCAGCGTCGATGCTGGCGATGATGGGGCTGTTCGACTTTGCCGGCACGCTGGCATCGGGCTGGCTCAGCGATCGCTACGACAATCGCTGGCTGCTCTTTTTCTATTATGGGCTGCGCGGCCTGTCCCTCCTCTACCTGCCGTTCAGCGACTTCTCGATCTACAGCCTGTCGCTGTTCGCCATCTTCTATGGTCTCGACTGGGTAGCGACGGTGCCGCCGACGGTGAAACTGACAGCGCAGCGCTTCGGCCCGGAAAAGGCGAATATCGTGTTCGGCTGGATCTTTGCCGGGCATCAGCTGGGCGCAGCGAGCGCAGCGCTGGCCGGTGGCCTGTCGCGCACCGCCTGGCAAAGCTATATGCCCGCCTTCATCGCGGCCGGGGTGCTGTGCCTGATCGGCGCGGCGCTGGTGCTGCTGATCAACCGGGGCCGCACGCCGAGCCTGGCAACCGCCTGAAGGAATCGATGACGGCGGCGCGCAGGGGCGCTAGTTTGTGGCCCATGAAAAAAGCCAAAGCCGCGCCCA
This sequence comes from Sphingobium sp. BHU LFT2, assembly GCF_018604485.1. Classification (NCBI taxonomy): domain Bacteria; kingdom Pseudomonadati; phylum Pseudomonadota; class Alphaproteobacteria; order Sphingomonadales; family Sphingobiaceae; genus Sphingobium; species Sphingobium sp. BHU LFT2. The sequence goes on from NZ_JAFCGW010000004.1 coordinate 39,848, forward strand.
AGCCTGCCTCCACCCAGAAACGTCGCTCCCGCTGGATCAGCATCCCCCTCAAGGTCGCCATCGGCTTTGTCGGCCTGTCGGTCGGCACCGTTGTCATCTATCGCTTCGTGCCGCCGCCGGTGACGATCACCATGCTGCTCGACCCCAATGGCATCACCAAGGAATGGAAGCGCCTGGACGCGATCGATCCGGACATGCCGCGCGCAGCGATCGCGGCGGAGGATAGCCGCTTCTGCAGCCATCACGGCTTCGACGCGGTCGCGATCGCTCAGGCGATGCGCCACAATGCCAGCGGCGGGCGCATTCGCGGCGGCTCCACGATCAGCCAGCAGACGGCGAAGAATGTCTTCCTGTGGCAGGGTGGCGGTTTCGTCCGCAAGGGCTTCGAGGCCTGGTTCACCGTGCTGATCGAGGCGATCTGGGGCAAGCGACGGATCATGGAAGTCTATCTGAACGTCGCGGAGACCGGCATCGGCACCTATGGCGTCCAGGCCGGGTCGATCCGCTATTTCGGCCATGGCGCGGGCAAGCTGAGCCGGGCCGAGGCGGCGCGGCTGGCGGCGGTATTGCCGCTGCCCAAGAAGCGCGAGGCGATCGACCCGCACGGCTTCACCCGTCGCTATGGCAACAGCATCTCCGCCCGCATCCCGGTGGTACAGCGCGACGGGCTGGACGACTGCCTGAACTGAGGCAGCGGCCGAGCGCCCGAAAATAGGAAATCGGGCGCTTAACTTCCCATATTTCCCGCACATTTCGACATTTTATTGCGCTGCCCTGATCCTATCGAAAAGCGCACACTAGCCTATCCCCGATCATAATCGGGCGGCGGCGAATAGGACATGAAAAAGGGAGGCGCGGACCGCTCCGCACCTCCCTTCCTTTTTGCCTGTCGGCGTCTGGCTTAGAAGCCGATCACCAGCGAGCCGCTGATGGCGCGCGGAGCACCGAAGTTGACGTTCGTGCTCGACGCGGTGGTCAGGCCGCCGCTGAACGAACCGATGTAGAACTTGTCGAACAGGTTCGACACGTTCAGCTGGAAGAAGGCCTTGTCCAGACCCATGTCCTTCAGGTTGTAACGCAGGTCGAGGTCGACAACGGTGTAACCCGCCACCTTGAAGGTGTTGATGTCGTTCAGCCAACGCGAACCGGTGCGCTTGATCTGGGCGCCCAGATCAACCGGACCCAGCGTACCCTGAATGCGACCGCCCCACAGATAGCCCGGAGCGCTGCGTTCGCGGTTGCCCTTGGTCGCTGCGAAGCTGTTCGCGCCAGTCTGGACGTCGGCACCGATTTCGGATTCGATCCAAGAACCAAATGCGTAAACCAGCAGGCCGTCCATCGGGCGAACGGACACGTTGGCGTCGATGCCATACTTCTTCACGCCACCCAGGTTGGTGTCGATCGAGCAATCGCATTCGAAGCTGTAGGCCGAAGCGATACGGTTCTTGTACTTCGCGTACCAGCCGGTGACAGCCGCCTGAACGATGTTGTTCTGGTAGCGCAGGGCCAGGTCGAAGCTGTCCGACGTTTCGGCAACCGGCTTCGATGCGGCGTTGGTCGCCGGCAGGAAGATCGAGTTGTAGAGCGTGTCGGTGCCCGGAACCGAGATGTTGGCGGCATAGCTACCCGCGACGCTCACTTCCGGCGTGATCTTGAAGATCGCGCCGACGTTCGGCAGCAGCTTGTCATACTTGTAGACGCGCTGCTGCGGCGCGGCGAAGGTCGGATTGGCCAGAGCATAAGCCGCGACATCGCCACTGGCGACGCAGTTCACATTGCCGTTGGCGGCCGTGGTGAAGCAGTTCTGGTTCAGTTCGCGCTTGAAGAAGGGCGCGCGAACGCCGAGGTTCACGATCAGACGTTCATCGACGAACATGCCGCGATATTCGCCAGCGACCTGGTTCAGGGTCGCGTAGGACTTGCGATCACGCTTCTGCAGGATGTTGCCGACGGAATCGGTCAGCGGATCATTGACCGGGAAGACGTCCAGCGGCTCGCCGTTATGATCAAGCAGCGCAGCTTCGCCGGTCTGGCGGTGACGGGCGCGATCGAAGCTGTACGACAGACGCAGACGGTTGTTTGCGTCAAATTCATAAGCGAGGTTCGCGATGGCGACCCAACGACGGGTGTTCGTCTGGCTGGGATTGACGATCGCGGTGCGATCCGATTCCGTCGGGTCGACGCGGCCATTGCCATTCGCGTCAACGCCGAGTTCGCCGTCACCGTTCAGGTCGTTGCCGAAATAGGCCGAGCCGCCGAAATAGCCGGTGTAGGCCTGGCCGTTCTGATAGTAGAAGCTTTCATAAGCTGCCACGCCGCCGCCGCCATTGGCCTTGGTGGTGCTGTAGGCAGCATCGGCCGAGAAGATCAGCTTGTCGGTCAGCGTCAGCCGCGTGCTCATGCGCTGAATGCCGGTGTTCGACGGATTGTAGCGACGCTCCCACTGCGAGCCGCAATAGCCCGAAGGAAGCTGGTCAGCGACACCGGCAACCGGCGTCGGCAGGACGCAGGGTGCGCCCGCACCGCCGACGTCATAGAAACGGGCGCTCTTGTCACCCGAGAAAGCGGCAGCCGAACCGGGCGAACCACCGAAGTTGTTGCGGTTCACGTTATAGTGCGCAGCCAGCGAGATGAAGTCGCCATTGCTGCCGATCTCCTGGTAGATCTTGCCGTTATACTGGGCCTTGTCGACCTTGCCGTAGTTGGCAAACGACGCTTCGTTATAAGCGCGCGAGGCCGAAACCCACGCCTTGGTGCCATGGCCGGTGAAATCGCCGGTCTGGATCATGCCGAACACGCGGTGCATCGGACGATCGCCGGCACCCTTGGCCGCGATGTTGCCGTAGCTGACGCTGGCCAGCGCACCGAAATCGTCGCTGGGGGTCAGCGAGTTGATGTTGACGGTGCCGCCAACCGCAGCAGCGGTCGGGCTGTCGACATCGGTCGCGCCGAGGTTGACGTTGATGCTTTCGACCAGTTCGGGGTCGATCTGCTGGTTGGTGTAGATGGCATAGTTACCCGAGTCATTCATCGGGATACCATCGAGGATCTGGGCGATACGGTCCGAGCTGAAGCCACGGATGGTGAAGCTGCCGCCCGACGAACCCCAGGGATCGTTGTTGGTGAAGCTGACGCCCGGCACCAGGTTGATGATTTCGTTGACGGTCTGGCCGGGGCGCTGACGCTCGATGATTTCCTGGGTCAGAACGACCTTCGCCTTGGGCGAGTCAGGGATCTTCACGCCGCCGACGCCCTGGTTCACCACTGCACCGGTGACGACGATCGAATCTTCGAAATCCTGCGAACCGGTCGACTGCGCGAAAGCGACAGCCGGGGCAGCGACGGCGAGAATCGCGGCGCTGCACTTGAGAAACTGCTTCATTGACCCTTGTCCCTTTTTCAAGAGTGCGCCCCACGGCGCCATAACCATTTTGCTCTTCGAGCCGGCGCCGCATCTGGCGGCCACTGGCGACGCCCCTGTGATGCTATGATTGCAATTATGTTACAATGCAGGTGCGGGACTGTCACAATTGGACGGGCATCTGGACAAGGCACTGAAAAGCAGCCGGAAACACCAATCTATCACATTGATTTTATTGCATAATATGTCGAAATTTTACACCACGCCAACACTGGTGCAATTATGCAACGGCGCAGGAAATTTTGTGCAGTGCGAAAGACTTGCACGAAAAAGGGGCCGGTGGATGGTCCACCGGCCCCTTTTGTTCCAGCCTGAACGGCGAATGAACTAGGCAGCGTCTTCCGCGCGCTTGTCCTTCTCGCTGAACACGCGAATCGGTTCCTTGGTCCCGGCGACGACATCCTTGTCGACCACCACTTCACCCACACCCTCCATCGAGGGCAGGTCGAACATGGTGTCGAGCAGGATCGCTTCCAGGATCGAACGCAGGCCACGGGCACCAGTCTTGCGCTCGATCGCCTTCTTCGCGATCGCGGTCAGCGCGTCGTCGGTGAAGCTCAGTTCGACATTCTCCATGTCGAACAGCTTGCCATATTGCTTGACCAACGCGTTCTTGGGCTCGACCAGGATCTTGACCAGCGCGGTCACGTCCAGATCCTCCAGCGTCGCGATCACCGGCAGACGGCCGACAAATTCGGGGATCAGGCCGAACTTCAGCAGATCTTCCGGTTCGCTCTGACGCAGCAGCTCGCCCGTCTTGCGCTCTTCGGGCGCCGCGACATGGGCGCCGAAACCGATCGACTTGGCCTCCAGACGGTCGCCGATGATCTTTTCCAGACCCGCGAACGCGCCGCCGCAGATGAACAGGATGTTGGTCGTGTCGACCTGCAGGAATTCCTGCTGCGGATGCTTGCGCCCACCCTGCGGCGGAACCGAGGCAGTCGTGCCTTCCATCAGCTTGAGCAGCGCCTGCTGCACGCCTTCACCCGACACGTCGCGCGTGATCGACGGGTTTTCGGCCTTGCGGCTGATCTTGTCGATCTCGTCGATATAGACGATGCCGCGCTGCGCCTTCTCGACATTATAGTCGGACGCCTGGAGCAGCTTGAGGATGATGTTCTCCACGTCCTCGCCGACATAGCCGGCTTCGGTCAGCGTGGTGGCATCCGCCATGGTGAAGGGCACGTCGAACGTCTTGGCCAGCGTCTGCGCCAGCAGCGTCTTGCCGCAGCCGGTCGGGCCGACAAGCAGGATGTTCGACTTGGCCAGTTCCACCTCGCCCGGCTTGGAGCCATGGTTGAGGCGCTTGTAATGATTGTGGACCGCGACCGACAGGACGCGCTTGGCGCGCTTCTGGCCGATCACATAATCGTCGAGCACATCGCAGATCTCCTGCGGGGTCGGCACGCCGCCATCCTTCTTGCCGACGAGACCGCCCTTGGTCTCCTCGCGAATGATGTCGTTGCACAGTTCCACGCATTCATCACAGATGAAGACGGTCGGCCCCGCGATCAGCTTGCGCACCTCATGCTGCGACTTGCCGCAGAAGGAGCAGTAAAGCGTGCTTTTTGAATCGGAGCCCGTAAGCTTAGTCATTCGCCAATCTTTCCTCCCCGCCGTCGGCACCATGCCGGATCTGGCCGGGGATATTCTGGTCCAAAGGCCATCCTAGACCGGGGCACGGCGGTTTCACAAGGGGTGATATACCGCGCCCCGGTAAAGATCGCCTTTAGGCTTCTGCGGATTCCGCAGCGGCCGGGCGGCGATCGAACACTTCGTCGACCAGACCGAACGCCTTGGCTTCGTCAGCCTCCAGGAAGGTGTCGCGGTCCATCGCCCGCTCCACCGCTTCCAGCGACTGGCCGGTATATTTCACATAGAGATCGTTGAGGCGGCGGCGAATCCGAAGGATTTCCTTGGCCTGGATCTCGATATCGGACGCCATGCCCTGGGCGCCGCCCGACGGCTGGTGGACCATGATGCGGGCGTTGCTGAGCGCGATGCGCTTGCCCGGCTCGCCGGCGGCCAGCAGGAAGCTGCCCATCGAGGCGGCTTGGCCAATGCAGACGGTGCCGACCTGGGGGCGGATATATTTCATCGTGTCGTGGATCGCCATGCCCGCCGTGACGACGCCGCCCGGCGAGTTGATGTACATCCAGATGTCCTTCTTCGGATTTTCCGATTCGAGGAACAGAAGCTGGGCGACGATCAGCGAGGCCATATGGTCCTCGACCTGGCCGGTCACGAAGATGATCCGCTCGCGCAGAAGACGCGAGTAAATATCGAAGCTGCGCTCGCCACGGTTCGATTGCTCGATGACGATGGGAACCAGCGCGGCCATGGGATCATGCATGATGTTGGTCATTGTGCTCTTTCAGTCAGGTGCTTTTGCCCGACCCCCTACATCGGCACAAAACCCGACTGGTTCAAGGGGGAACCATGTGTCACCCCTACCGTTCCACAATCGTTTCAAATCGCGACAGGGGGAACAAGCCGATGGTTTCCGACGTGCATTCCGATATTCCGCCCCATGACGGCCGGGCCGGACCGGGGCTGATCGCCGCCTTCTCCTTCGGTTGGAAGGCGCTGGCGCTGCGTGGCGTGGTCTCGATCATCCTGGGCATCGTCGCCCTGGCCTACCCGTTCAGCGCGCTGTTCGCGCTGACGCTGATCTTCGCGGTCTATGCACTGGTCGACGGCATATTCTCGGCGATCAGCGCCTTTCGCCGGATGGGGCATGGCCGCCATTGGGGCGCGATGCTGCTGCGCGGACTGCTGGGCATTGCCGTCGGCATCATCTTCATCGTCACCCCGATCGCGATGACGATCACCTATGCGCTGCTGACCGTGTTCCTGATCGCGGGCTGGGCGATCATCGCCGGCGGGCTGGAAATCATCGCCGCGATCCGGCTGCGCAAGGAGATAGAGGGAGAATGGCTGCTGGCGCTGAGCGGGCTGCTCTCGCTGCTGCTGGGCCTGTTCGTCCTCTATCTGGCCCTTGCCAACCCGCATGTGTCGGTGGCGATGCTGGGCTGGGGCATCGGCTTCTATGCGCTGGTGACGGGCGTCACCCTGCTGATCCTGGCGATGCGGCTCCGCCGTCGGGTTCAGTCCTTCAAGGCGTAGTCGCTCGGCGCGCGGAAGGCGAGATAGGCGAGCCGCCGCACTTCGCGGCGGCCGCGCACCACCGTGTCGAGGATGAGGCCGCACATGCCGCTCAGGGTCGCCAGGATCATGAGGCCGGTGACCAGGATTGCGGTAGGAAACCGCGGCACCAGCCCGGTCTGGGCATAGGTGACGATCAGCGGCACGGCCAGACCGAGCGCGAGCGCTGCGAGGAAGGCCGCGATGATGCCGAAGAAGAGGATCGGCCGTTCGATGCGATAAAGGGTGATGATCGTGCGCAGGATGCGCCAGCCGTCGCGATAGGTCGAAAGCTTGCTGACCGATCCTTCAGGGCGCGCGCCATAGGCGGTCATCACTTCGGACACCGGCATCGCCAGTTCGAGGGCATGGACGCTGATCTCGGTCTCGATCTCGAAGCCGGCCGACAATACTGGGAAGCTCTTGACGAAGCGGCGCGAAAAGACGCGATAGCCCGACAGGATATCGGTAAAGCTGCGGCCGAAAAGCTGCTTCAACAGGCTGGTGAGCGCCCAGTTGCCGAAGCGATGGCCACGCCGATAGGCTGCCTCGACCTGGTCGCGGCGGCAGCCCACCACCATGTCGAGATTATCCTGCAGCATGGCAGCGATCATCTGCGGCGCAGCAGCGGCCTCGTACGTCGCGTCGCCATCGGCCATGATGTAGATGTCGGCGTCGACGTCGGCGAACATGCGGCGCACGACATGGCCCTTGCCCTGCTGGGCCACGCGGCGAACGATCGCGCCCGCGCCGGCCGCCAGTTCGCGGCTGCCATCGCTGCTGTTATTGTCGAAGACATAGATTTCGGCATGGGGCAGCGCGCGGCGGAAATCCTCCACCGTCTGCACGATCGCCCCGGCCTCATTATAGCAGGGCAGGATAACGGCGACGCGCGGATGACCGACGCCAATGTTCGAAAGATTGTCCATATCCATAAATTGCCCCAACCTATGCTGACCAAATATGGCCGTCGCCCGTCAGACCGGCGGCGGCAACATGTATCGCGCAACGACGGTCAGCGCCAATATGGCTGCCGGCACACCCACCGTTGCCACCGCCAATGCCGAATGTCGCCGCATCATGGCCCTTATCGTCGCATCGGACAATGCGAGCGGCAGGGCCAAGCAAACCGCCAATGTCGTAAAGAAGAAATAGCGCTGATCGGTCGCCACCCCGACAAGCAGGAAGGTGCCTGTATATATCAAGGCAAGCCATATCAATATCGCGCAGACACGCAGCAGCGCATCGCGCGAGGCGCGCAGCGCGGCAATGATCCAGGGCAGCAGCGCCAGCGCGATGGCGACCATCATCACGGGCGAGGTCAGCGGCGAATAGCGGACCTGGTCCAGCAACCGGTTCTTGAACGACCCGCCGCGGTTGCCGGCGGTGTTCAACTTGCGCACGGCTTCGGTATGATGGACCGGCACCCAGAAATAGAGGGTCGAATTATAATGGGTCAGGCGATGGCGCAGATAGGCCAGCGGATGACGCCGGATCGCGCCAGTCCAGCGTGACGACAGCGATGCGCCCCCGCCATCCCGGATCGCCTGCTCGACATTCTTGAGCACATGGCAATTCCAGTGGGCATAGGCCAGCGTATCCCACATGATCGGGCTGTAGCAGCGATGGACATCCTGCGTCAGCGCCTGCGCGCCCGGCAGATCGGCCAGGATATCATCCCCGCCCCGCACCATGATGCCGGCGATGTCGAATATCTGCAGCGACCGGATTGCCCCGGCATCCGATGCGCCAAGGATGCGATGATTGACGATATTGCTGGCCGGGACCAGCAGCACTCCGCCGACCGCGGACAGCGCCAGCATCAGCACCGGCCGTGCCATCAGCGCCGGCCGGCCGGCAAAGACCAGCATCGGCGCAACCAGGAACACGGCATTGCTGCGCACCAGCGCCGCCATGACGACGATCAGCAGCGCCAGCACCCAGCACAGCGTCCGGGCTGGCCGCGCGGCGACGAGCCCTTCCTGCACCGCCCCGATGATCGCCACGGCCAGCAGCAGCATCACCGCCATCATGATGTCCTTGGCGATGTTGACGCTCATCATCAGCAGCATCGGCTGGGCCGCGAGGAAGATCATGCAATAGGCGCAGAGCCACCGGCCGCGTCGCGCCGGCAGGCTGGCCAGAAGCGCAACGCCGCAGCCGTAGAAGATCGTGTCGAAGGCAAAGATCGGCCCGGTGCCCGCGCCGAACAGGGTCAGCGCTTCCCAGATCCGCGCCATCAGCGGCGGATGCCAGTCGTTGAACCGGCCGGTGACGATCTGATGATATTGTCTGTTGCTGTCGCTGTTCGGCTCACCGGGAAAGCGCAGGAGGAAGAAGGCGAGAAACAGGAACAGGCAGACGCCCACCAGGAGCCACCTGTTCATCAGCAATTGCCCAAGACCCCGACCAGAACCGCCCTTGACGACTTGCATAAGCCCTCCGCGATCAGTTCATCGCCTGATCCCTAGTTTCGGGCCTTCATCAGAATATATTGCAGCGCAAAAATAAAGATCAGGAAAAGCGCGTATGATCCCGGCGTTCGCGCCGAGGGCTCATAGCCAATCACCCGCGCGCCCATGCAAAACGCCCGCCCTTCCCTGTGGGGAAGAGCGGGCGTTCCGATTTGCTGGCTGGAAAGGCTTATTCAGCCTTGGCAGCGGCCTTCTTGGCGGGAGCCTTCTTCGCCTTGGGCTTTTCCTCGGCGGCAGCTTCCTCAGCCGGGGCTTCGTCCTTCTTGGCGGCAGCCTTCTTGGCCGGAGCCTTCTTGGCGGGCGCTTCCTCGGTTACGGCTTCGGCCTCGGCGGGCTCGGCCTTCTTCTTGGCAGCGGCCTTCTTCGCCTTGGGCTTTTCGTCATGGTCATGGCCGCAGCCCGGACCGTGGACGTGGGGCTTCAGATCGCCATCTTCGGCTTCGATCGCGGCTTCCAGTTCCTCACGGCTGACAGCGCGATCGCTGACTTCCGCCTTTTCGAACAGGAAGTCGACGACCTTGTCCTCATAGAGGGGCGCGCGCAGCTGGGCGGCGGCCATCGGATCCTGGCGGACATACTGCACGAAACGCTCACGATCCTGCGGGCTGTACTGCTGGGCAGCCTGCATGATGAGACGGTTCATTTCATTGTCCGAAACGACGACATTGTTGGCCTGGCCGATTTCCGACAGCAGCAGGCCCAGGCGCACGCGGCGCACGGCGATGCCGCGATAATCTTCCTTCTCGGCTTCCATTTCGGCCAGAGCGGCTTCCGGATCGGCTTCGTGGCTGGCTTCATGCTGAAGCTGCTGCCAGATCTGGTTGAATTCGGCTTCCACCATGCTCGGCGGAACGTCGAAGTCGTGCGAAGCGGCGAGCTGGTCGAGCAGCTTGCGCTTCATGTAGGTGCGGGTCAGGCCGTTATGCTCCTGCTCGATCTGGCCCTTGAGCAGATCCTTGAGCTGGTCGAGACCTTCCAGGCCCAGCGACTTGGCGAAGTCGTCATCGAGCTTGGGCTTGTCGGCGTTCAGCACCGACTGCACGGTCACGTCGAAGGTCGCGGCCTTGCCGGCGAGGTGCGCGGCGCCATAATCTTCGGGGAAGGTGACTTCGATGGTCTTTTCTTCGCCCTTCTTCACGCCGCCGAGCTGCTCTTCGAAGCCGGGGATGAACTGGCCCGAACCGATCTTCAGCTTCACGCCTTCGGCCGAACCGCCTTCGAACGCTTCACCGTCGACCTTGCCGACGAAGTCGATGACCAGCGTGTCGCCGTCCTTCGCCTTGTGGCTGGCGGCATATTCTTCCAGAGCCCCCTGCTGGGTGGCGATGCGGCCGGCCTGTTCCTCGACCTGCGCGTCGCTGACTTCGGCAGTCAGGCGCTCCAGCTTCAGACCGTCGATGCTCGGGGCCTCGATCACGGGCAGAACTTCCAGTTCCACCTTGACCTGCGCGTCCTTGCCGAACTCGAAGCTTTCGTCCAGCTCGACCGAAGGCTGCATCGCGGGACGCAGCTTCTGGTCGGCGATCAGCTTCTGAACGCTTTCCTGGATGGAATTGTTGAGCGCGTCACGCTGCAGGCTTTCACCATGCATCTTCTTGACGAGGTTCGCCGGCACCTTGCCGGGGCGGAAGCCGGGCATGCGCACCTGCGGCGCAATCGCCAGCACTTCCTTCTCAACGCGGGCGTCGATATCCTTCGACGTGATGGTCACGGTGTAGGCGCGCTTCAGGCCCTCGTTCAACGTCTCGACAGTCTGCATCTCTTCTCTCAAACGCTTTCTTAGCTGAATCTCGTTGGCGCCGGATCAAGCCAAGCCTGACACTGGTGCGGGCGAAGGGACTCGAACCCCCACATCTTGCGATACCAGAACCTAAATCTGGCGCGTCTACCAGTTTCGCCACGCCCGCATCGGTCGCCGGTCGGCGCGGCATAGAGAAAAGCATTGGCGAGAGCAAGGGATATGGATGCATTGGTGGAACCGGCGTCCTTGCCCGCGCGTAGCTTCTTCTTTGCAGGAGAGCATAGCATGGCCACCCAGCCCGATCCAGCGCCCGACACCCTGCCCCCGCCCGACCGGATCGAACCCCAGTCGCCGCCCGAAACGCCGCCGCCCGCGACTCCGGACGAGACTCCGATCAACGAGCCGCCCGAAATCATCCCTGGCGAACCCGACTATGACCAGCCCGATCGCGCGCCGGACGAGGTTCCGCCTGACATAATTTCGTAACCACGCAACAAAAGAAGGCGCCCGAAAACTTTTTTGCAACAGGGTGGAACTTTTTATGGCGGATTACGGAATATGCGTAATCACGTGCTGGACACCCCCCGGAATCCATGATTGAAATGTGACAACAAAAAGAAATTCAGGAGAGGCGCGCTGACATAAAAGGGGGTCGACGTGCATAGGGTTCGCGCCAAGCTAGAGTGGTTCAAGACCGTGATTTTGCCGCAGGAAGCTGCCCTGAGGGGCCGCCTGCGTCGCATTTTGCCCTCCACCCACGAGCTGGAGGATATGGTCGCCGAAGTTCTTGCCCGTGCCTATGCCACGGAGAACTGGGAAAATGTCACCACCGGGCGCGCCTATCTCTTCACCATCGCCCGCAACCTCGTCATCGACACCGCCCGCCGCAACAAGGTGGTGAGCTTCGAGACGATCGCCGATCTGGAATTGCTGGGCGGCGAAAACACCATCGAGGCACAGCTTCACGCCCGCGAGGCGCTCCGCCAGGTCGAGGCGATTGTCGATTCGCTGCCCACCCAGTGCCGCCGCGTCTTCATTCTTCGCCGTATTCACGAAAAATCGATGCTGGAAATAGCGGAGGAAATGTCTCTGTCCGTTTCTACTGTTGAAAAACATCTGGCCAAAGCGATCGGCATAGTTATGCGGGCCTGGGCAGAACGTGAGGAAACGGATTTCGAACGTGCAGGCGTCGGGACCAGGTTCAAACAGCGGGGACAGGGACGCGATCGCGTTGGAAGCCGCGCGCCTGCTGGCCAGGCTTAACAGCGACCCTACTCCCCAGGACGAAGACGAGATATGTGCGTGGATCGAGGCCGATCCGCGCCATGGCGTGGCCTTTGCCCGCGCCGAAGCCGCCTGGGACGCGGCCGAGCGGCTGAAGAGCGCCGCCGCCGAAGTCAATCTCCCCCCGCTCGAAGCGATCGTCAGCGAGGAACAGCAGCGCCGCCTGTCGCGCAACATCATGATCGCCGCCGGCATCGCCATCGCCTTCTTCATCGTCGCCGCGATCGTCACCATCCGCACCTTCAGCGGCGTGGATCGCTATGAGACGGCAGTGGGCCAGATCCGCGACGTCGCGCTCGCCGACGGCTCCATCCTGCACCTCAACAGCAATAGCGAGGCGGAAGTCCGCTTCACCGACATCGGCCGCAAGGTGCGCGTGCTGAAGGGCGAAGCCTCCTTCGACGTGGCCCATGACAAGGGCCGCCCCTTCGACGTGGAGGTGCGATCCGCCCAGATCCGCGCCGTCGGCACCGCCTTCAACGTGCGCATGCGCCCGTCGGTGGTGGAACTGACCGTCACGCAAGGCACGGTGACAGTCCATTCGGGCAATAGCGGACTGGAAAAGGTCAGCGCCGGCAGCGGCGCTGTGATCCAGTCGCGCAGCATCGACCTCACCCATCTCAGCCCCAAGCTGATCGACCAGCGCACCGCCTGGCGCGACCAGATGGTCGAGCTGGACGGGGAAACGATCGAACAGGCGGCCAGCGAGTTCAACCGCTATCGCCGCGCCCCGATCCTGATCGGCGATGCGCGTGTCTCCTCGCTGCGGGTCGGCGGGCGCTTCCGCGTCAGCGACAGCAAGGAATTCCTGTCCGCCCTGCAACTGAGCCTGCCGATCCGCGCGGTGAATGGCGAGGATGGATCGGTGATGCTGCTTTATCGCGATGAACCCGATGGCGCCGACATCATGGCGGCCCCCAGCGAATAAGGCCGGTCATCCGAGCAGGTCGCGGACCAGCGCGGGCACAAGTTCGCTTGCCGGGCCAAGCCGGCTTTCCTCGAAATAGCTGCTGCCCGCCGACGGATCGAGATTGAGCTCCAGCGTGCGGGCGCCATAATGGCGCGCCATCTGGACGAAACCGGCGGCCGGATAGACCGCGCCCGACGTGCCGATCGACACGAACAGATCGGCCTGTGCCAGCGCCTCCTCGATCCGCTCCATATCATAGGGCATTTCGCCGAAGAAGACGATGTCGGGCCGCAGGCTGGGCGCGCCGCAACCGGCGCAGACGCTACCGGGCGGCAGCGGATCGGCCCAGGCCACCGCCTTGCCGCAGGCGGCACAAAGGACGGACTTCAATTCCCCATGCATGTGGAGCAGGCGGGTCGCCCCGGCCCGCTCATGCAGGTCATCGACATTCTGGGTGACGATCAGCAGGTCGCCCGACCAGGCGCGGTCCAGCGCGGCCAGCGCATCATGCGCGGGATTGGGCGCCACCTCCGCCAGCTTCGCCCGCCGCTCGTCATAGAAGCGATGTACCAGCGCCGGATTGCGCGCCAGCGCCTCGGGCGTGCAGACATCCTCCACCCGATGCCCCTCCCACAAGCCATCCGGCCCGCGAAAGGTCGCAAGCCCGCTCTCGGCCGAAATACCCGCGCCGGTAAGGATGACGATGTTGTCGATGCCGGTCATGCGACGTTCGCCCCCTTCATTTGTTGCGCCGGATGAACTGGCTGGCAAACCGGACATTATAGGCGTGCATCTCGCCTTCTGGAGTGATCACCAGTTCGGTGACATTGGCGCGCTGAAAATCATCCTCACGCTCCTCATCATCGACCTTCAGGCTGACCGTCACCACATCGTCATCCGTGGCGACAAGCTTATAGTCATAGGACACGATGCGGCCGAAGCAGGCGACCTCACCACCGTCTACCGACAGTTCGACCGTCGGATCGTCCGCATCGATCCAGAGCCCCTGCATTTCCATCGGAAGGGCTACATCCCGGCCTGAGCGATCCATCCTTACCTCTTTTCCTGTTCGGGACGGCCGCTCAACCTCGCTGCAAGGGCCGCGCCATTGTCTTAAGCCTTGGTCAGCATCTTCTGGGCGCTGGTCTTGATGAAGTCGGAGATCGGGCCGGACATCATCTTGAGGAACATCGGGATCGACACGGTGCCACGCACCTTGTCCTCCTCGATCAGCAGCTTGACCGGGATGGTCTGGGCCATGGCAGAGATTTCCATGTCCAGCGCATAGTCGGACGGCCAAGTCGCGGTCATGGTGCCGCCGCCGGGGATATGCTGTTCCAGCTTGGGCAGGCCCTGCTCCACCCGGCGCTTCGCTTCGTCCCGGCCGAGGTCATGGGGAATGTCGATATCCATCCTGTTTATCCTTGTTCTGATGGTCAGTTCTGAAAGGCGATGTCGAGCGGCGGCAGGCCGGCGATGGTCGCCTGCACTGCCTGGCCGGGCGCGATCGGGCCGACGCCGGCGGGCGTGCCGGTGAAGATCAGGTCGCCGGGCGCCAGTTCCACATAGGTGGAGAGATTGGCGATGATTTCGGGCACCGACCAGATCATGTCGGACAGGTCGCCCGACTGGCGCGGGTCGCCATCGATGCTGAGCGCAATGGCGCCGCTGGCCGGCGGCGTACCGGGGCGGATCGGGCCGATCGGCGCGGAGCGATCAAAGCCCTTGGCCATGTCCCAGGGGCGGCCTGCCTTCTTCGCGACCGCCTGCATGTCGCGGCGGGTGAGGTCGATGCCGACCGCCCAGCCGTAGATCAGCGCCAGCGCATCCTCGACCGCGACATCCGTGCCGCCCGCGCCGAGCGCGACCACCAGTTCGACCTCATGATGCAGATCCTGCGTGCGCGAGGGGAAAGGCAGCGACGCGCCATTCTCGACCACGGCATCGGCCGGCTTGGTAAAGAAGAAGGGCGGCGCGCGATCGGGATCGCCGCCCATTTCGCGCGCATGTTCGGCATAATTTTGCCCGACGCAGAAGATGCGGCGGACGGGGAAGCGATCGGCACGGCCGTCGATCGGCAGGGTCGGAACGGAGAGTCGGGGAAGATCGAGCATGGCCATCTCTTAGCCATGGTAGGTCGCCTTTCCCAAGAAATTCATAGTGCCGGATGACAAAGGGTCGCCGCTCTGGCATCGCGCGCTGACTTATAGCCAAGGAACGGATCAGGGCATGACCAGCATCGGGATTTTCGGCGCCGCCGGGCGCATGGGCCGCGCCATCGCGCAGGCCGCGGCGAAAGCCGGGCTGACCGTGGCGGGCGGCACCGATCGCGACGGCGGCGGCGAACTGGCCCCCGGCGTCGCGATCACCAATGATCCGCTGGCATTGGCACAGGCGGCCGACGTGCTGATCGACTTTTCCGTGCCAGCCGCGCTTTCCGCCAATCTCGACGCCTGCATCACCGCGAACAAGCCGATCCTGATCGGCACGACGGGGCTGGAGGGCGAGCATCATGCGCTGATCGACCAGGCGGCGGCGCGCATCCCGGTGCTGCAGACCGGCAATACCTCGCTGGGCGTCAACCTGCTCGCCGCGCTGGTGGAGAAGGCCGCCGCCAGCCTGGGCGACGATTGGGACATCGAGATTGTCGAAATGCATCATCGCCACAAGGTTGACGCGCCGTCGGGCACTGCGCTGCTGCTGGGCGAAGCGGCGGCGAAGGGACGCGGCATCGCGCTGGCCGACCATAGCGAGCGCGGCCGCGACGGCATCACCGGCGCGCGCGCCAAGGGCGCGATCGGCTTTGCCGCGCTGCGCGGCGGATCGGTCGCGGGCGACCATCAGGTCATATTGGCGACCGAGGGCGAGCGGATCGAGCTTGGCCATCGCGCCGAGAACCGCAGCATCTTCGCGCGCGGCGCGATCAAGGGTGCCCGCTGGCTCGCCGGCCAGCCGGTCGGCCGCTATGACATGAAGGGCGTGCTGGGGCTCTGATGCCATGAACAAGGGCCAGATCTTCGACTTTTTCAGCCGCCTGGCAGAGGCCAATCCCGCGCCGGTGACGGAGCTGGAATATGGCAATGCCTATCAGCTGCTGGTCGCGGTCACCCTGTCGGCGCAGGCCACCGATGTCGGCGTCAACAAGGCGACCCGCGCCCTGTTCCGCGAAGTCGAAACGCCGCAGCAGATGGTCGATCTGGGCGAGGATGCGCTGAAGCAGCACATCAAGACAATCGGCCTGTTCAACACCAAGGCGAAGAATGTCATCGCCCTGTCCGAGATATTGGTACGCGATTTCGGTGGCGAGGTGCCGCAGGATCGCGACGCGCTGACCACCCTGCCCGGCGTCGGCCGCAAGACCGCCAATGTCGTGCTCAACACCGCCTTCGGGCAGGAAACCTTCGCGGTCGATACCCATATCTTCCGCGTCGGCAATCGCACCGGCCTGGCGCCGGGCAAGACGGTGCTGGCGGTCGAGGACAAGCTGGAAAAGCGCGTGCCCCAGCCCTTCCGCCGCGACGCCCATCACTGGCTGATCCTGCATGGCCGCTATGTCTGCAAGGCGCGCAAGCCCGAATGCTGGCGCTGCATCGTGTCGGACCTGTGCCGCTTCAAGCCCAAGACGCCGGAACCCGGCAGCGTCGCGAAAGCCGCCTGATCGCGCCCGACAGCGGTGCTAGGATCGGTACGGAAATCAGCTCCGCGAATCGTCTTGTCAGCACGAAGGAGAGAGACAATGTCCATCCGCCCCATTCTCACCGCCGGTCTGCTGCTGGCCTGTGGCCTGACGCCTGCTTTCGCCAAGACCAAGGACAAGCCGGATCCCTATATGCCCAGCGGCGATCCGGTCGACTGTATTTCCATCAGCCAGATTCGGTCGAGCAACGTGCGTGACGATCGCACCATCGATTTCGAGGTGAGCGGCAAGAAGATCTATCGCAACAGCCTGCCCAACAGCTGCCCCAGCTTGGGCTTCGAGCGGCGCTTTTCCTATCGCACCAGCATGTCCCAGCTCTGTTCGGTCGACATCATCACCGTGCTGTTCAACGCCGGGCCGGGCCTGCAACCGGGCGCCAGCTGTGGCCTGGGCAATTTCCAGCCGATGGTGAAGGCCCCGAAATAAGTTTCGGGAACAGGTGATTTTGTGGCTGGCGCGGTTCGAAGCCCTTTGCTAAGCGCCCCTTCTGACCAGCGTCATGCACCCATAGCTCAGCTGGATAGAGCGTTGCCCTCCGAAGGCAAAGGCCAGTGGTTCGAATCCACTTGGGTGCACCAAACCTCGCATAGATCGGCTGGCTGACGCGCAGTTTCCTATTTTAGCGTTACGGAACGCTGGCGCCGATTGGTCGATTTCTGAGCCGTGATGCGATCAACGCATGATGACGAGGCGGCCTAAACCGATCTCGCTCCGGCATCGGCAAGCGGCATTGGCGCGAACGAAAAAAGATTGTCCCCGCCCTGCTCCAGGTCGAGCAGATATTTCTTGGTCTCGACGCCGCCGGCAAAGCCGGTGAGCGCGCCGTTGCTGCCGACCACCCGGTGGCATGGCGCGATGATCGAGATCGGGTTGCGGCCATTGGCAGCGCCAACGGCACGGGTCGCGGTCGGGCGGCCGATGGCGCGGGCGATGTCGGCATAGCTGCGCGTCTCGCCGAACGGGATGTCGAGCAGCGCAGCCCAGACCTGGCGCTGGAAATCCGTGCCCTGAAAATGCAGCGGGACGGAGAAATGCTGCCGCTGGCCGGCGAAATATTCCGATAGCTGGGAGGCCGTCTCGCGCAGCACCGGATGGTCGGTTGCTTCGGACCGGGCGCCCAGGCGGACGCGGGCGGGATCATCGTCGGGCCACAGGACCGCCATCAGTCCTTCGTCACTCGCGACCAGGGTCAGGTCGCCGACCGGCGAGGGCATCGTCATACAGGCCAGGGTCATCGTCATCCTCCATGCGTCATCGCTGGAGATAGGCGATGATCCCCGCCCCCGCTTCCTGCCGCTTGCGGTCAAAGTCCGCAAGCGGCAGGCCGCATCATTTCAGGCCACCGCCCATGGCGCGATACAGCTCGATCATGTTGGTGAGCCGTGCCAGCCGGGTCGATACCAGGCTCTGTTCCGCGCTCGACAGGGTCCGCTGCGACACCAGGGTCGGCAGGAAGCCGTCGACACCCGCGCGGAAGCGGGCCTGCGTCAGGTCATAGGCCTTGCGCGCAGCATCGCGTTGCGAGGTCTGCGCCTCGACCTGATCGGTCATCGTGCCACGCCGGGCGAGCGCATCGGCGACTTCGCGGAAGCCGGTCTGCACGCTCTTTTCATAGGTGGCCAGCATCGCGTCATAGGTCGCCCTGGCGTAACGCAGATTACCCTTGTTCCGGCCGAAGTCGAAGATCGGCAGGGTCGCACTGGGCGCCACCGACCAGGTATCGCTGCCCGACTTGAACAGGCCGGACAGGCCAAGGCTGACCGTGCCCAGCGCCGCCGTCAGCGACAGCTGCGGGAAGAAGGCCGCCCGCGCCGCACCGATATTGGCGTTGGCCGCGATCAGTTGATGCTCGGCCGACGCGATGTCGGGCCGGCGCAGCAACAGGGTCGAGGGCAGTTCCGCCGGAAGATTGTCGAGCGTGACATGGCCTTCCGGCAGGGCCGAGGGCAGATCCTCGCTGCCGAGCGTCGTGCCCGCCAGCAGGTTCAGCGCATTCTGGTCCTGCGCGACCAGCGTGGTGGCGCTGGCGATGGCGGCCCGCGCCTGGTCATAGCTGGTCTGTGCCTCGCGCACTTCCAGTTCGGACGCGATGCCCTTGTCGAAGCGGGCCTTGTTGAGGTCCAGCGTCTCCTTAAACGCGGTCGCCAGCGTCCGTGCGATCGACAGCAATTCCTGATCGGCGGCCATGTTCACCCAGGCCGTCGCCACTTCCGCCACCAATGCGGTCTGGGCCGCATTGCGGTTTTCGACCGAGGCGAAATATTGCTCCTGCGCCGCCTTTGTCAGGTTGCGCACCCGGCCGAACAGGTCGATTTCCCAGGCGGAGATGCCGACCTGCGCCTGATAGACGTCGGTGTTGAGCCGCTGGCTCTGGCCGAACTGGACCAGCGGCTGTTCCGAATAGGTCGCCGTGCCGGTGGCCCCGACGGTCGGCAACAGATCGGCCCGCTGCACCTTATATTGCGCCCGTGCCTGCTCCACATTGGCGACCGCGATCCGGAGATCGCGATTGTTGGCGAGGCTCGTCTCGATCACCCGCACCAGGCGCGGGTCGGTGAAGAAATCGCGCCAGGCGGTATCGGCCGGCACGATCGCCGCGCCGCCGTCCGCCGCGGCCGCATAGGCCGGCCCTTGGGGGCTGGCCTGCGGCACCGGCAGTTCGGGGCGGGCATATTTGGGCGCCATGTCACAGGCGGCCAGCGTCAGCGCCAAAGAGGCGACCGACATTGCTTTGATATTACGCAACATTCTTATGCCTCCTGCGGTGCGTTCGGCGTTTCGCCGTCGGCGTTACGCTGTTCTTCCCCTTCATGATGTTCGCGGAACAACCGCTTCACCACGGTGAAGAAGACCGGCACGAAGAAGATGGCGAGGACGGTGGCGGACAGCATGCCGCCGACCACGGCCCAGCCGATGGCGTTCTGGCCACCCGCGCCCGCGCCCTTGGACACGGCCAGCGGCAGCACGCCGAAGATGAAGGCGAAGCTGGTCATCAGGATCGGCCGCAGACGCAGCTTGCCCGCTTCCAGCGCCGCCTTGGCGGGCGGCAGCCCTTCGCGCATCTTCTCTTCGGCAAATTCCACGATCAGGATCGCGTTCTTCGCCGACACGCCGATGGTCGTGATCAGGCCCACCTGCAGATAGATGTCGTTGTTGAGGCCCGCCAGCGTCGCCGCGATCACCGCGCCGAGCACGCCGAGCGGCACGACCAGCATGACCGCGATCGGCACCGACCAGCTTTCATACAGCGCAGCCAGGCAGAGGAAGACAATCAGCATCGAGAGCGCATAGACATAGGGCGCCTGTCCACCGGAGGTCTGTTCCTCATAGGAAATGCCGTTCCAGGCATAGCCGATACCGGCCGGCAGCTTGGCCGCGAACTCTTCCATCGCCTGCATCGCGGTACCGCTCGACACGCCGGGTGCGGGGGCGCCCTGGATGTTCATCGACGGCACGCCATTATAGCGCTCCAGACGGGCCGGGCCCTGGACCCATTCCGTGGTGGAGAAGGCGGAGAGCGGCGCCATCACGCCCGTGCTGCCACGCACATGATAGGCGTTGATCGCGTCGGCCGAGGTGCGGAACGGTGCATCCGCCTGGACATAGACGCGCTTCACGCGGTCGCGGTCGATGAAGTCGTTGACATAGGATCCGCCCAGATTGGTGCTGATCGTGTCATTGACGTCCGACTGGGCGATGCCCAGCGCACCGGCTGCGGCCTGATCGACATTCAGCTTCAGCTGCGGCGTATCTTCCAGGCCATTGGGACGGACCTGCGCCAGGCGCTTGTCGCCCATCGCCATGCCCAGCAACTGGTTGCGGGCCTCCAACAGCTTCTCATGACCAAGATTGGCCTGATCGAGCAGCTGGAAATCGAAACCGGACGCATTGCCCAGTTCTTGCACGGCCGGCGGCACGAAGGCGAAGGCCATGCCCGACGAGATCTTCTGGAACGCCATATTGGCGCGCAGGGCGATCGCGGGCACGCGATTGTCCGCACCCGACCGTTCATGCCAGTCCTTCATGCGGGCAAAGACGATGCCGACATTCTGGCCCTGGCCCACGAAGCCGAAGCCGGCGACCGTGAACACGGCCGAGACATTCTTCTTCTCGTCGACCAGATAATGGTCGCGCATCCGGGCGAGGGCCCGCTCGGTCTCTTCCAGCGTCGTGCCCGCGGGCAGCGACACCTGGTTGATGATGATGCCCTGGTCCTCGTCCGGCAGGAAGCCGCTGGGCAGGCGCAGGAAGATGAAGGCCATGCCGACCACCACCAGGCCATAGACCAGCATGGTCCGAACCCAGCTGCGCTCGACCTTCTCGACGCCCTTGCCATAGCGCACCACGCCCTTGTCGAAGGTGCGGTTGAACCAGTCGAAGAAGCGGCCGAGGATCGAACCGATCGGCCCGTTCCAGCTATGCCCGTGCGAGGCGGGCTTGAGGATGGTGGCGCAGAGCGCCGGGGTCAGGATCAACGCGACCAGCACCGACAGGATCATCGACGACACGATGGTGATCGAGAACTGGCGGAAGATGACGCCGGTCGAGCCGCCGAAGAAGGCCATCGGCAGGAACACCGCCGACAGCACCAGGCCGATGCCGATCAGCGCGCCGCTGATCTCGTCCATCGACTTCTTGGCCGCTTCCTTGGGGCTGAGCCCTTCATCCTGGATCAGACGTTCGACGTTCTCGACGACGACGATCGCGTCGTCGACCAGCAGGCCGATCGCCAGCACCATGCCGAACAGGGTCAGGGTGTTGATGGTGAAGCCGGCTGCGCTGAGGATCGCCAGCGCGCCCAGCAGAACCACCGGCACCGCGATCGTCGGGATCAGCGTCGCACGCCAGTTCTGCAGGAACAGGAACATGACGACGAACACCAGCAGCACGGCTTCGAACAGGGTATGGACCACCTGCTCCACCGACAGCTTGACGAAGGTCGAGTTGTCGACCGGGAAGTCATATTTGACCCAGCTGGGGAAATTCTTCGACAGCTGGTCGACGCGCGCCTTGACCGCTTCCACCGTGTCGAGCGCGTTCGCGCCCGGTGCCAGCTTGATGCCGAAGCCCGATGCCGGATGGCCGTTGAACTTCACGCCGAAACCATAGGTTTCCGCGCCCAGTTCGACCTTGGCGACATCCTTCATCAGCACGACCGAACCGTCGCTGTTGCTGCGCAGGCGGATATTCTGGAATTCCTCCGGCGTGCGCAGGCGCGACTGGGCCGTGACGGTGGCGTTGAGCGCCTGGCCCTTGGGCGAAGGCGAACCACCGATCTGGCCGGCCGACACCTGGGCATTCTGCGCGGTGATCGCCGACTTCACGTCGCCGGTGGTCACGCCCAGATTGGCCATCTTGTAGGGGTCGAGCCAGATGCGCATCGCATATTGCGAACCGAACAGCTGGGTATCGCCAACGCCGGTGACGCGGCTCAGCGGATCCTGGAGGCTGGACGCGATGAAGTCCGCCGCGTCTTCCTGGTCATGGATGCCGTCGTCGGAATAGGCCGCCATGATGAGCAGGAAGCTGGACGTGGACTTGCCCACGCGCAGGCCCTGCTGCTGCACTTCCTGCGGCAACAGGGGGGTCGCCTGCGACAGCTTGTTCTGCACCTGCACCTGCGCGATGTCAGGATCGGTGCCCTGCTCGAAGGTCAGGGTGATGTTCAGATTGCCCGAACCGTCGCTGGTGGACGAGAAATAGCGCAGATTGTCGATGCCCTTAAGCTGTTGCTCGATGATCTGCGTCGTCGTGCTTTCCAGCGTCTGGGCGTTGGCACCGGGATAGGTGGTCTGGATCGTCACCGCCGGCGGGGCGATTTCCGGGAACTGCGCGACCGGCAGCGACCGGATCGCGAGCAGGCCCGCCAGCATGATGACGATGGCGATGACCCATGCGAAGATGGGCCTGTCGATAAAATAGCGGGCCATGGCTTAGTGCGCCTCGCCCGCGTTCGACGCGCCTTGTGCAGCGGCCGGCTTCGCGCCGCCCTGGGCGGCAGCGCCGCCTTCAGGCGCGGTCACCTGCTGCGGCGCGCCGGGCTTCACCACCGTGCCGGGGCGCAGATTGACCAGCCCCTCGACGATCAGCTGATCACCCGGCTTCAGGCCGCTGGTGACGATCCACTTGTCGCCGATCGCGCGATCGACGGTGACCTGGCGCATCTCGACCTTGTTGTCCTTGCCCACGACCATCGCCGTAGCCCGGCCGCGCGCGTCGCGCGAAATGCCCTGCTGCGGGGCCAGGATCGCCTGGGTGCGCTCACCCTCGATCAGCTTGGCGCGGACATACATGCCCGGCAGCAACAGGCCGTCAGCGTTGGGGAAGATCGCACGCAGCGTAACCGCGCCCGAGCTGGAATCCACCGTCACATCGGCAAATTGCAAGCGGCCTTCACCCGGATAGACGCTGCCATTGGGCAGGATCAGTTGGATGCGGGCGCCCTGCGCCTCGCTGATACCGCCAGCCTTCATCGCCTGCTTGAGGTCGATGATCTGCGCGGCCGACTGGGTCACGTCGACATAGACGCGGTCGGTGCGCTGGATGGTGGTCAGCGGATCGGCCTGGCCGGTCTGGACCAGTGCGCCCGGCGTCAACAGCGAACGGCCGATACGGCCCGAAATCGGCGCGCGGATGCGGGTGAAATTCTGGTTCACCTGCGCCGCCTGCACCGCGCCCTGTTGCGCCGCAACATTGGCACGCGCCTGCTGGGCCGCAGCCGCCGCGTCATCATATTCCTGCTTCGACACGGCGTTGATGCCGACCAGATCCTTGTAGCGCTGGGCCTGCAGCCCGGTCGAGCGGATCGCCGCCTGGGCATTGGCCAACGAGCCCTGAGCCTGGGCGAGCGCCGCGCGATAGGGCGCGTCCTCAATCTCGTAGAGCAATTGCCCGGCCTGGACATTGCCGCCTTCGGTAAACAGGCGGCGGCGGATCACGCCGCTGATCTGCGGCCGGACTTCGGCCGTTTCAAAGGCCGAGATGCGGCCCGGCAGTTCGTTCAGCAACGGTGCCGACTCGGTCTTGAGCGTCACCACGCCCACGCTCGGCGGCGGCGGCGCGGGCGGCGCTTCCTGACCGCAAGCGCTCAGCGCAAGGGCCGAAACACAGGCCAGCAATCCGAAGAAGTTCCCCTTTTGCATCAATTTTCCCAATCCGATAAATATCGCAGGACCGGAATGAACGTTCATTCCGCTTGCCGCGCACCTAAGAAGCTGTCAGAGGGAATTCAAGAGAAAAACAATTTTCCGAGGGTAAAATGGTTGCAGCGCAGCATGAAAAAAGCAGTCGCGACCGTGTACTTGCAGCGGCGCGAGACCTGTTCAACAGCCATGGTTTCCACCAGACGTCCATGGCCGAACTCGCTTCCGCCGCACAGGTATCAGTGGGGCAAATATATCGGCTTTTCAAAGGAAAGGAAGATATCATCGAGGCTATCGTCCATGCCGACGCCGATCAGTGGGCGGAGGACGTTGATATCCTGCGCAAACGACTCGACAGTGGCGAGTTGAGCATCGACGATACGTTCGAGCAACTGATGCTGCACGTCATTGACGAAAAGGATGAGGCACTGTCGTTCGACATCCTGGCCGAAAGCTTCCGCAATCCGACGGTCGGTGAGATGATCGGCACCATGTGCGGCCGCTTCCGCGACGATATTCGCGACTTTGCCTGCGCCGCCAATCCGGAGCTTTCGGGCGAGGCGCTGGACGGCGCGGAGGAGATGATCCTGGCCTGCATGTTCGGCCTGGGCCATCGCAGCCTGTCGCGCCCCAATCTCAGCCCGGAGGCGTCAGCCCGGCGCGCCGCCCAGATGATCGTGGCAGGCCTGAAGGCCGTGCGCTGATCGCAGCGAAAGCCGGTTCACGCCGATCGTGAACCGGCAGCGGCGGATCACTCCACCAGTTCGCCGCCCTTCACCACGTCGCTGACATGCTGCAGCAAGGTGACGTCCTTGAGCGGATCACCCTGCACTGCAACGATGTCGCCATAGCGGCCGACGGCGATCGCGCCGACATCGGCTTCCCAGCCCAGCGCCTTGGCGCCGCTGACGGTCGCCGCCTGGATCGCCTGCATCGGCGTCATGCCCCATTCGACCATCTTGGCGAACTGCTTGCCATTGTCGCCATGGGGATAGACGCCGGCATCGGTGCCGAACAGCATCGGCACGCCCGCCTTCACCGCCTTGCGGAAGGTTTCGCGTTGCAACCGGCCGATCAGCTTTTCCTTGTCCAGGCTTTCCTGCTCGGTGCCATTGGCCGTGCCCGTCGCCAGGATATAATCGTCATTATAGATATCCATGTCGAACCAGGTCTTCTTGCTGGCCGCCAGCTTGATCGTCTCGTCATCGGCCAGGCTGCAATGTTCGATCGTGTCGATCCCGGCTTCGATCGCGGTGCGGATACCGTCATTGCCATGGGCATGGGCCGCGACCTTGAGGCCCAGCATATGCGCCTCGTCGGCAATCGCCTTCATCTCGTCAAAGCTCAGTTGCTGGGCGCCGACCGCGTCGCCCAGCGAGAAGACGCCGCCGGTCGCACAGATCTTGATGACGCGCGCGCCATATTTGTGCAGCCAGCGCACCTTGGCGCGGCCTTCCTGCGGGCTGTCGACCACCGAGGGTTCCTTGCGATCCATCGATGGCGGCAGGCCACCGCCATCGCAATGGCCGCCGGTCGCACCGATTGCATAGCCGGCCGGAATGATCCGCGGCCCGACAATCTGCCCCTCCTCGATCGCCTGCTTGAGGCCCACATCGGCAAAATCGGCCGAACCGACATTGCGCACCGTGGTAAAGCCGGCCTTCAGCGTGATGCGCGCATTCTTGACGCCCACGGCCGTCCAGAAACTGTCGGTGTAACGCAGCCCCTGATAGCCGCCTACTTCCGCCAGGCTGGTCAAATGGACGTGCATGTCGATCAGGCCCGGCAGGATGGTCTTGCCCGACAGGTCGATATGCCGAACGTCGCTGCCCCAGCGCACGGTCCGGGCGTCGGCGATGCCGGTAATGCGACCATCGGTGATGAAGATGGCCGGATGATCGACCGTCTTGCCGGCCAGCACATCGACCATATGGTCCGCGGTGACGACCACCTGCTCGGCAAGCGCCGGCGCGGCAGCCAGCAACAACAGGATGGTGGTGGCCATGGCCGATGCCCGGACAGTCTTCAACATGCGATGCAAATCCCCTTGGGCGATCGATGTCAGGGCCGCGTATGGCCGGATCATCATTGCCCCAAGCCCCTGACCTAGCGACCAAAGCCCGCCAGCATCAAGGGCAAAGATGGATGGCGGCATCGCGCCACCCGCCCCTGTTTCACCCCCGTCCACCGCAAGCCGCTGCGCTGCCCGCAACCTGTTGGCGCCCCGCCCATTGGAGGGTCAATCGAGGGAGGTATTTCATGGATCTGGAAGCGAATTTCGGCCGCGCCTATTTCGAGCAGCGACGCGACCGCAATCGCCAGTTGGCGGCGCGATCGGCCACACCGGCGCTCCGCAACATGCATCTGGAATATGCGCGGCTCTACGAGCAATTGCTGCAGGCGGAGGACGCGCAAGCCGCCTCCGCCTGATCCAACCGCCTATTTGGCGGCGACGCCCTGAGGCAGCACCACTGCCGACCAGCTCTTGCCCGGCACCAGATATTTGGTGGCCAGCGCCTGGATGTCGGCCGGCGTGACGTTGAGCAGATCCTGGCTCATGGTCTGCATCGCCTGCACATAGCGGGGATCATGGGTCGATCCCTCCATCTGCCCCATCCAGAAGGCATTGCCGGTGCTGGCGCGCATCAGCAACTGCCGCATCGGCGCCACCGCCCGTTGCAGTTCGTCGGCGCTGATCGGCGTCTTCGCCAGATCGGCCGCCGTTTCCTTCACGACGCTGTAGAAATAATTGACCCGGTCAGGCCGCACCTGGCTCGTCACCAAGATATAGCCGCCACTGTCATAGGAGAAGGGCCAGCTATTCTGCACGCTGGGCGAATAGGCCGCGCCCTCGGTCGAGCGCAGCTTGTCGAACAACCGGTCATTGAAGATCTGGGTCAGGATTTCGAGCTGGCGCGCCTCCCTGGTCAGCGCAAAGCCGCCCGAGGTCGGCCAGGCCATGACGGCGGCTGCCTGCTCCTTGTCGCCATCATGGCGCAGGATGACCGGCTGTTCGACATGGGCAGGGAAACGCTGCACCTTGTTCGCAGCCGGCACCGGCACGTCCGGGCGGGCCGGCATCGCGCCAAAGGTCGCCGCCACGGCCTGGATCGCTTCTTCGGCCTTCACCTGGCCGAAAATCTGGATCTCGATCGGCCCCGAAGCCAGGATCGGCTCCCAGGTCTGGCGGAAGCTTTCGGGCGTCAGCGCGTTGATTTCCGCCTTGGACGGGGTGCGGAACCGCACATCCTTGTCATGCAGCAGCCAGTTGAGGTCGCGCCCCAGCACGCCATCGGGCGCGCGCGACATCGCGTCATAAGCGACCGAGGCGCCGGTCTTCACCCGCGCGATCGGCGCGGGATCCCAGCCGGGCTGGTACAGTTTGGCGGCGAACAGGCGCAACTGGTCCTTGTAATCGGCCGGGCGCGTCACCGCCTGCAATTCGAACGCGTCATCGTTGGTCGAAAACTGCATGCCCATGCGCCGGCCATTGGTCAGGTCGTCCAGCTCCCGCTGGCCCAGCTTGCCGATGCCGCTGGCCACCAGCGCATAATCGCCGGCCCAGCTTGCCACCGGCTTGGTCGGCGAGAAGGCCTGCTGGCCATGACCGAAGCGGACATTGATGCGCACCTTCTCGGTTTCCGCATCATTGGCGAACAGGGTCAGCTTGACGCCATTGGAGAAGGTGATGCTCTCCATGCCCTGCAACCCCACCGGCGTGCGCGACACGACGGTCGCGGGCGCACCGAATTTGGGCAGGTCGTCCATCGTCACCGCCTTGTCGGCCAGGCGGGCATTGGTCGCCGCCTTGACCGGCGCAGCGAGCGCAGCAGCCAGCTTCTGGTCCTGCCCCGCCTCGACCTTGCCGGTGATCAGCATCGCCCGGAACACCCCGGCGGAAAAGAGGCGGCGGGTGCAATCCAGTATCTTCTGCGGCGTCATCGCCGGCTTGCCGGAGCGGAAGATGTCGAGCGCGGCCTGCGGGCTGACCGTGGTTTCGCGAATGTCCACCGCGCTCACCAGATCGCTCGCCTGCTTCGCCCCGGCCTCCGTGTCGGCATTTTCGACCTGGATCGCCAGCGCCGTGTCAAGCTGCGCATATTCGCGGTCGATTTCCTGCTGGGTCGGCGGCGCGGCCTTGGCATCCTCGATGATCGCGCGCACATCGGCCAGCGCCTTCTCCCAATTTTCGCCGGTGGGCGTGATGGTGATGAAGGTACCGTCGGCCGACCGGCTGATATCCTGCTGATCGACACCCGCCGCCAGGAAGCTGCCCCCTGCCCGTGCCGCCTGCTCCAGCCGCCGGCTGACGATCTGCAGCGCCAGCATGTCGGTCAGCTTGTCCTGATTATAGACGATCGTGTCGGCATGCGGCTTCCACGGACGCAACCAGGCCATGGTGAGGCCCGTCGGCGAGCCCGGTTCCACCACGACGCGGGTAGCCGGCGCCTTGGCGTCCGGTTCTCCGAAATCGGGCTGCTCGGCGCCCTTGCCGCTATCCTGCCAGCTGGCAAAATTATCCTTGAGCAATTGTTCGGCCAGCGCCGGGTCGATATCGCCGGCAATCGCGATCACCGTGTTTTCCGGGCGATACCAGCGCTGGTGGAAGGCTTCGGCCTTGGCCGCGGTCACCGCGTTGAGCGTCGCGACCGTGCCGATCGGCGCATGGTCGGCCAAGGCCTGGCCGGCGAAGAAATGCTGGCGGCTGGCATCGGAAATGCGCATCTGCGGCCCGTCGCTCTCGCGCCGTTCGGCCAGCACCACCGCCCGCTCGGCATCGACCGCGCTGTCGACGATATTGGGGTCGGTCATCATGCCGGCCAGGATTTTCAGGCTTTCGCCAAGGCTCGTCTGATTGGCCTGGGGCAGGTCGAGCGCATAGGTGGTGCCGGTCGGCGTGGTCGCGGCATTGCTGTCGCTGCCGAAGGTTACGCCCAGCCGCTGCCAGATGCGCTTCGATTCGCCATCGGGCACATGGCGCGACCCGCGCATCGACAGATGTTCCATGAAATGGGCATAGCCCTGCTCATCGGGCCGCTCCATCAGCGATCCGGCGTCGATGCGCAGGCGGATCGACACCTGCCCTGGCGGCACGCCGTTACGGCGGATGGCATAGCGCAGCCCGTTGGACAGCGTGCCGAACCGCCACGCCGTGTCGATCGGCACGTCACTATTTTCGTAGAGCCAGGGGCGGATATCCGCCTGGCTGCCGCCCGGCGCAGCCTTTGCCCCGGCGACCGAAGTATCGGTCCTTGCCGCCAGCGGCAGGGGAGAGCCCGACAGAAGCAGGGCAAGAATGGTGAGCGAAGCGGCCGAACGGCGAGAGGTCAAACGCATAGGCATGGGAGCCTAACGGCATTTTCCTGAATGACCACTGACAAAGATGGTCACGCCGCGGCATCGGAGCATCGCGCACAGAAGTGAGAACCGGCTTTGCGCCCCACACGATCCGATAATGGAAATATGGCGCGCGCAAAATGGCACGCGCCAGAGCGGGGCGCCCCGGACGCTCCATGGGGGAGCGCCCGGAACCCCTTAGCCATTAGCCGCGCGGTGCGCCGGTGCGCTGGACCGCGCCCTTGTGCGTGCCGACGGCGCCACCGCCGCCACCGCGACGACGACGGAAATTCTTCTTGGCGCCGGCACCATCGCCCTCGCCACGATGCGCGCCCTCGCCACGATGCCCCCCTTCACCACGGCGAGCCTTGTCGGGCGCGCCGCGCTGGGCCTTCTGCCCTTCCTGATAGCGACGCTGGCCTTCGGCGCGCTTGGCCTGCTGGGCCGGGCTCTGGCTCGGCCCCTTGCGCTGCGGCGCGGGCTTGGGAAGGTTGCGCACGGCCTCCAGGAAATTCTCCGGCAGGGGCACGATCTCGGGCTTCACCTTGGTCGCCCGCTCGATCGCCTTCAGATAAGGCCGTTCATCATCCGCCACGAAGCTGATGGCGATGCCGTCCGCGCCGGCACGCGCCGTCCGGCCGATGCGGTGGACATATTGTTCCGGCACGTTCGGGATTTCGAAGTTGATGACGTGGGACACGCCCGACACGTCGATGCCGCGCGCGGCGATGTCGGTCGCGACCAGCAGCTTGCAATGGCCGTGGCGGAACGCCTGCAGCGCGGTGGTGCGCTGTGCCTGGCTCTTGTTGCCATGGATCGCGAAGGCCTGGATGCCCGCGCCCTCCAGGAAGCGCACGACGCGGTCGGCGCCATGCTTGGTGCGGGTGAAGATCAGCGCGCGGTCAATCTCCTCGGTCTTCAGCACGATATGCAGCAGCGCCTGCTTCTCCGCCTGGTTGACGAAGGTCAACTGCTGGCGGACGCGCTCAGCCGTGGTCGACTGCGGCGCGACGCTGACCTTGACCGGATCATTGAGGAACTGGCCGGCCAGCGCCTCGATCTCCTTAGGCATGGTGGCCGAGAAGAACAGGTTCTGGCGATCGCGCGGCAGCAGCTTGGCAATGCGCTTCAGGGGATGGATGAAGCCCATGTCCATCATCTGGTCGGCCTCGTCGAGGACGAAGATTTCCGTGTCCTTGATGGTGAAGGCGCGCTGGTCGATCAGGTCGAGCAGGCGGCCGGGGGTGGCGACGACGATGTCGACGCCGGCCGACAGGGCACGGATCTGCTTGTTGACCGGCACGCCGCCGAACACGGTTTCCACCGACAGGCGCAGGAAGCGGCCATAGTCGCGGAAGCTCTGGGCGATCTGGGCGGCCAGTTCGCGGGTCGGCGACAGCACCAGCATGCGACAGCCCTTGATCGGCGTCGGCTTGGGGTTGCGCGCGAAATAGTCGAGGCTGGGCAGCGCAAAGGCTGCGGTCTTGCCGGTGCCCGTCTGGGCGATGCCGCACAGGTCGCGGCCTTCCAGCAGGACCGGAATGGCCTTTTGCTGGATCGGCGTCGGCTCGGCATATTTCTTGGCGGTAAGCGCCTTGATGATCGGCTCGGAAAGACCAAGTTCATTGAAATGCATGAGAAACTCACAAGTCGGCCGGGCGCCAACCTGTCTGCGGACGCAGCAAGGGCGCAAGGCGGGTTAGGAAACGACCCGCGTGAATAGGGAAGCCTCAAGCTTGGCGCAGACTGTCATTGGCCGGTTCCCAGGGCCTGTCAGAGCCGGGAACGATCACGCTGCCAATCGCTATCGGGCCCCAAGGGCCATGCTGCGCTGCCGCACATATGGGGCAAATGCCGCCGAAAAGCAAGCGGCCACGGGATTTCGCCCGCGGCCGCCCAACATCATACCAGTCCTTTAGAGGCTGACCTCGGCATGCTTATCGCGCAACTCCGCCCGGACATCGCCGCCGAACATCATCTTGAACACCCCGCCGATCGACAGATCGGCGCGCCAGATCTCCGCCGTGCCAAGGTCAAAGCGCAGCATCAGCAGGTTGGGATCCTGCCGTCCGCCCGGATACCAGGCCTCGACCTGCTTCGACCAATAACGGTCGATCACCGCCTCGTCGGTCTCCGGCACCAGCGTGCCGTTGATGCAGGCGAACAGATAATGATCCTTCGCCGCGAACTGCGCCATCGCCGGGCCGCCGGGCGCCAGCCGATTGTCGCGACTGGTGTAGAACCAGAAGCAATGATCGGCATCCTTGTCCAGCTGCGCGGTCATCGGCACGCTGTGCGCATGGGCATCCTGCAACCCCACCATCAGGAACGGGCTGCTCGACAGATCCGTCCAGAAACGTTCGCGAATATCCTTGTCGTCGCTCATCTTTCCATCTCCTTATCTGGGGCTTCACCAAAGGAAATGGCCCGACGCCGCCGAAGTTCCGTTTGACCGCTTGATCTCGCGCGCGCACGTCGCCACATAGCGGCCATGCTGATCGAGACCGAACTCACGCCCAATCCGGCGACCGTCAAATTCCTCCCCGGCCAGGCCGTCATGGGCGCCGCGGGCACCCGCGACTTCGCCAGCCCCGAAGAGGCGGAAGTCTCGCCGCTGGCTGATGCGCTGTTCGGCCTGGGTGACGTGACCGGTGTCTTCTTCGGCGCCGATTTCATTTCGGTGACGATCGCGCCGGGCGCCGAGTGGAGCGACGTGAAGCCGGAAATTCTCTCGATCCTGCTCGATCATTTCTCGGCGAACATGCCGCTGTTCGCCGCCGGCAGCGCCGCAGGCTTCAGCGTCCCGGCCGAGGAAGAGGCTTTC
This sequence comes from Sphingobium sp. BHU LFT2, assembly GCF_018604485.1. Classification (NCBI taxonomy): domain Bacteria; kingdom Pseudomonadati; phylum Pseudomonadota; class Alphaproteobacteria; order Sphingomonadales; family Sphingobiaceae; genus Sphingobium; species Sphingobium sp. BHU LFT2. Next base: position 71,822 of record NZ_JAFCGW010000004.1, read on the forward strand.
ACCGACGATCCGGAAGATGCCGAGATCGTCGACCAGATCAAGGATCTGATCGAAACCCGCGTGCGCCCGGCCGTGGCCAATGACGGCGGCGACATCATCTATCGCGGCTTCGACAAGGGCACCGTTTATCTGCGCATGCAGGGCGCCTGCGCCGGCTGCCCCTCCTCCTCCGCCACGCTCAAGAACGGCATCGAGCAGTTGCTCAAGCATTATGTGCCGGAAGTGACGGAAGTCCGCGCGGTCTGACGCTGCGATGACCGGATTTGGCAAATCGCCCCGGATCGATTAACCGCAGCCTTATCCATATCGGCACCGCGGCTTCGGGGGAGTGAATTTGCGCATATTGGTCATCGACACCGCCACACAGGCGCTGTCCGTTGCGCTGCTGGAAGACGGCCAGCCAATCGGCCATTTTCATGAAATCGTCGGCCGCGGCCATGCCGAGGCGCTGCTGCCTGCGATCGCCGCGCTGCCCGATGGCGGGCGCGCCGATGCGATCGCGGTCGATGTCGGGCCGGGCAGCTTCACCGGCGTGCGCATCGGCATCGCCGCTGCCCGCGCCTTGGCGCTCGCCTGGTCGGTGCCGCTCCATGGCTATAGCGCCTTTTCGCTGATCGCCGCGATGGCGGCCGTTGACCATCGGGGCGGCCCGGTCGCGGTCACCATCACCGGCGGCCATGGCGAACTCTTCTGGCAATTGTTCGAGACCGATGGCCGCACCGCAACGACCCAGCCCGCCTCCACGCCGATCGTCACGCTCGCGACCCAGCTGGACATGGCGCAATTTTACGGCACCGGCGCCGAGGCGCTGGTCACCGCACGCGGCGACGGCACCGCAATAGCCCTCTATCCCGAAGCCGCGCGCTACAGCCTGATCGCAGAGCTGCCGCCACTTGCCCCCTCCCCGCTCTATGGCCGCGAGGCCGACGCCAAGACGATCGCGGAGCGCGCCGCTTCATGATCCCCGCCGGCCTGACGCTCGACACCTATGATGAGGGCGAGCGCAATGCGCTCGCCGACGCCATGGAAGTGATGACCCGCGCCTTCGACCCGCTGTTCGGCGAGGCCTGGACCCTGCCCCAATTGTCGGGGGTCATGACCATGCCGGGCACCTGGCTGACCATCGCCCATGTCGATGCGGCCCCGCTCGGCTTCGCCCTGGTCCGCTCGGTACTGGATGAATGCGAACTGCTGCTGCTGGCGGTCGATCCGCTGTGGCGTGGCCGTGGCATCGGCCGGTCCCTGCTGGGACACAGCCTGACGCTGGCGCGTCGCCGTGGCATCACGTCGATGAACCTGGAAGTCCGCGCATCGAACATGGCGGTCAAACTTTATGAGACTATTGGTTTCGAATATGTACATCGTCGCCCCGGTTACTATCGAGGCAATGATGGAAAGCTTCATGACGCTTTGAGTTTTCGCATCGACATGCTTGTTTAAGGCAATCTTCTCTTGCGAAGGCAGGCCACAGGGTCTAGCCAAGATATACCGCTCTGAATCCATTTCCTCAGGCGGGTCGCACAATAGAAGCCTTTGCAGGAACCAAGAAAAATGGAAAACGAATCGGCACAGAGCGAACTGCTCGTCACTCTGACCTCCGACATTGTCGCTGCGCATGTCTCGAACAACAGTGTTGCTGTTTCCGACGTCGCAACCCTGATCCAGAATGTTCATGCCGCGCTGACCGGTCTTTCGACCCCGGCGCCCGCCCCCGAAGTCAAGCCGGAACCGGCTGTTTCGGTGCGCGCATCGATCAAGCCGGATTACATCATCTGTCTGGAAGACGGTAAGAAGCTGAAGATGCTCAAGCGTCACCTGATGACCCATTATCAGATGACGCCCGAAGATTATCGCGCCAAGTGGGGCCTGCCGGCCGATTACCCGATGGTCGCCCCCAATTATGCCGAACAGCGCCGCTCGCTGGCCAAGAAGATTGGTTTGGGCACCAAGCGCCGCCGGACCCGTGGCGGCAAATAAGCCCCACAACTTCGGCATTTACCTATTGCGAAAGGGGCGCATCGACGATGCGCCCCTTTTCCGTTGGAACAAAAGCGGCTAGGCAATGTCCGACTTTTCCATTTTTGAAGCGAGCCAGCCCCCCGCATGAACCGCAAGATCGACGTCGAAGCCCTTTGCCACGAGAAGGGCCTGCGCATCACCGAACAGCGCCGGGTCATCGCCCAAGTGCTGAGCGACGCGACCGATCACCCCGATGTCGAGGAACTGCACAAGCGCGCGTCCACCATCGATCCGGGCATCTCGATCGCCACCGTCTACCGCACCGTGCGCCTGTTCGAGGAAGCCGGCATTCTGGAGCGCCACGATTTTGGTGACGGCCGCGCCCGCTACGAAGCCGCCCCGGAATCGCATCACGACCATCTGATCGACGTCGAAACCGGCAACGTCATCGAGTTCGTCGATCCCGAGCTGGAACTGCTGCAGAAGCAGATCGCCGAAAAGCTCGGCTTCCGCCTGGTCGACCACCGCATGGAACTGTACGGCGTCGCCCTCGACCGCAAGGACTGACGCCTTGGCGCCACTGCGCCGGGCAGGCCGCATCGCCGCCCTGCTGGGCAGCCTGCTGCTCTGCCTGCCCCCGCACCTCTTGTGGCGCCTGCTTCGCCGTCCATCCCCCTGGCCACGCCGCTTCCTGGGGATGGCGGCCCGCTCGGTCGGCGCCAGCGTCCGGGTGGAAGGTCGCCCGGTCGACAGCGACATGTTCCTGGTCGCCAATCATGTCAGCTGGATCGACATTCTCGCCCTGGCCGACGCGACCGGTGCCGCGTTTGTTGCCCATGACGGCATTGCCAGCTGGCCGGTGATCGGCTGGCTCGCGGCCCAGAACAACACTTTGTTCGTCTCGCGCGAGAAGCGCGGCAGCCTGTCGGGCCAGCTCGATGCGTTGCGCGCCGCGCTCGCCGGCCATCAGCCGGTCGCGCTTTTCCCGGAAGGCACGACCAGCGATGGCAGTGGCCTTCTGCCCTTCAAACCCTCGCTGCTCGCTGTGCTGATGCCGCCGCCCCGCGCGGTGATGATCCAGCCGGTCCATATCGATTATGGCGCCGCCACGGCGGAAATCGCCTGGCATGGCGACGAGCCCGCCGGCGCCAATGCGAAGCGGCTGCTTGAGCGCAAGGGCAACCTGCCCGTCATCATCCGGTTCCTGGAGCCGTTCGACCCGGCAAGTTGCGCCGATCGCAAGATATTGGCCGCCACCGCGCACCAGCGGATCGCCGCGAGCATTGCCGCGCACCTGCCACCTTCCTCTTCGGGCCAAGCGCCTGTATAGCTGGACGGCATGAATCGTAACGACGCCCCCGAACATAAAGCCGGCAAGGGCCCGGCCACCTTCCAGGTCAAATCCTTCGGCTGCCAGATGAACGTCTATGATGGCGAACGCATGGCCGAAATGCTGGGCGAGCGCGGCATGACCGCTGCTGCCGATGGCGCAGAGGCAGACCTCGTCATTCTCAACACCTGCCACATCCGCGAAAAGGCGGTGGACAAGGTCTATTCCGACATTGGCCGCCTGACCCGCGAGGATGGCACGCGCCCGATGATCGCCGTCGCCGGCTGCGTCGCCCAGGCCGAAGGTGGCGAGATCCAGCGTCGCGCCCGCAATGTCGATATCGTCGTCGGCCCGCAAGCCTATCACCGCCTGCCCGACCTGATTGGCAAGGCGCAGCGCGGCGAGGAGGCTGTCGACACCGACATGCCGGCCAATTCCAAGTTCGCCGCCCTGCCCGGCCGCACCAAGCAGGCCCGGCCGACCGCCTTCCTGACGATCATGGAAGGCTGCGACAAATTCTGCACCTATTGCGTCGTGCCCTATACCCGCGGCGCGGAAATCAGCCGCAGCTGGACCGCGATCCTGGACGAGGCCAGGGCGCTGGTCGATGGCGGCGTGCGCGAGATCACCCTGCTCGGCCAGAACGTCAACGCCTGGACCGGCGAAGATGATCGGGGCCGGATGCAAGGCATGGACGGCCTGGCCCGCGAACTGGCGAAGCTGGGCGGGCTGGAGCGTATCCGTTACACCACCAGCCACCCCAACGACATGAGCGATGGCCTGATCGCCGCCCATGGCGACGAACCCAAGCTGATGCCCTTCCTCCACCTGCCGGTGCAATCGGGCAATGACCGCATTTTGAAGGCAATGAACCGCAGCCACAGCGTGGACAGCTATCTGCGCATCATCGAACGCGTGCGCGAGGCCCGGCCGGACATCGCCCTGTCGGGCGATTTCATCGTCGGCTTCCCCGGCGAGAGCGACGCAGAGTTCGAAGATACTCTCAAGATCGTCGACCAAGTGCGCTACGCGCAATGCTATTCCTTCAAATACAGCCCCCGCCCCGGCACGCCGGCGGCGGACATGGATCACCAGATCCCGGCGGCGGTGATGGACGAACGGCTGGCCCGGCTGCAGGCCGCGATCAATCGCCATCAGGTCGATTTCAACGCCGCCACGGTGGGCCGCACCACCAGCATCCTGCTCGAACGCAAGGGCCGCTATCCCGGCCAGCTGATCGGCAAGACGCCCTGGCTGCAATCCGTCCATGTCACCGCGCCCGAATATGGCATTGGCGACATGGTCGATGTCGATATCATCAGCGCCGGCCCGAACAGCCTGGCCGGCGAAATCAGCAGGAGGAAAGCCGCTTGAACCAAAGCCTCGTCATTCCCGCACAGCCGGGAAGCCATCTCCCCGACCCACGGCGCCTGCCGGTCCTTACGAGATGCATGACGAGCCAGGGAGGCTTTTGAATGGGCAAGAAACCGCACCATCCCCGCACCGACATTGCCGAGCGCGCGCGCCTGGAAGTGACGTTCGAGAAACCGCATCTTCTGGGTGCGCTGTTCGGCCAATATGATCAGAATCTGGTCGCGATCGAGAACCGGCTCGGCGTCTATATCGCCGCGCGTGGCAACAAGCTGCAGATCGAGGGCGAGGCCGAAGCCGCTGCCCGCGCCCGCGATGTGATGACCGGCCTCTACAACCGCATCGTCGCCGGGCAGGAAATCGACAATGGCGCGGTGGAAGCCGTGATCGCCATGTCGGCCGAACCGACGCTGGATGGCATCATCCGCCATGACGTCGCCGAACCGCCCAAGGTGATGATCCGCACCCGCAAGAAGACGATCGTCCCGCGCTCCGCCACTCAGGTCGCCTATATGGAGGCGCTGACCCGGAACGACATCATCTTCGCGCTTGGCCCGGCAGGCACCGGCAAGACCTATCTGGCGGTCGCCCAGGCGGTCAGCCAGCTCATCACCGGCAGCGTCGACCGCCTGATCCTCTCCCGTCCCGCCGTCGAGGCGGGCGAGAAGCTCGGCTTCCTGCCCGGCGACATGAAGGAAAAGGTCGATCCCTATCTGCGGCCGATCTACGACGCGCTGCACGACACGCTGCCGGCCGAACAGGTCGAACGGCGGATCGCCAGCGGCGAGATCGAGATCGCGCCGCTCGCCTTCATGCGCGGCCGGACGCTCGCCAATGCCTTCATCGTGCTGGACGAGGCGCAGAACACCACCATCGCCCAGATGAAGATGTTCCTGACCCGCTTTGGCGAAGGCAGCCGCATGGTCATCTGCGGCGATCCCAAGCAGGTCGACCTGCCGCAGCCGGGCATTTCGGGTCTGGCCGACGCGGTCGCGCGGCTGGACGGGGTCGAGGGCATCGCCATGGTCCCCTTCGGCATTGGCGACGTCGTCCGCCATCCGGTGGTCGGCCGCATCGTCCAGGCCTATGAGGGGCCGGATGCCTAAATCTTCACAACGGATCTTAACAATATGATCGAAGTCGCTGTCCTTCATGAAGAAGGCTGGCCCGGCCCGGACTGGGAATTTCTCGCGCAACAGGCGGTTTCGGCCGCCATTGCGCACAGTCCCTATGCCGCCTTCGCGACCGACTCCACCCTCTATGAAGTCGCGGTCAAGCTGACCGACGACGATGAGGTGCATCAGCTCAACCGCGCCTATCGCGAGAAGGACAAGCCGACCAACGTCCTGTCCTTCCCGATGGTGCAGGAAGACCTGCTGGAAGTGACGGCCAATACCGACGATGGCGAGGTTCTGCTGGGCGATATCGTGCTGGCCGAGGGGGTCTGCGCCGCCGAAGCCGCCGAAAAGGGCATATCGGTCGCCGATCATGCCACGCATCTGATCGTCCACGGGACTTTTCATTTGCTTGGATATGACCATATGGACGACAATGAGGCCGAGGCGATGGAAGCGCTGGAAATCCGCGCGCTCCTCAGCCTTGGTCTGGCTGATCCCTACGGGGATCGAGAAACAGGGGAATAGGAAGTAAGATGGCTGAAGGCAGCCCGAAGGATAGCGCCGGTTCGAAGGAAGCGGACAGTAGTAACGAGGGCGGTTTATGGAGCGGCCTGAAGTCGCTCCTGTTCGGCGAGAATGAAGCCCCCAGCCTCCGCAAGGAACTGGAAGAGGCGCTCGACGAATATGATGAGGAAGAGCAGGAAGAGGGCGCGGCCCCGCCTGCCAAGGGCGACCTGTCCGCGATCGAGCGGCAGATGGTCCGCAACCTGCTGCATTTTTCAGAACATACGGTCGACGACGTCGCCCTGCCTCGCGCCGATATCGTCGCGATCGAGGAAAAGGCGAGCTTTTCCGAACTGGCAGAATTGTTCGCCGAGGCCGGGCATAGCCGCATCCCGGTCTATCGCGAGACGCTCGATACGATCGTCGGCATGGTCCACATCCGCGATGCCTTCGCGATCCTCGCCGGCAAGGCGCCGGTGCCCGACACGCTGGCGCCGCTGATCCGCCAGCCGCTCTATGTGCCCGAAAGCATGGGCGCGCTCGATCTGCTCGCCGAAATGCGCGCCAAGCGCACCCATCTCGCCATCGTGCTGGACGAATATTCGGGCACCGAAGGCCTGCTGACGTTCGAGGATCTGGTCGAGGAAATCGTCGGCGAGGTCGAGGACGAGCATGACGACGCGCCCGAAGCGATGCTGGTGCCGCTGGAAGGCGGCATGTGGGACGCCGACGCCCGCGCCGAACTGGACGATGTGGCCGAGGAAATCGACCCGCGTTTGGGCGAGATCGAGGAGGATGTCGACACGCTGGGCGGCCTCGCCTTCGTGCTCGCCGGCCGCGTCCCCGAACCGGGCGAGATCATCCCGCACGAACAGAGCGGCTGGAAACTGGAAGTCCTGGCCAGCGACGGCCGCCGCGTCACCCGCCTGCGGCTCCACCCGCCGGTCGAGCAGGAACTGGAAGCGGAAGAGGCTTGAGGGCCTCTTCCTTTTTCATCCCCCAACCTAGGGCGTTTGGCTGTCAATTTCGCCGTCATCTTTGGCCTCAGGCACTAGCGCTAGTACGCCCAAGGGCTCGCGTTTTACCATCTTCCGGGCAATTCCCAGCAGATCGGCCGGCGAAGCGACATGACAATAGCGGGTGTTCAATATGTCGAGTTGCCGCCCTTTGCGCAGGGCTTGCCCCGTGCAGTCACGCTGCAAAAGAAAGAAGCGCCTGATGATCCCATCGCCGCGCTCGCGCGCCAGCAGCAGATAATCGCTGCCCGGTACAGCGCCCTTCTGCAACGCCCAAAGTTCCGTTGCGCCTTGCGTGCCCAGAAATATGAAAAAGGATGGCACGACCTCCGCATGAGCCAGCGCCTCGCGCGCAGATGCCTGCGCGACATTGGCCCAGCAATGGAACACCCCATAGTTGCTGATCCGGTACCAGAATGGATCCTCATCAGGATCGGACGGCTGGATCTGCCAGTCGCCGAAGGCAACACGACTAGTGCAACCAAATTCCTTGGCATCATCGCTCGAAAAAGCCTGAGGCCATTTATCCTCGGTCTCATCACCAAACAACGGCGTGTCGGCATGCAGGATCATTCCGGCCGGCAACTCCTCATCTGGCTCTTCCGCCCATGCCGGCGCCGCGAGCAGCATCAGGGCCGAAACAAACCAATATCGCATATTTTCGACCTTCATCTTCATCGCAAAATGTTAACGGGGCATATCTAGGGCGTATCAATATTAAACCGAACGGCGGGCATGCGCAGCGAGCGATCTTCTTCCAGACACCATCCTTATGCCGACATGGCGGTCGCCACGCCATGGTCGCGTCTCGAACGGATAGTGTTTCTTGCGATCGGCCTCGCGACTTTGTTCTTCGCGACCCTGACGCCTCCTTTCCAGGCGCCGGATGAGAACCAGCATTATATGAAGGCGCTGGCTCTGTCGCAGGGCCATGTGGTGACGCAAATCCAGGGCGACCGGATCGGCGCGGAACTGCCGCGCGCGGCTGTCGATCTTCATGCCAACGATTTCCCGACCGAACCGGACGGCCAACGCCACCGCTATGACAAGGCGATGATCGACCGGGCCTGGTCCGCCGACGCCGCTCGCCCCGGCACGCGCTTTGCCGAATTTCCCAATGTCGCCAGCTATGCGCCGACCCTCTATGCCCCTGGCGCCGTCGGCCTCGCGATAGGCGACGCGCTCGGCCTGCCGCGCATCGGCGCCTTCTATGCCGGCCGTATCGCCAATGCGCTGACCGCATTGCTGCTGCTTGTCGCCGCGCTGCGCCTTATCCCCTTTGGCCGGATGGCGCTGCTCGGCACCGCGCTGCTGCCGACCTTCTGCTACCAGATCGGCTCGCTCTCGCCCGATGCGGTCATCAACGGCGTCGGCTTTCTCGGCCTCGCTCTGGCACTGCGCGTCGGCTTCATGGCGCCGGACCGCGCAAGTACCGCCGCCACGCTGGTCACCGCGCCGCTGCTGGCGCTGGCCAAGGGCGTCTATCTGCCGCTGATGGCCGCCGGACTGCGCTGGCCCAGCCGCGCCAGCCTGCTTCGCAACGCGCTGATCCTGAGCGCGATGCTGCTGGGGGCTGTCATCTTCGCTGTCTGGATGAAGGCGAACGGCGGCAGCCAGGCGCTCTATCACATCACCTCCCGCAAGACCGGGGAGAGCGTGCTGACCGCGCCGCTGGCGCAGCAACTCGCCGTGATCCTGGCCGATCCGGCCGGCTATGCCCGGATCCTCGTCTCCAGCATCGTCGAGCGGGCACCAGTCTATGCGCTGCAAATCGTCGGCCGCTTCGGCTGGAACGCGATCCTGCTGCCGCTGCTCGCTTACCCCCTTGCCCTGCTGATGCTTGGCAGCGCCGTGCTGAGCGGATCGGGCGAGCGCTTCGGCCTCGGCCAGCGGCTCTGGTGGCTGGCGATCGCGCTCGGCACCGCGCTGCTGATTGAAACCGCCATGTATCTCACCGGCACGCCGCTCGGCGCCGATTATATCCAGGGGACGCAGGGCCGCTATTTCCTGCCGCTGCTGCCGCTCGTGCTGCTGGCATTGATGCCGACCGATCCGCTGCGCGGTGCCCGCCTGCTCTGCACCGGCGCAGGCCTGGCCCTGCTGCTGGTCGCGATGCTCAGCGCCTGGGACAGTTTCTGGGTCCATGGCTTCGTCACCGCCGACGGCATGCCACCGCACAGCAGCATCGGCCGCGCCTTACTGCTGCCCTCGCCGCGCTGGTAGCCAGACCGCGCACAGCATAAGCCAGCCCAGCCCTTCGACCCATCCGGCCATCACATCGCTTGGCCAATGCACGCCCAGCCACACCCGGCTGGCGCCGATCAGCGCGATCATCGCCCCGCCCGCACCATAGGCCCAGCGCCGCCCGGCCAGCATCGCCAGCGCGCCGAAAAACATCATGTTCCCCGCCGCATGGCCGCTGGGGAAGCTGTAGCTATGCACGATGTCGAGATGCGGCAGCAGGTCGGGCCGGGGCGCGGCGAATATCTGCTTGAGGATGAGGTTGAGCAGCGTGCCGCCAATCTCCACCCCCGCAAACCACGAGGCCGCCGCACGCCGCCCGGTAAAGACCAGCGCGCCCAGCACGACCAGCGACAGGATGATGCGGATCGCCGTGCCGCCGATTGCCGAGGCGAGCCGCATGACCATGGTCACATGCCCGCCCAGCGCCGTCTCGCGCCCCTGCCCGGCCCAGCCCATCAGACCGATGTTCAGATCGTCGAGCAGACCATTGCGCTGCGCCAGTGCAATTCCCAGCACGCAAAAAAGCGCGAGGATGAATATCCCCGCGCCCTTTGCCAGCGTCTTTGGCCGATCAGATATGGAGCGCACGCCCATAAGCGGCGAGCACGCTTTCATGCATCGATTCCGAGATGGTCGGGTGCGGGAACACCGTCTGCATCAGTTCGGCCTCGGTGGTCTCCAGCGTCTTGCCGATGGTATAGCCCTGGATCATCTCGGTCACTTCCGCGCCGATCATGTGGGCACCCAGCAGTTCGCCGGTCTTGGCGTCGAACACGGTCTTGGTGAAGCCCTCGGCCTCGCCCAGCGCGATCGCCTTGCCATTGCCGATGAAGGGGAACATGCCGACCTTGACGTCGTAGCCCGCTTCCTTGGCCTTGGCTTCGGTCAGGCCGACCGATGCGATCTGCGGGTGGCAATAGGTGCAACCCGGAATGTTGCGCACGTCCATCGCATGCGGGTGGACATCCTTGTTGCCCAGCGCCTGCGCGATCGCCTCGACCGTGGTGACGGCTTCGTGGCTTGCCTTGTGGGCCAGCCATGGCGGCGCAGTGACGTCGCCGATCGCCCAGATGCCGTCGACATTGGTGCGGCCATAGGCGTCAGTCTTGATGTGGAAGCGCTGGTCGGGCTCGACGCCAACCTCTTCCAGACCGATATTCTCGACATTGGGGACGATGCCGATCGCCACGATGACATGGCTATATTCGGCGGTGATCTCCTTGCCGGCCTTGTCCTTGATGGTCGCGGTCACGGCCTTGTCGGTCGCGGCGATCTTCTCGATCTTGGCACCGGTCAGGATGGTCATGCCTTGCTTCTTGACCGCCTTTTCGAGGAAGGCCGAGACATCGGCATCCTCGACCGGCACGATCCGGTCCATCATCTCGACCACGGTCACGTCAGCGCCCATGTCGTTGTAGAAGCTGGCGAATTCGATACCGATCGCGCCCGAACCGATGACCAGCAGCTTGGTCGGCATTTCCGCCGGGGTCATGGCATGGCGATAGGTCCACACGCGCTTGCCGTCGGCTTTCAGCTGCGGCAGGTCGCGGGCGCGGGCGCCGGTCGCGACGATGATATGCTTGGCGGTCAGCTCTTCGCTCTTGCCGTCCTTGGTGACGGTCAGCTTGCCCTTTCCGGTCAGCTTGCCATCGCCCATGTGAACGGTGATCTTGTTCTTCTTCATCAGGTGCGTGACGCCCTGATTGAGCTGCTTGGCGACGCCGCGCGAGCGCTTCACCACCGCCTCGATGTCGGCGCTGATCTTCTCGGCAACCAGGCCATAATCCTTGGCATGCTGCATATAATGGAAGATTTCGGCCGAGCGCAGCAGCGCCTTGGTCGGAATGCAGCCCCAGTTGAGGCAGATGCCGCCCAGATTTTCGCGCTCCACGATCGCGGTCTTGAGGCCCAGTTGCGCAGCCCGGATGGCGGCAACATAGCCGCCCGGGCCGGAGCCGAGGACGATCAGGTCATAGGTATCAGCCATGGTCTCTCTCGTTCTTTCGATATCTTGGTCAGGCCGCGCCCTTATTGAGCAGGCAGCGGCGGCACGGAACGGGGTTGGCGATCCTCACCGATCGCCACGAAGGTGAAGGTCGCCTGGGTCACGCGATAGGATCGGTCGTCGTGACGGGCACGGCGCCACGCCTCGACATCGATCTTCATCGACGTGCGGCCAACCGACTTCAGCATCGCGAACACCGACACCTCGTCGCCGACGATGACCGGGCGGTGGAAGGTCATGCCCTCCACCGCGATCGTCACCGCACGGCCGTGGCTGTAGCGCGCCGCAACCGAACCCGCAGCCGAATCCATCAGGCTCATCAGCCAGCCGCCGAAAATATCCCCGTGGGGATTGGTATCGGCCGGCATGGCGATGACGCGCACCGCCGGGCTATGCTCCGGCGGCTGCTCGTCGATCTTCGCCATCAGGCCAGCATGCCCAGCGGATTTTCGATGAGTTCGCGGAACGCCTTCATCAGGCGAGCGCCGTCGGCACCGTCGATCGCGCGATGGTCAAAGCTGCCGGTCGCCGACATGACGGTCGCGATCTGGAGCGAGTCATCGACCACGAAGGGACGCTTCTCGCCCGCGCCGATCGCCATGATCATGCCCTGCGGCGGGTTGATGACGGCTTCGAACTGCTTGATCCCGAACATGCCCATGTTCGACAGCGACGCGGTGCCGCCCTGATATTCGCTCGGCTGCAGCTTGCCGGCCTTGGCGCGATCGGCCAGGTCCTTCATCTCGTTCGAGATGGCGGCGACGCCCTTGATGTCGGCGCCGGTGACGATCGGGGTGATCAGGCCACCGGGGATCGACACGGCCACCGAAATGTCGGCGCGCTTGAACTGCAGCATCTGGTCACCGGCGAACTGCACGTTGCACTCGGGCACCTGCATCAGCGCGACGCCCAGCGCCTTGATCAGCAGGTCGTTGACCGACAGCTTGACGCCACGGCCCGACAGGCCGGCGTTCAGCTCGCCGCGCAGCTTCAGCAGCTTGTCGAGCTGGATGTCCACGGTCAGGTAGATGTGCGGCACCTGCTGCTTGGACTCGGTCAGGCGGCGCGCGATCGTCTTGCGCATGCCGTTGAGCTTGATGACTTCGTGCGGAATGCCGAAATCCTGCGCGGCAGCGGCCACCGGTGCCGGGGCAGCGGCGGGTGCAGCAGCGGCCGGGGCGGCAACCGGTGCAGCGGCCTTGGCCGGGGCAGCAGCGGCGCCATCCAGGTCAGCCTTGACGATGCGGCCGTTCGGGCCCGAACCGGCGACAGCAGCCAGATCGACGCCCTTGGCTTCGGCCAGGCGACGGGCCAGCGGGCTCGCCTTCACGCGGCCTTCCGCCGGAGCGGCGGCAGGCGCAGCCGCCTTCGCCGGCACCGGATCAGCCTTGGCGGCGGGGGCGGCGGCTTCGGCCTTGGCGGGAACCGCATCAGCCTTGGGCGCGGGGGCAGCGCCACCGCTGGCGGCCGCTGCGGCGACATCCTCGCCCTCTTCGGCGATGATCGCGATGACGGTGCCGACCTTCACGCCCTCGGCGCCTTCCGACACCAGGATCTTGGCGACGGTGCCTTCATCGACCGCTTCGAATTCCATGGTGGCCTTGTCGGTCTCGATCTCGGCGAGAAGGTCGCCGGACGATACCTTGTCCCCTTCCTTGACCAGCCACTTGGCCAGCGTGCCCTCCTCCATGGTGGGGGACAGGGCAGGCATCTGGATCGTCTTGCTCATGCGTTCGGGGCCTCTTCTTGATTATCTGGCACGCGCCGTTTCGGAGCCCGTTTTCACCCTTTGGCCGGAACGGTCAAGGCCACGCCTTGCGCAAGGGCCCATAATGCCCCACATTTCACCTCGTTGGTTCGTCGGGGCAGTTTTGACGGGCCGGCAAGGCCGATTTTTGTTTCTCGGGGATATCGAACAATGCGGACATATCTGGTGGTCGTGGACGAATCGCCCGAAGCGGAAACCGCGCTGCGCTTCGCCGCGCGCCGCGCCGCCAAGACGGCCGGAACGATCCGCATCCTGGCCCTCATCCCGCCGTCCGAATTCGTCCAGTGGGGCGGCGTCCAGGCGACGATGGAGGATGAGGCGCTGCAACGGGCCGAAGCGCTGGTGACCAGCGCCGCCGGCACGCTGACCGACGAATCCGGCATCCGCCCCAGCATCACCGTGCGCCAGGGCGATCCCGTCGCGGTGGTGCGCAAGACGCTGGAGGAAATGGACGATGTCGCCGCCTTGGTCCTGGGCGCCGCCGCCAGCGGCCCGCCCGGCGCGCTCGTTTCCCATTTCACCGGATCGGACGCGGGCAAGATGCCCTGCCCGATCATGATCATCCCCGGCGGCCTCGACAGCGACGCGATCGACCGGCTGAGCTGAACCAGAGCCTCAAGGCTTCTCCGCGGCGAAATGCGTCGTGCCGGCGCGTGCGTCCGCGGCGCCCCATCAAGCGCAGACCTCTCGCCGCTGCCGACAATCTCATCATGCCGCACGGTTGCGTGCCAGCGCAGCATCCGACAATCGCGCAAGGGGAGAATGGCGCGCATCGAAGATCAGCCCCGACCGAAACACCGCATTGCGATCTTCTTCATCGCACCGGAACGGAAACACAACAGAAATCATTGTAGTAATTATCTTGGCTCAACTCGACTTTTCCGCATCGCCATTTCAATTCCGCTCAAACACAACAAAATTTCATATTTCCTAAAAATATACAGGAAGACGCGCACCTTGCTTAACGCGATCTTCAACCTTGCAGGACAATCTTGCGGCAATTGATCTCGTCATAGCGGAAGAACTTCCTCCATGAGCTTTGTTGCGCCGTCCAGTCTCGGTCCTTTCGCCAGCGCCTATCCGCTGTCACCGACGATGCTGCAGCATAGCCTGACGGGCCATCCGCTGCTCTCGTTCGAAGCCCTGGCAAAAGCCAGCATCGACCTGCCACCGCAATTTGTCGAACGCCGGATCGGCAACGCCCCCAATGGCGGCGAATTCGCGATGGACCGCTCCGACGACGCCGATGTCGCCACCGTCATTCGCTCGATCCAGACCAGCGGCAACTGGATCATGCTCCGCTTCGTCGAGCAACTGCCCGCCTATCGCGAGTTGCTGGCCAGGCTGATGGACCAGATCGGCCCCGCAATTTCTCCAGCGACCGGTCCGGGGCTGACGGTGCGGGGGTTCATCTTCATTTCCGCGCCGGGAACGCTCACCCCGTTTCACTTCGATTGCGAATATAATATCCTCTTCCAGATCGCGGGCGACAAACAGTTCGCGACCTATCGCCCGATGGCACCATGGCTGCCGATCGACCGGCACGAATCCTATTATGGCGGCGGCGACAATATGCTGCCCTGGAACGACGCCTATGAGGCGGATGCCGACATCCACCCCATGCAGCCGGGCGACGGCCTGTTCATTCCCTATGCCTCGCCCCATTGGGTAAGGGCGGGCGCGGAGCCATCCATTTCGCTGTCGATGACCTGGCAGAGCCAGTGGAGCCAGGCGCTGGGCGACGCCATGCAGATCAATCCGCTGCTGCGGCGATGGGGCCTGCCCACCGGCGACGTGCCGATATGGCCCAAGGCGGCCAAATGGCGCTCGATCGGGTGCCGCGTGGCGCGCAAGGCCGGTCTGTTATGAGCCACCTTCCCGCCTCCGGCAGTTTCCAACCGGACGCCAGCCGTGCCTGGCCGATGTCGGATGCCGACCAACCCGCCGTCCGCATCCTGCGCCATGCCGATCTGACGGCCGATGATCGCGCGCAGTGGGCAGCCCTGTCGGCATTGGCCGGGGCGGCCAATGTCTTCGCGCAGGACTGGTTCATGGACGCCGCCCTGAGCCACGCGCCTGATGGCGCTGACGTGTTTCTGGCCGTCGTCGCCCCCATCAATGGACCATGGCTGGGCGTCATGCCGCTGATCGCCGTACCACGCTTCGGCCGATGGCCAGTGCGCATCTGGCGCAACTGGGCGGCGACCAACCAATTCCTGGGTACGCCGCTGGTCATCGCGCAGTCCGCTGATCTGTTCTGGAAGAGCCTGTTCGCCTTCCTGGACCAGCGCTCAGGCGGGGAGATCATGCTGCATGTCTCCGGACTGGATGCCGACGATCCGGTCAGTATCGCCCTGTTCGACCGCTGCGAACGGGAAAGGCGAGCATTCCACACCATCCATTGCCATGATCGTCCAGCCTATCGCGCCGGCAAGGAAGGGGAAGGCCGCGGCGACGCGAAAATGCGGAGCCGACTGCGCAGCCTGTCGAAGCGGCTGGAACAGGAACATGGCCCGGTCACGATCGACATTCTGGCGCCGGACGCGCCATGCACAGCCTGGATCGACGCGTTTCTGGACCTTGAGGCATCGGGCTGGAAAGGCCGTAGCGGCAGCGCATTGGCAAGCGACGGCGCGACCCAGGCCCTGTTTTGCGAAGTGATTGAGCGCGGTCATGCGAACGGCAGCGCCCGCCTCGCCACCCTGTCGGTCGGGGGCCGCGCCATCGCCATGTCGAGCTGGTTTGAAGCCGCCATCTGGGGCCATGGCTTCAAGATGGCGTTCGACGAGGATTATCGCGCTTATGCGCCGGGCCAGCTTCTGATGCGCGACATCAGGGATCGCATCGGGGGCCGCCCCGGCATGTCCTTCGACAGCTGCGTCCCACGCGGCGCCGGGCACTGCCATCGACTTTGGGGCAGCAACCGGAAGATTGTCGATGGTGCCGTCGCGATCGGCTCGCCCTGGCACCATGTCCAGTTCGACGCCCTGATGAAGGCGAGAGCCGCCTATGCGGCGATCAAGGCCCGTTTTCCCGACCGACCGGCGACCTGACGCCAGGTCGTAACGACATGCCGCCTAGCTGCGATCCAGTCCCAGAGCCCGATCATCGGCCGTTGCCGCCGCCATTTCGGCCTGGGCCGCGGCGATGCGGGCCTGCGCCTCGATCAGCTTGACCGCGGCGTCGGTGGCCGCTTCCTCGCGACTATTGACCAGGAAGAAATCGCTCGATCCCAGATCAAAGCGGCGCCGTTCGGCCTGAGCCAGTCGTTCGGCCAGGTCGCGCTGCCGCCGGGTCGTATCCACCAGCACGCGCGCGGCGTCGACCTCGATGCCGATGCCGGCCACTTCGGTGCGGATCTTTTCCGCCAGATAGCGCTGCTTGACGGTGAGTTCGTCGATCTTCGCCTGGCTCTCGGCGACCTTGCCCCTCGCCTTGCGGTTCTGCAGTGGCACCTTGAAGGTCACGCCGACGATCACCTCCAGCGGCGTGCGGCTATAGCCACCCAGCCCCTGGGCACCGACATCCTTGGCGACCTGTCCTTCGAAATCCAGCTTGGGGCGGGTGTCGTTCTCGGCCAGCGCCAGCTTGACCGAGGCGTTGTCGATTTCCTCCAGCAGGATGCCGAAGTCGGGGCGATCCTCTATTGCGAACAATGGGTTGATCCGCAGGCCGTCGAACGCGGCAGCGGACGCGGGCAGGCGCGCGGCATCGACGAGGATCGGCAATCCGTCCGCATCGCGATAATAGAGTGAGAAGCTGTTGGCCGCCGCCATGAACTCCTGTCGCGCCTGCACCACCAGCGCTTCGCGCTTGACCATGTTGGCTTCGTTTTCGGTCAGCAATATCGCGGACTTTGCACCCAGTTGCACCTGACGCGCAATGCCCTGGCTACGGCTTTCGGCCAGATCGTAGAGCGCCTCATAGGCCTTGAGCTTGAGGCCGCTCGCCACCCATTTCTGATAGGCGGCAATGGCGCGCGCCTGCACGCCGATGGCGGTCGCCCGTGTTTCAAAGCGCGCGATGTCGATATCGTTGCCGGCGATTTGCGACGCGGACCGCCGCGCGTCGATCAGGCGATCGCGCATCAGGGCATAGAGTGCCCCGATCTTCAGCTCGCCCGCGCGATTGGTATAGGCCTTGTTCTCATAGACCGGGAAATCCCCGCGCGAATTGCGATATTGGCCATAGACATAGCCGCCATTGCCGGTCAGCGGGCGTTCGACCTTGCTGTCGATCAGCGTGCCGTCATAATAGCCCTCGACCCGGCTGCGGGCATCCACGGAAAACACCGTGTCGAAAGCGCCCTGTGCGCTGATCGCGCGCCCTTCGGCCTGACGCGCGCGCGCCAGAGCGGCAATGATATCGGGCGCCGAGCGGGCCGAGGATTGCAGCACCTCATCCAGCGTCAGCGGCGTCGAGGGCTGCCCTGCGGTCGGCGCGGGCGTCGCATCGACCGACATGGCTGCACCAGCCGCGCACGGGAGGGTGCCCGCGCCCATGGCCACGACCAGCATGGGAAGCGCCATCGCGCGCCACATCGTCACTTCTTCTTCTCGATCGAACTCTTGTCGTCCTTGGGCGCTTTCGCCTCGCCCTTGCCGGCCACCTGATCCTGGCCAAAGTTGAGCGGGAAATCGTTGAGCTGGCGCCACAATTCATACCAGACCGGCACCGTGTCGCCCTGCACCCAGCCCAGCACCTTGCTGCCCTGACGGACGAAGCGTCGCTCCGGCCAGGCGGTCTTGCCCGGCGCCTGTTCCACCAAGATGCGGAACAACCCGTCGGTGCGCGGCGTGGGATCGACCGACCGCACCTGGCCGTCATAGATACCAACAGCAAAAGCCGGCCAGCCACTGAACTGGAAGGCCGGAAAGCCCTCAAATTCGAGCCGCACGGAGCGCCCCGGCTCGACCAGGGGCACGTCGCGCCCGTCGACATAGAGCTCAACCGCGCGGGTGATATTTTCGGGCGCGATCGTCGCCAGCACCGTGCCGGACGAGATCAGCGCGCCGCCCGCTGCGGCATTCAGATCCTGCACCCGACCTTCGCGCGGCGCTGAGACGATCTGTGCCGAACTTTGCGCGAGCTTGATCTCGATCTGCTTGAGCTTCGCCCGCGCTTCGGCCAGCTTCGCGTCCACGTCGGCGACCTTGATCTGGGTCTGCTCATAATCGCGCCGGGCGGCCAGCCCTTCGGCATAGAGCTGGCTGGTGCGATTGACGTCGATCATCGCGGTTGCCCGCGCCTGCTGGACCGCCGCGATCTGCGCCTCGACCTGTGCCTTTTCGCCCGCCAGCCGGGCAAGAAAATCCGGATCGACATCGACCACCCGGACGATCGGATCGCCGGCCCGGACATGATCGCCGTCCCTGACGTAGAACTCGGCGACGCGGCCGCTCACCAGCGAGGATACGTCGCGGGCGCGGTCCTGCGCGCTCAGCGTCGTGACCTGACCACCGCCCTGCGCGGTCTGCTGCCAGGGCACGAACAGGATCGCCAGCACGAGCAGGACGCCCAGCAGGATGAGCCAGGCGACGGTCATCACCAGTCGGGGCGGTCGCAACTGGGCGAGCGACGGAAAATGTTCGGCCTGGGCGCGATCGAGCGTCATGCCTGCGCCTCCCGCGCCGCAACGAAGCGGGCAAATTCATCCTTGTCGGTGAACCGTTGCTGCGCGCGCGCGCCGACCCAATACCAGGCGTCGAGGTCGAGCGCTTCGGGGCGCCCGCTGCTCAGCAGCACGGTCGTGCCCGCTGCCCGCAACTCGGCCAATGTCGCCTTGAGGCTGGCAATCGGCATCATGTCGTAAAGTTGCGACAACAGCAGAACGCGCGGACGGCTGAGCAGGGCATTGGCGAGCTTGAGCTGCATCACTTCGACGATCGACAGCGGCGAGCCGGAGCTGGCGAGCTGGGTATCCAGCCCGTGCGGCAGCCTGGCGAGCCGCGCGCCCAGGCCAACCCGTTCCAGCGCGTTCATGATCCGCGCCCCATCCATGTCGCGGCCTTCGGCGAACGACAGATATTCGCGCAGGGTGACATCGATGATGGTCGGGCGATTGAGCACCATCACCGCCGATCGCAGCAGATACATGTCGAAACTGCCCAGCTCACTGCCACCGATCAGGACGATGCCGCTGTCGGGCGCGGCGTGGCGCTTGAGCAGCAGCGCCAGGGCGCTCTCCATGCCCGGTTCGGCTAGGATCACCGCCTGTTCGCCGCTCGCAATTTCGAAATTGATCTGGGCCTTGTCGATCTCGACATCGCGGAAGCGCACCGATCCGTCGCGTGGTGCTTCCCCGCGCTGGCCAAGCCGCTCCTGCGGGATGGCCAGGATTTGCGACAATTCCTCGCTGCTCGCGACCAGATCATAGAAGGTGTCGAGATAGGAACCGAGCTGGTAGATGCCGTAGAAGACGCCGGACAGGATCAGTTCCGCCGCAACCAGCTGCCCGATCGAAAGCTGGCCGGCGAGGATCAGATTGCCGCCGAGCGCGAGCAAGGCAGCCGCCGCGAAGGCATAGACCAGAAAATAACCCAGCGTCTGCGCGAAACTGTAGCGGAAATAACGGCGATGCGCGGCGATATAGTCGGCAATGACCGTCTCGGACCGGTCCATCGCGAAATTCAGGTGCCGGGCCGATTTGTAGAAACCGTTCGAACCGCCGACGCTTTCCAGCCAGTGCGCGGCATTATGCTTGGCATGGCTGACGCCCACCGCACCGGTGATCGCGCCATGCCGCCAGGCCAGCCAGATCATCAGACACACCGTTACCAGCACCAGGTTAAAGGCCAGGAAGAAGGGATGGTAGAAGCTGGTCACCACCAGTCCCACCGCCCCCTGCAGCACGATGGTGAAGGCGCCAATCACCAGGCTGGGCACCGATTTCTGGACGATCACCATGTCGAAATAGCGGTTGAACAGGCTACCCCGGCTTTCATCGACGAAGAAGGGGTTTTGCGCATGGACCGCGCGCACGGTGATTTCCGCAACCACCCGCGCAAAGATGCGGCGTTCGAAGATCGCCAGCAGATAGACGCGCAGCGCGCTCAGCCCCGCCACGACCAGCAGCAGCGCCAGCAGCACGCCGGACAGGATCCACAAGGGCGCGACCAGCGCGGTACGCGCCACGGAGTTGATCAGCAGTTGCACGGAAATGGGGGTGGCCAGCGACAACAGGCTGATCGCCACCGTATAGACGATCCCGACATTCACATAGCTGCGGTCAGGCCCGACGACCTCCGACAGCCACGCGGCCGCCTGCCGCAAGCCGAAACGCTCACTCGCCAACTCGACACCTGTTCCCTGCCAGCCTCATCGAAAGCGCCCCTAACCGCGGCGATTACGGCCCACAATGGCCTATGCTGCACAGCAACATAAACTTATGAAGCGTTTGCAGAATGGTGCAGGCATCAGGGCAAATGATGCCCTCCCAGTCAGAAGTCCCCCGCTCTGGAGGGGGCAGATCGGTCCTTCAGCCAAATTGCGCGAGGAAATCCCGCCCGGTCATTGGCAGCGAGAACATCGGGAAATCCTTGGTGATCGCCACGCGCTGTTCCTCCTCGCCGATGGTGGCGCAGCAGTCGATCAGCGTCGCGACATGATAGCCCCGTTCATAGGCGGAGCGCATGGTGGATTCGACGCAGCAATTGGTGAGAAAGCCGCCGATGGCCAGGTGCGTGATGCCGTGCTGGCGCAGGATGAAATCGATATTGGTGCTGGCGAAGCAGTCCAGGCCACGCTTGCCCTCCACCACGATCTCGCCATCGGTCGGCGCCATCGCATCGGCAATCTGCGCGCCCCAGCTACCCCGGCGAAAGGCCTTGGCGGCGATCACGCCGGCAAGGATGCCATAGGGCCGGGGCGACAGTTCGGGATAGCCCTCCGCAAAGCTGATCGGCACATGAAGGATGGTGAGCCCCGCCTGGCGCGCGCCATCCAGCAGCGCGACGCTGTTCGCCAGCATGCTGGTGGCGCGCATCACATCCCGCACCGCCTCATGCTGGGCACCGCCCTCGCTGACGAAATCATTCTGATATTCGATCAGGACGATAGCGGTCTTGTCCGGCTTCATGGTCTTGCTCCGGTTAAGGGTCAGGCGATGTCGGGCATCTGGTCGAGATATTTGTCGAGCGTCAGCGGATAGTCGCGCACGCGGATGCCGGTGGCATTGTAGATGGCGTTGGCGATCGCCGATCCGGGACCGCATATGCCCAATTCCCCCACCCCCTTCGCCTTCAACGGCGAGACCACCGGATCGAGCGTGTCGAGGAAGATGCATTCCTGATGCGGGATGTCGGCATGGACCGGCACTTCATAGCCGGCAAGGTCGTGATTGACGAAGAAGCCGAAGCGGGTGTCGACCGCCAGTTCCTCCATCAGGGCGGAGCCGGCCGACATGACCATGGCACCGATCACCTGGCTGCGCGCCGACAGCGGATTGAGGATGCGGCCGGCATCGCACACCGCCAACATGCGGCGGATGCGGGTTTCGCCGGTATAGGCGTTGACCGCAACTTCGGCGAAATGGCCGGCATAGGTGCCGACATCATAGCCCTTCTTGAAATCGCCAAAGCTGATTTCATCCTCCGCCGTCAGGGCGCCGGCATCGGTCAGCGCCATGCGGCGACCGCCCGCGTCGATCCGGCCGTCGGCGAAGGTCGCGCTATCGGCGTCGAACCCCAATTTCTGGCCGATCGCCCGGCGCAACGCCACGCAGGCAGCATAGACGCCGGCGGTCGAGCTGGCCGCGCCCCATTGGCCGCCCGACCCCGATGAGGCGGGAAAATCGGAATCGCCCAGCACCACCTGGACCCGGTCGAGCGGCACGCCCATGGTTTCCGCTGCGGTCTGGGCGATGATCGTGTAGCTGCCGGTACCGATGTCGGTCATGTCGGTTTCGATGGTGATACGGCCATCCGTGCCGAGCCGCGCGCGCGCGCCGGACGTCGCCGTCGGCCCGCCGCGATAGCCCGCCGCGACGCCCATGCCGATCAGCCAGGCGCCTTCGCGGCGCTGCCCCGGCCTGGCGCTGCGCTGCGCCCAACCGAACCGCTCCGCCCCTTCGCGCAGGCAGCGGACGAGGTTGCGGTCGGAAATGCGCTGGGTCGCGTTGGCAGGCACCGTCCCTTCGGGCTCATTGCGGATGCGCAGTTCGATCGGGTCCATGCCGAGCTTTTCGGCCAGTTCGTCGATCGCCACTTCCAGCGCCAGATGCCCCGGCGCCTCGCCGGGCGCGCGCATCGCATTGCCCTCCGGCAGGTCGAGCATGGCGACATGATTGGCGGTCATGCGATTGGCGGCGGCATAGACTTTGGGCGTCTGGGCCGTGCCATCCTCGCCATCCGTGCCGTTGATGTTGCTCGACCAGTTTTCATGCCCGATCGCGGTAATCCGCCCGTCCCGCTCCGCGCCGATACGGATGCGCTGGATCGTCGCCTGGCGATGGGTCGCGTTATTGGCCATCAGCGGGCGCTGCACGGCAATCTTGACCGGCCGTCCGGCCGCCTTGGCACCCAGCGCCGCCAGCACGGCATCCGCCCGCACGAACAGCTTGCCGCCAAAACCGCCGCCAATATAGGGCGAATCCACCCGCACATTGGCAGGGTCGATGCCCAGGATCTTGCCCATGCTCTGCTTGGCCCAGGCGATCATCTGGTTGGACGTCCAGAGCGTCAGCCTGTCGCCGTCCCAGGCGGCGATGGTTGCGAACGGCTCCATCATCGAATGGCTTTCGTTCGAGGTACTGTACCGCGCGTCGAGCTTCACCGGCGCCGCGGCGAAGGCGGCGGCGAAATCGCCCTGACTGCTGGTGTCGGGCTTGCCCCCCTGCCCCTTGGCCAGCGGCGCGGCCGGGGCGACGGCAGGAAAATCGAACACGCCCTTGTCCCGCACATAATCGGTGCGGATGAGCGCCGCGGCGGCGCGCGCCTGTTCGAAGCTTTCGGCCACCACGCAGGCGATCGCCTGATGATAATGATGGATGTCGCTGCCACCGAACAGCGGGGCATAGTTCATCATGCCCTTGCCGACCGGCTTGGTATCGGGGGCGGTGACGATCGCAATCACGCCTGGCGCAGCGCGGGCCAGGCTGGTGTCCATCGCGGCGATCCGCCCCTTGGCGATGGCCGATCCGACGACGAAGCCATAGGCCTGGTTGGCGATGACATCATGGCGTTCGGCGGCATAGGGCGCCTGGCCGGTGGTCTTGAGCGGGCCGTCGATCCGGGGCGTCGACTTGCCGACGATCTTGGCCTGATCGAACAGATTGGCCTTGGCGGGAGCATCGAATTTCATGGGATCAACTCCTCGCCTGGGCCATGAGCGACGCCAGCGTCCGCTCGGCCAGTTTCAGCTTGAACCTGTTGTCCTCGGTCGGACGGGCATCGGCAAAGACCTTCTCCGTCACCGCGCGGGCGCCGCCTGGAAAGGCGGCTTCGGCCGCTTCCACTCGCCAGGGCCGATGGGCGACGCCGCCAAATGCCACGCGTCCGCTACCGTCCTTCTGGATGACGGTGGCGACCGAAACCAGCGCGAAGGCATAGGAGGCCCGATCGCGCACCTTGTAATAGAGTTGGGTGCCGCCGATCGGCTTGGGCAGGGTGACGGCGGTGATCAGTTCGCCAGCCTCCAGCACATTGTCGCGCTGCGGCTCATTGCCGGGCAGGCGATGGAAGTCGGCAAAGTCGATTGCGCGCTTTACGCCATCGGCCTTCACCGTCTCGACCTTCGCATCGAGCAGGCGCAGCGCCACGCCCATGTCGCCGGGATAGGTGGCGATGCACTGATCCGACGAACCGATGACGGCCAGCTGTCGGGAAAAGCCGCCGATCGCCGCGCAGCCCGTGCCGGGCCGACGCTTGTTGCAGGGCATGTTGGTGTCGTAGAAATAGGGGCAGCGGGTTCGCTGCAGCAGGTTCCCGGCCGTCGTCGCCTTGTTGCGCAACTGGCCGCTGGCGCCGGCGACGATCGCACGGGCAAGGACGCCATAGTCGCGGCGGACCGCCATGTCCGACGCCAGCGCCGTGTTGGTGACGAGCGCGCCGATCCGCAGCCCGCCCTCCGCCGTCTTCTCGATCCGGTCGAGCTTCAGATCCTGGACATCGACCAGATGGGTCGGCGTCTCGATCTCCAGCTTCATCAGGTCGAGCAAATTGGTGCCGCCAGCCAGATATTTGGCGCCTGGCCGGCCGGCCACGGCCGCGGCGGCCTGCTCGGGCGTCTTCGCCCGTTCATAGGTGAAGCTCTTCATGCCTTTGCTCCCGCGACCTGCGCCATGGCCTGCGCGATATTGGAATAGGCGCCGCAACGGCACAGATTGCCGCTCATCCGCTCGCGCACCTCGATATTGGAATAGTCCGGCGCGCGGGTGATGTCCGTCTGGACATGGCTAGGCACGCCCTGCTCGATTTCCTTGAGCACGGCGACGGCAGAGCAGATCTGCCCAGGCGTGCAATAGCCGCACTGATAGCCATCATGGGCGATGAAGGCCGCCTGCATCGGATGGAGGTTGTCGGGCATGCCCAGCCCTTCGATCGTGGTGATCTCGTCGCCCTGATGCTGCAGCGCCAGGCTGAGGCAGCTGTTGATGCGGGTGCCGTTGACCATCACGGTGCAGGCGCCGCACTGGCCATGATCACAGCCCTTCTTGGTGCCGGTCAGCTTGAGATGTTCGCGCAGCGCGTCGAGCAATGTCGTGCGGGTGTCGAGCTTCAACTGCTGCCGCTTGCCATTCACGATGAAATCGACCGCCATCATCGGCGGCGGCGCAGCGGGAGACGGCTGTGCCTGCACTGGTGCTGGAATGACGGCAACCGTCGCGGAGGCGGCACCGCCCGCCAATATGCCGCGTCGCGACACGCCCATATCCGGAAAATCGGCCATGAAAATCTCCCCTGCAGACGCTGATTGCGCGCTCTATCGAAGAAAACTGGCGGCCGTCTTCCGGCCTGCCATCTACCCAGATGGAGGATAACACAGGAGAGGCCGTTCAGGTTCATGCGATGATCGGCATGATGTCATGATCCGGGATCATGAATGCTGTGGCGGCCGACGAAAATCGCCAAACAAATACCGCGGTGGCCTTCCACACGCGACCTTGCACGCAAACCAGCATGGCGCTGCAACGACCGTTTCGCGCGGCCCGTAGCTGTGCCATGGTGGCCGATCCTGTATAGAGGCCCCATGACCGACATCGACCAATTCATCACCGGACTGCCCAAGGCAGAGTTGCATCTCCATATCGAAGGGACGCTGGAGCCCGAACTGATGTTCGCGCTGGCCCGGCGCAACGACGTGACCTTGCCCTACGGCTCGATCGACGAGATCCGCCAGGCCTATGATTTCGGCAATCTCCAGGATTTCCTGGATATCTATTATGCCGGCACCAATGTGCTGCGCACGCCGCAGGATTTCCACGATCTCGCCGCCGCCTATTTCGATCGCGCGGCGCAGGACAATATCGTCCATGCCGAAATCATGTTCGATCCGCAGGCACACACATCGCGCGGAGTGCCCTTCGCCCATGTGATCGATGGACTGCTGTCAGCCATGCGGGACGCGGAAGAACGCCATGGCATCACCAGCGACCTGATCCTCAGCTTCCTGCGCCATCTGAGCGAGGAAGAGGCGTTCGAGACGCTGCGCGCCGCCACCCCCTGGTTGCCGCAGATCAAGGCCGTGGGGCTGGACTCCTCCGAAGTCGGCCACCCGCCCGAGAAATTCGCTCGCGTCTTCGCCGCTGCAGCCGACGCCGGCCTCAAGCTGTGCGCTCATGCCGGTGAGGAAGGCCCGCCCGCCTATGTCTGGGAAGCGCTCGACCTGCTCAAGGTCGACCGGATCGACCATGGCAATCGCGCGCTGGAGGAGGATGCCCTGGTCGGCCGACTGGTGGACGAGCAGATGGTGCTGACCGTCTGCCCGCTCTCCAACCTCAAATTATGCGTGATCGACGATATCGCCAGCCATCCGCTCGACCGGATGCTGGATATGGGCCTGCGCGCGACGGTCAATTCCGACGATCCCGCCTATTTCGGCGGCTATCTCAACGACAATTATCGCGCTGTCGTCGCCGCACGCAACCTGACCCGCGAGCAGATCGCCCTGCTCGCGCGCAACAGCATCACCGGCTCCTTCCTGCCGCAGCAGGCCAAGGACGCCCATCTGGCGACCATCGACGCCTATCTCGAACAGGCGCGTTGAGGCCCTGATTTACCGGCCCCTTCCCCGATGATATAGTCTGTCTCGCAGGATGGCGGGCTTTTGGGGAAGGGCCGGACGCATGGCTGACTGGATAAGGGCAGCGACCGCGCTGGGCATCGGCCTGTCGCTCGCCTCCGTATCGATCGAACCTGCCTTCTCGCCCGCGACGCTTGCCGCGCTCGATCCCGTCCGCCTCGCCCGCAGCCTGTGTAGCGGCCCACGGGTCGGCTCCGCCCTCGCCCGCGAATTGCTGATCGCCGCCGCCGCCGCCCAGCCGATCGCCGACGCGCCGCCGATCCCGCTGTTCGACGATCTCACCCATTCGCGCTTTCCGCTGACCACCGCCAATCCGCAGGCGCGCCGCTATTTCAGCCAGGGCCTGCTGCTCATGTACGGCTTCAACCATGCCGGCGCGGTCCGCTCCTTCCGTGCGGCACAGCGGCTCGATCCGGCCTGCGCGCTTTGCTGGTGGGGCGAGGCGGTGGCGCTCGGCCCCAATATCAACGCACCGATGGACGCCGGCGACCGGGGCGCGGCTCTTGCCGCGATGGACCGGACGATGGCGCTGCGCGATCGGGCCTCACCGATGGAGCGCGGCCTGATCGAGGCAGCGGCGCTGCGCTATGCCCGTGATCCCGATGCCGACCGCGCCGCGCTCGACGGCGCCTATGCCGATGCGATGCTAGCGCTCGCGGCCCGCTTCCCGGCCGATGACGATGTCGCCGTGCTGGCCGCCGAAGCGGCGATGGACACCAGCCCGTGGAATTATTGGGAGGCCGACCGCAAGACCCCGATCGGGCGCGCCGGCGCCGCCATCCGCCTGGTCGAAACGGTGCAGGCCCGCAATCCCGCCCATGTCCAGGCGGCGCATCTGATGATCCACCTGCTCGAAGCGAGCGATGCAAAACGCGCCGAAGCTGCCGCCGATCGCCTCTCCGCCGATGGCGCGCCCAGCGCCGCCCATCTCGTCCATATGCCAAGCCACATCTATCAGGTCGTCGGCCGCTATCGCGACTCGATCAGCGTCAACATCGCCGCCGCCCGCGCCGACGAAGCCTTCATCCGCGCCACCGACGACCACAGCCTGGTGCGCTACGGCTATTATCCGCACAATGTCCATTTCATCGTCGCCTCCGCGCAAATGGCGGGCGACATGGATGGCGCGATGCGGGAGGCGCGGCGGCTGCGCACCATCCTCGATCCCGCAACCTCGGCCGCCATCGCCTGGATCCAGGCGATCGACGCCGCCCCCTATCTGGCCATGGCGCAATTTGCCGCGCCCGCCGCCATCCTCGCCCTGCCGGCGCCCGATCCGCGCCTGCCCTACGCCATCGCGATGCGCCATTATGCCCGCGCCGTGGCCCATGCCCAGCAGCGTAATCAGCACGGCTTCGATGCGGAGGTCGCAGCGATGACCGCGATCGCCCGCTCCGATGCACTGGCCCCGATGATCGCGCAGGGCGTCCCCGCCCCTGACCTGATCGCGCTCGCCACCGCGGTCGCGCGCGGCCGCCTCGCCACCGCCCAGCATCGCTATGCGCAGGCCGCCGATCATTATCGCGCCGCCATCGCGCTGGAGCGCAGGATCCCCTATCAGGAACCGGCCTACTGGTATTATCCGGTGCATCAGTCGCTCGGCGCCGCCCTCTTTCTCGCCGGCCGCCCCGACGATGCCAGCGCCGCTTTCCGCCAGGCCCTGATCCAGGCTCCCAATAATGGCTGGGCGCTCTACGGCCTCGCCCGCGCGGAGGCAGCCCAGGGGCATGAGGCAGAGGCCGCCGCCGCCCGCAAGGCTCTGACCAGCGCCTGGTCCGGCGATCCCGACTGGCTGCGGATGGACCGGCTCTGAGGGGCGATCCGCTTGTCGATCGGGAAAATGGACAAATAGCCGGAAAATACTGGCCATCGCTTATTTTGCTGGTAGGGAAGGCGCGTCCAGCCCACCGGGATCGATATTTCGCGCCATGGCATCCGCGCCGCCCCCTTTCCGCGTCCTGCGTCAATCGCGCCCCGGCGCGCAACGTCCATCATGAGCCGCCCCGGCCAGCGCTGGAGCCGCCGCCGCGCCCGCGCGCTGCTGCGCCATAGCGGGCCGACATCCTTGCTGTTTCGCCGTCGCCTCGCCCTGATCGGCGGCGCCGTGCTGGTGGGCCTCGCCGCGCTCGCCTTCGCCTGGGCCGCGGACGAAGCGACCGAGGCTTTCCATCGCCTCGCCACCGCCAATCGCTGGCTACCGCTGTTGCTGACCCCGCTCGGCTTTGCCGCCCTCGCCTGGATCACCCGCAGCGTCGCGCCCTTTGCCGGCGGATCGGGCATCCCGCAGGTGATCGCCGCCACCCAATTGCCCGAAAAGGTGGGCCGCTGCCTGGTTGACCTGCGCATGGCGCTGCTGAAGGTCGTGCTGACCATCGCCGGTCTGCTGGTCGGCGCATCGGTCGGCCGCGAAGGCCCCACCGTCCAGATTTCCGCCGCCATCCTTGCCCGCGTCCACGCTTTGCTGAACGTGCCGCTGCGCGCGTCCGTCATGGTCGCGGGCGGCGCGGCCGGCGTTGCCGCCGCCTTCAACACGCCGCTCGCCGGCATTGCCTTCGCGATCGAGGAACTGGCCTCCGCCTACGAGCAGCGCATGACCCTGCTGGTCATCACCGCAGTCATCATCTCGGGCATGGTCAGCCTCGGCGTCGCTGGCGACTATGTCTATTTCGGCGCGGTCGCGGCCCATCTGCCGCTGCAGTCGGCTGTGCCGATCGCGCTGCTGGCGGGGCTGCTGGGCGGCATGTCCGGCGGCCTGTTCGCCCGGCTGGCGCTCGACGCCGCCACCGCGCGCAATCGCATGACCGACTGGATGCGGACCCATCCGGTGCTGTTCGCCGGCGGCTGTGGTCTGCTGGTGGCGGCGATCGGCGTGGCCACCGGCCTCACCTGGGGCACCAGCTATGCCCCGGCCCGCACCATGATCGCGGGCGGCGACCAGCCGCTCTGGTTCGCCCCCGCCAAATTCCTCAGCACCCTCGCCACCAGCGTCTCGGGCATTCCCGGCGGCATCTTCGCCCCATCGCTCGCCACCGGCGCCGGCTTCGGCAATCTGCTGCGCTGGATTTTCCCCGGCGAACCGGCGAGCGCCGTCGTGCTGCTGGGCATGGTCGCCTATTTCACCGGCGTGGTGCGCGCGCCATTGACCGCCGTCATCATCATTTCGGAAACCACCGGCAGCCGCGGCTTCATGCTGCCGCTGCTGGGCGCCGCGCTGGTCGCCGACGCATCCGCCCAGATCTTCTGTCGCGAGCGCCTCTATCACGGCCTGTCCCGCAACTTCCTGGAGCGGGCCAAGGCCGCCGAAGCGAACCGCTGACATGGCGGCACTCGGCTGCCTGCTCCTGATGATATTGCCGATTATCGGCTTTCTCGCCGGCCAGCTGCTGGCCGGCATGGACGGCGCCTGGATCGGCGCCGCCATCGGCCTCACTGGCGCGATCGGCTTTTCGGCGATGACCTTCTACGCCCTGCTCCAGGCCGGTCGCCGCCGCTAGATCAGCCCTCGGCGCGCAGCTTGTCCGCCAGTTGCTGGATTTCATCGGGATTGAGCAGCCAGGTCCGGGTCTTCTGCCCCTCGCGATGCACCGGCTGGGTCAGCAGCACCCGCGCCTGTTCCTTGGCGAAAGGCTTGAACAGGCCATAATGGATGACGCAATCGCGCACCGTCGCGATCAGCGGTGCCTTGCCATCCAGGTCGATCATGGTGGCGGGCTGGTCCCAGGGGATGGTCGAGATAATCATGCATATCCCATCACCACCCACCGCGCGCGAAATCAAGGGAAAGCTTTCGCCGCCATGCCCCCGGAACCGCCCCGCCCCTTACAGCGCCCTCATCCAAAATTGCATCGGGTGGCTGACCTTTTCGCTGCCGCCGATTTCCTTCCAGCTCATGTCGCACAGCGCACCCTCGATCGGCGCATAGCCGCGCTTGCGCCAGAAAGGGGCCAGGTCGCGGGCGTCGGCCGGACGGCGCGGATCGTCCTCGCCGCGCACCACGCCGCAGAAGATCGCATAATCGGCGCCGGCCTCCCGCGCCGCCCCCTCGCGCGCGTCGAAGAAGAGATGGCCGATACCCCGACCATGATAGGCCGGCAGCAGCACGGACTCGCCGAAATAGAAGCTGCGCGCGACATCGACGCCCGCCGCCACCAGCGGCGCGATCAGGCTGTCGGGCTGGCCGGCCAGCGGCGATGCGGTGGCGATGCCGACCGGCTCCTCGCCGATCCGCGCCCGCACCAAAGTCGCACGCTCGCTCGCCAGGAAATCGCGGAGATATTCCTCCTCATGCGCGGCATCGCCCTCATAGAGATAGGGCCACTCACGGAAGATGCGGATGCGCAGCGTCGCCAGCGCCTCCAGTCCCTGCGCATCGCTGGTCACGCGGTCGACGATGATCGACGGCTCGGTCATTCTGCAATCTCCTGATCTTCGATTTGCGGCGCGGCCGGCGCATCGTCGCGCGCGGCATCGCTGGCCATCTGCGCGATCACGTCCGATCCCGCGCCATTCTGGATGATGTGGAAGGGCACATGCTGTTCGGGCCAGTGGCGGAAGGGCAGCACCGTGCCATCCGCACGCAACTGGTCGACCATGGCAAGGTCGATGTCCGCCACCACCCAGGCCGGGCCGTTCGCCTGCCCCAGCGCGATCACGCCATCATCGGGCATCATGCCATCGGGTGGTCCAAAGGCACCGGCGGCGCCGAAATTCTCGTCCATGCAGGGCAGCCAGGGGGCCATGCCGACGCTGGGCGACTGGACGACGAAGCATTGATTTTCCATCGCCCGCGCCTGCGCGCCGATCCGCACCCGCCAATAGCCCTGCATCGTGTCGGTGGCCGATGGCGTCAGGATCAGCTTGGCGCCCGCCTCCGCCTGCGCCCGCGCGATCATCGGAAATTCGACATCGTAGCAGATCGATATGCCGACCGGCCCAATCGGCGTGTGGATGAGGTTGATGCTGTCGCCGCCGCTGATGCCCCAGCGCTCGCGCTCGAACCGGGTCATCATGATCTTGTCCTGATGGCCGGTGGTGCCGTCGGGGCAGAAGAGCCGCGCGCGATTGACGATCCGGCCGTCGCTTTCCCGCACCGGCCGGCTGCCCGCCAGGATCATGATGTCGAGCCGCGCCGCCAGCTCGGCATGGAGGCGGTCATAGGCCTCGCCAAACTGCATCACCAGATCGAGCGAGGCGGTCAGATCCGCCGCCCGCTCCGGATCGATCCCGGCCAGCTCCATCGCCGCATATTCCGGGAAGATCGCCAGCGTCGCGCCCAGCGCAGCGGCGTCCTCCACCCAGCGGGTCAGCTTTTCCTGCCAGGCGGCAAAGCTCTGCATCTGCTCGATCGGATATTGGGCGGCGGCAACGCGAATGTGGGTCAAGGATACCTCGGGATGGAACGGCAACGGGGCAAGCGGCGGCTTTAGCGCCCTTCGACCTGCGCGATCCAGTCGGCCAGATTATAATGGTTGGAAATGCGGGCAATGCGACCGCCCACAATATCGAAGAAGGCGCCGACGCGCAGATGATAGGTCTGGCCGGCGGCCGGCGGCAGCCCCTCGTCGGTGACCAGATAGCGGCCGTCCAGCATGAACTCGGCCGCCGCCCGCGTCCCTTCCGCATTGGCCAGCACGATCGGATCGATCACCGTCTCGGCATAGCAAAGGTTCATATGGGCCAGGAAATCGGCGAAGGCCGCCTTGCCGATGCGGGCCGCGCCCTGGCTCGGCTCGTGCCGCACATCGTCGGCCAGCAGCGCCAGCATCCCCTCGGCATCCTGCCGGTTGAAGGCATCATAATAGGCATGGACCAGGGCCAGGGTCGCTTCGGACACAGATTTCTCCTCGGACTGGGAAAACGGGCGGGATCAGCCGACCAGCCGCATGGCCGATCGGCGATGGCGGGTGCGATAGCCGTCCGACTTCGCCTCCATCCGCGCCAGATTATGGACGGTCAGCCCGGCAATGCCACTGATCGCGTCGACCTGATCGGCGCCCAGCGTGAAGTCGTCGCCCAGGAAGACACGGGCCGCCTTGCCATCGCCGATCGGCGCGCGCACGAACACCTCACACCGCCCGCCCCTGCTGCCCGACAGGATCGCGGCCAGCTTGGCCACGGCCTCGACCATCTCGATGTCCAGCACCAGTTCCATGCGCGACACGTTGGCAATCTCGCGGAACGGCTCCATCCGGCGCACGGTGACGCGCGGCGTTTCCTCGCCCGGCAGGCGATCCAGCTCGACATGCAGCAGCGCGCAATCGCCCTCGCGCGCCAGTTCCTCGATCTGCTTGCAGGCATCCTCGTCGAAACAGCTCGCCTGGAACTGACCGCTCTGGTCGGAGAAGGTGGCGTTGGCATAGCGCGCACCCCGCCGCGTCTCGCGCCAGCGCACATCCTCGACCATCGCCGCCATGATGCCCATCACCCGCCCTTCGGCATTGGGCATGCCCATTGGCTGGGAACAGATTTCGCCATAGCTTTTCGCGCCGCGCGCATCGGCCAGATGGCGGAAACGATCGACCGGATGGGCCGAGAAATAGAAGCCGAACGCCTCCTTTTCCTGCGCCATCCGGTCCGACACGGTCCAGGCCTGGTGCGGCGGGATGCGGACGTCGGCATGCGCCGTCTCGACATCGCCGAACAGGCCACCCTGCCCGCTTTCGCGCGCCTGCGCCGCGCTTGCCGCGACGCTCAGCAGGGTTTCGGCCGCCGCATGCACCCCGGCGCGATCGGCATGGATGGTATCGAACGCACCGGCCGCCGCCAGGCTTTCGAGTTGGCGCCGGTTGAGCAGGCGCGGCTCGATCCGGTCGGCCAGATCGTCCAGATGCTTGAACGGACCATTGGCTTCGCGCTCGGCAACCAGCTGCTCCATCGCCTTCTCGCCCACGCCCTTGAGGCCGCCCAGCGCATAGCGCACGGCAAAGCCCAGACGCGGATCATCGCCCTCGAACGGTACCGCCTCGACGGTGAAGTCGGCCTCGCTCTGGTTGAGGTCGGGCGGCAGGCAGGTCATGCCCATGCGCCGCATATCGTCGACGAAGACGGTCAGCTTTTCGGTCAGATGAATATCGAAGGCCATCGACCCGGCATAGAATTCCGCCGGATAATGGGCCTTGAGCCAGGCGGTCTGATAGGCGAGCAGCGCATAGGCGGCGGCGTGCGACTTGTTGAAGCCATAGCCGGCGAACTTGTCGATCAAGTCGAACAGCTCGTTCGCCTTGGCCGGCTTGATGTCGCTCTTGGCGCAGCCCTCGACGAAGCGCAGGCGCTGGGCGTCCATTTCCGCCTTGATCTTCTTGCCCATGGCGCGGCGCAGAAGGTCGGCGTCGCCAAGGCTGTAGCCGGCCAGGATCTGCGCGGCCTGCATAACCTGTTCCTGATAGACGAAGATGCCATAGGTTTCCTCGAGGATCGGCTTCAGCAGGATGTGCGGATATTCAATCTCTTCCTGGCCGTTCTTGCGGCGCCCGAACATCGGGATATTGTCCATCGGGCCGGGACGATAGAGCGACACCAGCGCGATGATGTCGCCGAAATTGGTCGGACGCACGGCCGCCAGCGTCTTGCGCATGCCTTCGGATTCCAGCTGGAACACGCCGACCGTGTCGCCGCGCTGGAGCAGTTCATAGACCTTGGCATCGTCCCAGGCGAGCGTGTCGAGATCGACCGTGACCCCGCGCCCCTTGAGCAGCTGCACTGCCTTTTGCAGCACCGACAGCGTCTTGAGGCCGAGAAAGTCGAACTTCACCAAGCCCGCACCCTCGACGAACTTCATGTCGAACTGGGTCACCGGCATGTCGGATCGCGGATCGCGATAGAGCGGCACCAGCTGGCTCAGCGGCCGGTCACCGATCACCACGCCGGCCGCGTGGGTGGAGCTGTGGCGCGGGAAGCCCTCCAGCTTCATCGCATAGTCGATCAGGCGCTTGACCTGATTGTCATTGTCATATTCCGCCTTGAACTCGGCGACGCCGTTCAGCGATCGCTCCAGCGTCCAGGGATCGGTCGGATGGTTGGGCACCAGCTTGGCAAGGCGGTCGACCTGGCCATAGCTCATCTGCATCACGCGGCCGGTATCCTTCAGCACAGCGCGGGCCTTCAATTTACCGAAGGTGATGATCTGCGCGACATGGTCGCTGCCATATTTCTGCTGGACGTAGCGGATCACTTCGCCGCGCCGCGTTTCGCAGAAGTCGATATCGAAGTCGGGCATGGAAACGCGTTCCGGGTTCAGGAAGCGCTCGAACAGCAGGCCCAGTTGCAGCGGGTCGAGATCAGTGATGGTCAGCGCCCAGGCGACCAGCGAGCCCGCGCCCGAACCACGGCCCGGCCCCACCGGAATATCATGATCCTTGGCCCATTTGATGAAGTCGGCCACGATCAGGAAGTAGCCGGGGAAGCCCATCTGGATGATGATGTCCATTTCGAACTTCAGCCGCTCGAAATAGGGCTGGCGCGCCTCGTCCGCGATGATCCCGGCCTTTTCCAGCCGGGCCTCCAGCCCCGCGATCGACTGATCGCGCAGCATGATGCCCTCGCCCTCGATATCGCCGGCCAGGCTCGGCAGGATCGGCTTGCGCTTGGGCGCCATCACCGCGCAGCGCTGGGCCACGACCAGCGTGTTGGCCAGCGCCTCGGGCAGATCCTCGAACAGCCGCTTCATCTCCGCCGCCGGCTTCATCCAGGCGTCGGGCGAACTGGTGCGGCGATCGGGCGTCTCGACATAGGCGCCATCGGCGATGCACAGCATCACGTCATGCGCCGCGTGAAATTC
Organism: Sphingobium sp. BHU LFT2; assembly: GCF_018604485.1. Classification (NCBI taxonomy): domain Bacteria; kingdom Pseudomonadati; phylum Pseudomonadota; class Alphaproteobacteria; order Sphingomonadales; family Sphingobiaceae; genus Sphingobium; species Sphingobium sp. BHU LFT2. The sequence goes on from NZ_JAFCGW010000004.1 coordinate 107,152, forward strand.
CGGCTCGGCAAAGCAGGTCGGGTTGGTCGCGACCAGCGGCAGATTGCGGTCATAGGCCAGGTCGAGCAGATGCGGCTCCGCCTTGCCCTCGACCGGGTCGAGCCGGCGGCAAATCTCGACATAGAGGCGATCGGGGAACAGCGCCTGCAACCGGTCGGCGTAAGCGAGCGCAGCGTCAGGCTGATCCTCGGCGAACAGGCGGGCGATCGCCCCCTCGCCGCCGGCGGTCAGCGCGATCACGCCATCGGTCCGCCCCTCCAGCATGTCGAGCGTGACATGCGGCACTTCCTCCAGCGGCCGGTCGAGATGCGCCATCGACACCAGCGCGCAGATATTGTCATAGCCGCCCGCATCCTGCGCATAGAGGGCGATCCAGTCATGCACCGCCGGCGCATTGGACGGCCGGCCCGGCCGCACCACGCCCAGCATGGCGCCGACGATCGGCTGCACGCCCTCGCCCTTGCAGCCATCGGAAAAGGCCATCGACCCATAAAGGCCGTTACGGTCGGTGATCGCCGCCGCCGGAAAACCCAGGGCCTTGGCCTGCTTGGCGATCTTCTTGGGGTCGATCGCCCCTTCGAGCATGGTGAAGGACGAAAAGATGCGCAGCGGTACGAAGGCGGAATGAGACATCGCGGCAATCTAACGACGCCCGCGCCCGCGCGCCAGTCCCGCCCGGCGAAAAGCTGTGGACAAAAGCACCACTTGTCGCTTGCCAAGGGCTGCGCTTGCTGATCCTATCGCGCCCAAAGAACGGGCCAGAGGATAGGCCAGAGAACAGGGAGCACGGTCATGTCGGATAGCAACCCGGTTTCCACCCCGCCCGGCATCGCCGATCGGGCCAAGGCGATCATCCTGCGCCCCAGGGACGAATGGCCGCTGATCGAGGCCGAACCGGCGAGCATCGGCAGCATCTATACCGGCTATGCCATGATCCTGGCGGCGATCCCGCCGCTCGCGACCCTGATCGGCGGACAGGTCTTTGGCCATGGCCTGTTCGGCATTACCTGGCGCCCGCCGTTGATCGGCGCGATCGGCATGGCGATCGCCAATTATGTCCTGTCGCTGATCGGCCTCGCCGTGCTGGCGATCATCATCAACTTCCTCGCCCCCAGCTTCGGCGGCCAGCGCGACAAGCTCAAGGCGTTCAAGATTTCCGCCTATTCGGCGACCGCCGGCTGGCTGGCCGGCATCTTCTCGCTGCTGCCGGGCCTTGGCATGCTCGGCCTGCTCGGACTTTACAGCCTCTACCTCCTCTATCTCGGCCTGCCGCGCCTGATGAAGGTGCCAGAGCAGAAGGCGCTCCCCTACACCATCGTCACCATGGTCGCGGGCGCGCTGCTCTTCATCCTCGCCAGCCTGCTCGCCATGCCGTTCAGCGGCCTGTCCGGCAGCCATGCCGGGCCGGACGAGATCGGCGGTGAGATCACCGTGCCGGGCATCGGCAAGATCGACGTCGACAAGATGGACGCCGCCACCAAGCAGATGGAACAGGCCGCCAAGCGGATGGAGGAAGCGACCAAGAACGGCCGTTCCGCAGCGATCGCGCCCGATGTGCTGCAGGCGCTGCTGCCCGAGACGATCGGCCGCTTCACCCGCACCGAGATTGAGAGCAGCGGCATGTCCGCGGGTGCCCATGCCTCCGCCCGCTACCGTGCCGGCGACGACGAGATCGAGTTGGAGGTGAACGACATCGCGGTGGCCGGCGCCTTTGCCGGGATCGGCGCGGCGCTCAATGTCCAGTCGAACCGCCAGACCGCCAGCGGCTATGAGCGCACCCAGACGATCGACGGCCGCATCGTCACCGAGGAATGGGACAAGGACAGCCGCCACGGCAAATATGCCACCACGCTGGCCGACCGCTTCATGGTCGAGGCGGAGGGCACCGTCGCCGATATCGGGGAGTTGAAGGCCGCAGTGAACGCGCTCGATCTCGACCGACTGAGCGCGCTCGCCGCAAAATAGGCAATGTCATGAGGTCGCCCGCGTAACGAATTGCCAAGCTATCGGGCCTAGGTTAGGCGCCACCATGCGTTTATCCACGATCACCAACTGGGCCTATGGGGCCACCGTCCTGCTCACTCTGGCGTCGGGCACGACGATGTTGTTCGCGTCCGGCGCAGAACAGCGCGAGCGCGCTGCTGTCGCCCAGCGCGCCAGTTTCGACCAGTTGACCTCCACCCTGGAGGAGGATGTCTATCGCCTCACCGAACAGGCGCGGGGCTATGTGATTTCGGGCGATCCCAGCCATCTGGTCGTCTATCGGCGCGAGAAGGAAGCGCTGCGTTCCGTCGAGGATCGCATCCAGCATCTGAAGGATGCCGGCGCCAACGAGAATGAACTGAACGCGCTGCGCCAGGCGATCCAGTGGGCCGACGCCCTGTCGGACGAGCAGGATGTCGCGATCAAGGCAGCGCAGGCGGGCGATGACAAGACCGCCCGCACCATCCTCTTCGGCGACGAATATGGCCGCGAACTGGACCGGGTGGCGGCGCAGGTCGGCCGCTTCCAATATATGCTGGACCATCGCACCGACACGGCGGTGCAGGGCGCGACCGATACCGCGCGCCAGTGGCGGACCATGTCGGAAATCATGCTGGGCGTCACCGCCCTGCTGTTCCTGTGCGTCCTCTATTTCGTGCTGAAGCAGCGCATCCTGCATCCCGTCGTGCGGCTGAGCGATGTCGTCACCCGTCTTGCCGCGCAGGATTTTGCCGCGATCCCGCCCGATTTCCCGCAGGTGGACGAGATTGGCGACATGGCGCAGGCAATCCGTATTTTCCGTGAAAATGGCCTGGAGCGGCAGCGGCTGGAGCAGGAGCGCGATGTCGATCGCACCATGCGCGACCTGCTGTCGCGCATGACCCAGCGCCTGCAGGGCTGCGACAGCACCGCCGATCTGGTCGAGGTGGTGCGCCGCTTCACCCCGGAAATCACGCCCGATTTCCCCGGCCGCCTCTATATCCACGACATTCGCCGCAACATGATGCTGCAGGCCTGCGACTGGCTCGATCCCAAACAGTCGCGCAATGATTTCCCGGCCTCGGCCTGCTGGGCGCTGCGGCGCGGCCAGGTCCACAAGCCGCGCGGCGGCATGGTCGACATTGCCTGCGAGCATCTGGAAGGCGAAACCGCCGTCCCGACCATCTGCATCCCGCTGGCGGCGCAGGGGGAAAGCATCGGCCTGCTCTATTTCGAACAGACCCGCGAGATGGATGCCGAACATCTCGACCGGGCGGAAAAATATCTGGAAATGCTGGCGGAGAATATCGGCCTGGCGCTCGCCAATCTGCGCCTGCGCGACGCGCTGCGTGAAATGGCGATGGCGGACGCGCTGACCGGCCTGCCCAACCGTCGCCATTTCGACGCCATGTTCGAGGCGCTGGTGGACGAGGCGGAACGCAACCATGCCCCGCTCGCCTGCCTGATGGTCGACATCGACCATTTCAAGCGGTTCAACGACAGCTATGGCCATGACGCCGGCGACGCGGTGCTGCGCGCGGTCGGCGCGGTGCTGGGCGACTCACTGCGCGAACAGGGCTTTGCCTTCCGCCTGGGCGGAGAGGAATTTGTCCTCCTGATGCCCGGCTTCACGCTGGAGCAGGCGCTCGCCCGATCCGCCCAGATCCAGCAGCGCATCCGCGACCTGCGGGTCGAGCATCGCGGTCAGGAACTGGGGCCGATCACCGCCTCCTTTGGCCTGGCCGCCTGGCCCGACCATGGCGCCGCCGTCCGACTGGTCACCACCGCCGACGCCGCGCTGCTGCGTGCCAAGGGCGAGGGCCGCGACCAGATCATGGTCGCGACCGCGCGCGAGGGGCTGTTACCGGGCTGACGCCTCTTCCAGCCGCCCTTCGTGCAGGCGGACCACCCGGTCCATCTTTTCCGCCAGCCGCTCATTATGAGTGGCGACCAAAGCCGCCGATCCTTCGCCGCGCACCAGGCGCAGGAATTCGGCCAGCACCACGTCGGCGGTGCGCTCGTCCAGATTGCCGGTCGGCTCGTCCGCCAGCACCAGCGCCGGGCGATTGGCCAGCGCGCGGGCGACCGCGACGCGCTGCTGCTCGCCGCCCGACAACTGGCTCGGCCGATGGTCGAGCCGATGCCCCAGCCCCAGTGCCGTCAGCAGCGATTCCGCGCGGGTCCGCGCCGCGTCCATGGTCGCGTCCTTGATCACCTGCGGCAGCACCACATTCTCGGTCGCGTTGAAATCGGGCAACAGGTGGTGGAACTGATAGACGAAGCCCAGCGCATCGCGGCGCAGGCGCGTGCGCCCGTCATTGTCCAGCTTCGCGGCCTCCTCCCCAGCGATGCGGATCGATCCGTCGAACCCGCCTTCCAGCAGGCCGACCGCCTGCAACAGCGTCGACTTGCCCGAGCCCGAGGGGCCGAGCAGCGCGACGATCTCGCCCGGCCCGACCGTCAGGTCGACGCCGCGCAGCACGTCGATCGTGACCCCGCCCTGGGTGAAGCTGCGGGAAAGGCCGCTGACCTTGAGGACATCATTCATAGCGCAGCACCTGGACAGGATCGGTATTGGCGGCCTTGAAGGCCGGATAGAGGGTAGCGAGGAAGCTGAAGACCAGCGCCATCAGACAGATGATCACGATCTCGACCGGATCGGGCTTGGACGGCAATTCTGTCAGGAATCGGATCGAGGGATCCCACAGATTCTGCCCTGTCACGAACTGGATCACATTTACCACGCTCTGGCGGAAGAAGAGGAAGGTGAAGCCCAAAATCATGCCGGCGACCATGCCCAGCGTGCCGATGGTCACGCCGACGGTCATGAAGATCTTCACCAGTCCGCTCCGGCTCGCGCCCATGGTGCGCAGGATCGCGATGTCGCGCGTCTTGGCGCGCACCAGCATGATCAGCGAGGAGAGGATGTTGAACACCGCGACCAGCACGATGATCGACAGCACGACGAACATCGCCACCCGCTCGACCGCCAGCGCCTCGAACAGGCTGGCATTCATCTGGCGCCAGTCCTGCACCACGGCGCGACCGGCAACTTTCGCCGCCAGCGGCTCCAGGATCGCCCCGACCTTGTCGGCATTGACGGTCTCGACCTCGATCATGCTGACGACATCGCCCAGCAGCAGCAGCGTCTGCGCATCCTCGATCGGCATGACCACGAAGGCCTTGTCATAATCATAGACGCCGACCTCGAAGATCGCCGCCACCTGATAGGAAATCTGGCGGGGAACGGTGCCGAACGGCGTAGCGCGTCCCGCCGGGTTCATGATGCTGATATAGTCGCCGACCTGGATGCCCAGATTTTCCGCCAGGCGGACACCAATGCCGACCTTCTCGCTATTGGCGGTCAGCGCATTGAGGTCACCGGCGACGATCTTGCCCTTGAGCGTCGTGTTGCTGCGGATGTCGGGCACGGTCATGCCGCGCACCAGCACGCCTTCCACCCGTCCCTGATAGCTGCCGAGCAGGGGCTGCTCGATCAGCGGGGTCGCGCTGGTGACGCCCGGCGTCGCCTTCGCTTCCTTCAGCACATCGCGCCAGTCGGGCAGGCGCCCGCCATAGCCCTGCACCACGGCATGGCCGTTGAGGCCGACAATCTTGTCGAACAGCTCCGCGCGGAACCCGTTCATGACACTCATGACGATGATGAGCGCGGCGACTCCGAGCATGACCGCGGCCAGACTGATGCCGGCGACGAGGAAGATGAAGCCTTCCCCCTTGCCCGGCAGCAAATAGCGCTTGGCGATCATGCGTTCGTAGCGGGATAGAATCATGGTGGCGCGAATGGCCCTTCTGGTAGTGACGCGGCCGGTCTAGCAGGCTGAGCCTTAACGGCAAGGATTGCGGAATTGTTGCACGCGGGACACAGGCCGATACAGAAAATCACAGAGCCCGGATTTTGCCCGTGACAGCAGGCTGCGCCAGTCATAGCAAGGCTCCCGAGGCACAGGCAAAAGGCCGTGGTTCAGGGATACTGCTTCCCACTTCAAGCTTAGGGGGCTGAGAAGTCGGTAGAGGCAGGCCAAGGGGGAGACGAGCAATCGTCCATTAAGTGCCCGGATCGCGAAAGCGGCCCGGGCACTTTTTTGTTCGGCGACTCTTGGGCGCCCTTCCCGCTTAACTTCGCACATTTCCCGCACATCTTGGCATTTTCGGATTCAAGACGGAAATTTTGTTACGCTTCCGACCATTTTCCGTGCCCTCTTCTCGCCAGTCTATCGCCTGCGGGCACTGTAGGACAGGCGGCGCGATGCTTCGCCCTGCCCCCTCTTGAACAACACAAAGAGCCAACCATATCAATCCCGTCCGGCCGCCACATGGGGCCGGGCGCAAGCATAGGCCGGACGCCGAAGACCGGGTCCGGCAGGATCATTTTGCTCTGTTGGAGATTATGAGCATGCGTGGTTTCGACCTTACCCCCTATCGCCGCTCGACCGTCGGCTTCGATCGTCTGTTCGACCTGATCGAAAATAATGCCCGTCTGGCGCAGGGCGACAATTACCCGCCCTTCAACATCGAACGCCTGGCCGAGGACCGCTATCGCGTCACCCTGGCCGTCGCCGGCTTCCGTCCCGAGGAAATCGACATCACCGCCCAGCAGAACCTGCTCCAGGTGATCGGCCGCAAGGATGAGACTAATGCCGACCGTTCCAAGTTCCTGCATGTCGGCATCGCCAATCGCAGCTTCGAACGCCGCTTCGAACTGGCCGATTTCGTCCGCGTCGAAAAGGCGGACCTGGCCGATGGCCTGCTGGTGATTGAACTGGTGCGCGAAGTGCCCGAAGCGATGAAGCCCAAGAAGATCGCCGTGAATGGCGGCCATCTGGTCGACATCAACAAGGATCGCGACGCCGCCTGATCCGGCCACCCGAAACAAGCACAGGGCGCGACCGCAAGGTTGCGCCCTTCTTGCTGCCCGCTGGTCAGCGCACCTGCTGCGGCGGTGGCATCGGTATCGCGCTGATCGCGACATTGCCGAACATTACCAGCCCCGCGACGATCATCAGCGCCCCGCGCTTGCGGTCGCCGCGCTTCACGATCGCGTAAATTCCCCCGCCGGTCAGCAGGATACCCGCCAGCATCAATATCGAAAGGATCATGCCCGCCATGGGCCAGTCCATAGGCGCCTAGCTGGACTGTGGCAATTGGCGGCCCATGCCCCTATGAGGCGCGCAGAAACGAATCACCCCAAGCCGCAGGGGAACGCACCCATGAAAATCGCCATCGCTTCCGATCATGCCGCCGTCGACCTGAAGGCCGAACTTGCGCAATGGTTGCGCTACGAGGGCCATGAGGTCGCCGACCTCGGCCCAGCCACCGCCGACCGCGTCGATTATCCCGATTTTGGTTACAAGCTCGCGACCGCCGTCGCATCGGGCGAAGCGGAACGCGGCATCGCGCTCTGCGGTTCGGGCATCGGCATCTCGATCGCCGTCAATCGCAACCCGGCCTGCCGCTGCGCCCTGGTCGGCGAACCCCTGTCGGCCGCGCTGTCGCGCGAGCATAATGACGCCAATGTCCTGGCCATGGGTGCGCGCCTGACCGGCGTCGACATGGCCAAGGCCTGCGTCACCGCCTTCCTCACCACCGAGTTCGGCGGTGGCCGCCATGCCGGCCGCGTCGAGAAACTGTCCCAGCCCGCGCTCTGAAAGGACTTGAGATGAGCACCGAAACCCTCACCCAGCCCACCCTGTCGGACATTCGTTCGGAAGGCTATTTCACCGCAGGCCTGGCCGCTGCCGATCCGGCCGTGTTCGCCGGCGTCGCCCAGGAACTGAAGCGCGAGCAGACCCAGATCGAGCTGATCGCCTCGGAAAATATCGTGTCGCAGGCCGTGCTCGAAGCGCAGGGCAGCGTCTTCACCAACAAGTACGCCGAAGGTTATCCGGGCAAGCGCTATTATCAGGGCTGCGCCCCGTCGGACGTGGTGGAACAGCTCGCCATCGACCGCGCGAAGCAACTGTTCGGCTGCCAGTTCGCCAACGTCCAGCCCCATTCGGGCGCACAGGCCAATGGCGGCGTCATGCTGGCGCTGGTAAAGCCCGGCGAAACCATCATGGGCCTGTCGCTCGACGCCGGTGGTCACCTGACCCACGGTTCCAAGCCCAGCATGTCGGGCAAGTGGTTCAACGCCGTGCAATATGGCGTGCGCGAAGACACCCATCTGATCGACTATGACGCGGTTGAGGCCCAGGCGGTCGAATGCCAGCCCAAGCTGATCATCGCCGGCGGCAGCGCCTATCCGCGCCAGATCGACTTCGCCCGCTTCCGCGCGATCGCGGACAAGGTCGGCGCGCTGTTCATGGTCGACATGGCCCATTTCGCCGGCCTGGTCGCCGGTGGCGCCCATCCCTCGCCCTTCGGCCATGCCCATGTCGTGACCACCACCACGCACAAGACGCTGCGCGGTCCGCGTGGCGGCATGATCATGACCGACGACGAAGCGATCGCGAAGAAGATCAATTCGGCGATCTTCCCCGGCCTTCAGGGTGGCCCGCTGATGCACGTGATCGCTGCCAAGGCTGTCGCTTTCGGCGAAGCGCTGCAGCCCGAATTCAAGACCTATGCCCAGGCGATCGTCACCAACGCCAAGGCGCTGGCCGGCAAGCTGGAGCAGCGCGGCCTGGCCGTGGTCTCGGGCGGCACCGACACTCACCTCGCCCTCATCGACCTGCGCCCCTATGGCATTTCGGGCAAGGATGCGGACGAGGCGCTGGAGCGCAGCTTCATCACCTGCAACAAGAATGGCGTGCCGGGCGATCCGCTGCCGCCGACCAAGACCAGCGGCATCCGCGTCGGCTCGCCGGCCGGCACCACCCGCGGCTTCGGCGTCGCCGAGTTCGAGGATATCGGTGACATGATCGCCGACGTTCTGGAAGGGCTGCGCGACAATGGCGAACATGGCGATGCCGCCGTCGAAGCCAGCGTCCGCGAGCGTGTCGCCGCGCTCTGCGCCCGCTTCCCCATCTATCAGGGGTAAGCCCGCTTGCGCTGCCCTTTCTGCGCCCATGAGGACAGCCAGGTGAAGGACAGCCGGCCGACGGAGGATGGCAATGCCATTCGCCGTCGCCGGCAGTGCGAAGCCTGCGGCGCGCGCTTCACCACCTTCGAGCGCATCCAGTTGCGCGACATCTGGGTGGTGAAGAGCGAAGGCCGCAAGGAAGCGTTCGAGCGCGACAAGCTGGCCCGCTCCATCGGCATCGCCTGCCGCAAGCGGCCGATCGACCCGAGCCGGATCGAGAAGCTGATTTCGGGCATCCAGCGCCAGCTGGAAACCAGCGGCGAAAGCGAGATCCCGGCGCGATCGATCGGCGAGATGGTGATGGAGGGGCTGAAACGCCTCGACAGCGTCGCCTATATCCGCTTCGCCAGCGTCTACAAGGACTTCACCGACGCCCGCGACTTCGAGGATTTCGCGAGCACGGTGAAGGAGGTCGGGAGTGAGTGAGACGGAAGGCGCTATAATCTTCCGTTCGGCCTGAGCGAAGTCGAAGGCCCCAACCGAGCGAAGCGAGGGCGAGGAGACGGCATGGCGTTCTATTCCTATATCCTGCGATGCGCGGACGGCTCCTATTATACGGGCCACACCGACGATCTCGACGCCCGCTTCGCCGCCCATCAATCGGGCATCATCAAGGGCTACACATCGGAACGGCTGCCGGTCGAACTGATGTGGTCCGCCGAATTCCCGACCCGCGCCGAGGCGCTGGCCAGCGAGTTGCAGATCAAGGGCTGGTCGCGCAAGAAGAAGGAGGCCTTGATCGCGGAAGACTGGCAGAAGCTCAAGGCGGCTTCCGTCTCACCCACTTCGCCTTCGCTCAGTGACGCCCTTCGACTTCGCTCAGGGCGAACGGAAGTGGAGGCAGACGAGAAAATTGGTTCCATGAATATAGACACCTCCCCCCTCCCCCCCGTCATCGTCCTGGTTCGCCCGCAACTGGGCGAGAATATCGGCAAGGCGGCGCGGGCGATGCTGAATTTCGGGCTGACCGAGATGCGGCTCGTCTCCCCGCGCGCCGGCTGGCCCAATCCCGATGCCGGCCCGGCGGCGGCTGGCGCGGACTTCATCCTGGACAAGGCGCAGGTCTATGAGACGCTGGCCGATGCGGTCGCCGACTGCGCCCATGTCTATGCCACCACCGTGCGCAAGCGCGGCGTCACCAAGCCGGTGGTCACGCCCGAGGAAGCCGCGCAGGAAATCCATGCCGCACAGGGCCGCTGCGCCTATGTGTTCGGGCCGGAACGCTCGGGGCTGGAGACCGAGGATGTCGCGCTCGCCCGCAAGATCCTGACCGTGCCGATCAATCCGGAATTCGGCTCGCTGAACCTCGCCCAGGCGGTGATCCTGTGCGCCTATGAATGGTCCAAGCAGGCCAATTTGGCGCAGCCGACCGTGACCGAACTGGGCGAGCCCGCACCGCAGGAGGAGCTGGAAGGCATGATCCTGCAGCTCAACACGCTGCTGGAGAAGGTCGGCTATTTCTTCCCGCCCGACCGCGCACCCGCAACCAAGCTGACGCTGCGCAACCTGCTTACCAAGCCGGGCTGGAACCATCTGGAGGTGCGCACGCTCCGCGGCGTGCTGTCGCACCTCAACCGACCGCGCGAGCGTTAACCCCGCGTGCGGTCATATTCCGCCATTTCATAGGCGATCGAGGCTTCGACCAGTTGCTCCCACAGGTCCGCGATCAGGTCGCCGGGCGCGCCCAGCCGCTCGGCTTCCGCGCGTACATTGTCGATCACCTGGCGCTTGCGTGCCTCGTCGCGCACGGCACCGCGATCCGGCTTGATCCGGGCGGCGGCGCGCATATGGGCAAAACGCTGGTCAAGCAGGGCGACGAGCTGGCGGTCGAGGGCGTCGACACCGGCGCGCACCTCGGTCATGCTGGTATAGTCTTCGGGCTTCATGGCCGCCGGATTAGGCCGCGCTCCGCCGGCTGTCGAGGCCCCAGTGGCGACAGATGTCTGGGCTTGACATAATATCCGACCTTCTCCATAGGCGCGCCTTCGCGATTGGCCCCGCATCCCGGTGAAGCGGCGGCCCTGTCCCTGAAATATGGAAACAGGCGATGACCGGGAAGCCTTCGTCCTCCGCAATGCGCGGACCTCGGTTCATCGGATCCGGAGGGCGGATAACGTAGTATGCAGTTGTAAGGAATTAGGTATGTCGAAGCGCTCTAGCGCCAAGTACAAGCTCGACCGTCGCATGGGCGAGAACATCTGGGGTCGTCCGAAGAGCCCGGTCAACAAGCGCGAATATGGCCCCGGTCAGCACGGCCAGCGCCGCAAGGGCAAGATGTCGGACTATGGCATCCAGCTGCGCGCCAAGCAGAAGCTGAAGGGCTATTACGGCGACATCACCGAGAAGCAGTTCAAGAAGAACTATTTCGAAGCCAGCCGCATGAAGGGCGACACCGGCCAGAACCTGATCGGTCTGCTGGAGCGCCGTCTGGACGCCGTCGTGTACCGCGCCAAGTTCGCGCCGACCATCTTCTCGGCGCGCCAGATCGTTTCGCACGGCCACATCTATGTGAACGGCGTGAAGTGCAACATCGCCTCGCGTCTGGTGAAGCCGGGCGACGAAATCACCCTGGGCAAGAAGGCTCAGGAAATGGCGCTGGTTCTCGAAGCGCAGAGCCTGCCCGAGCGTGACATCCCCGACTATGTCGCCCCCGACGGCGCCACCAAGGTCACCTATGTCCGCGTTCCGACGCTGGACGAAGTGCCCTACCCGGTGAAGATGGAACCGAATCTGGTCGTCGAATTCTATTCGCGCTAATCGGTCCTTCCGGACAGAATTTGGAAAAGGGCGGCCCCGCAAGGGACCGCCCTTTTTCTTTGGCCTTTTTCCTTGGCCGTTGCCTCGCATGGCCACAGGACAAAAAAAGGGGAGGCTCGAAGCCTCCCCTTTCCTTTTCCTATTTCCCCGCCTGCAGCAGGAAGTCCGCACTCTGCTGGAGCATGTCGGCCCGTGCGTCGCTGTCGTCTAGGTCATGCGCCAGCCCATCATAGACCACCAGCCGACTACGCTTGCCCGCGCCCTCCAGCTTGGACTGCATGATCCTTGCCTGGGTGATGTCGACATTATTGTCGTCCGTGCCATGGAACATCAGCACCGGCGCCTGGAATTCGGCGGCATGATTGGCCGGCGATGCATTGGCCGCCTCGGGGCCCGTGCCCAGCATCTTGCGATCTTCCAGATAGGTTGCCGAATACCGGCTGCGCCGCAGCATATCGCTGATGTCGGTGACCGGCGCGATAGCCACCACCGCCTTGAACAGCCCGGGGTCGATCGCCTGCGCCTGCAGGGCCGCATAGCCGCCATAGGACCAGCCCAGAATGGTCAGTCGGGCGGGATCGGCAATCCCCTGCTGGACCAGCCAGCGTCCCGAATCTGCCACGTCGCCGACGGCCGCCTTCCACGAACGGAAGGCATTGCCCATCAACCAATTCTCACCAAAACCGAAAGAGCCCCGAAATTGCGGCTGGATCACGGCGAAGCCACGCGCCGCATAATATTGCACCAGCCAGTCGAAACCCCATTCGTCGCGCGATTCCGGTCCTCCATGGGCATGACTATCGCCGGCAGCCCCTTGGCGTCCTCCTTGCCCGGCGGCAGGGTCAGATAGGCGGGAATGACGGTTCCGTCCTGCGCCTTATACTGGATCGGCTTCATCGCCGCGAGCGCGTGTCCGGCCAGTTCCGGTCGATCGGGCATGATAGGCGACAATTTACGCGCAGCCTTGTCATACAGATAATATTGCCCCGGATCGACGTCGCTGCCGGCCCAGATCAGCGCTCTTTGCCCGTCGGCGCTGAGATCGCCAATATGGACGGACTTGCCGCCCAGCGCCTTGCCGAGCGATTTGACCATCGCCAGCACCGCCGGATCGAAATAGTCCGTATGGCGATAATCGTCGACATAGCTGACGCCGACGACGCGCTGGTCGCGCCCGGTCTTGACCAGACCAGCAACATCGACGTTCGGATTGGCATAGACCAGCGTCTTTTCCAGGCCGGGATCCAGTTGCACAGCCATCAGCGCAAAACGCCCGTCCTTGCGCTCGAAGCCATAGGCAATATTCTTGGCGGGATCGACCGCAACGGGCTTGAAGCCTGTTTCCGACTGCCAGTCATAGGTGGAAAGCTGGCGCCAGCCTCCTCCATCGGCACCACGGTACAGATATTTGAACTGGCTGGTGACATAACCGGTGTCCTTGCGGTCCCACAGCCCCATGACGCGCACATGGCCAAGCCCATCGGTAATGAAGTCAAAGGCATTCTTCTCGGGCGCCTCGACCCGCCGTGACGTTCCGGTGCGACTGTCGATCCGATCGACCCCCAGCCCTTCGGCCTTCTTCTCGATCAGGCTGCCAGCCTTGGCTTCAGGCACATAGGAACGCGTCATCAGGATCGCGCCGTCCTCGCCGGGCAGATAATCGAGCACCTCGCCGCCGCGCAGGTCATAGCCCAGAGCATTCTCGCCCCGCTTCTGGCTCAACCCCTTGATATTGCCGCCTTCCGCATCAACCGCCACGACATTGCTGGATGTGTAGACATTGTCGCCATAGCGTTGCGTGCTGAAAATGTTGCAGCTCAGGCGCGCTGGCCCGATCCAGTCGCAACTCGTCAGATATTCCGGCTTGCCACTGCCTGAAAGAACGATCTTGGGTTCCGCTCCCTCCTGCGCGTTCAGCACATGGACACGCGTCATTCGGCCCGGTCCGGCGGCGACCAGCGCAATCTTCTCGCCATCGGCGGACAGGCTGGCCGAAATCACCGTCTCGCGCGCGCCAAAGGCCTTGGCCAGCGCATCCGGCTCGGCATGGGCGATGGCCGACAGCGAACAGAAACCCATCAGCGCGCCCAGGCGCACCGTGCTTGCAACATAATTCATTCTGGAAAAACACTCCCCCCAAATTCCCCGGCCCAATTGCTAACCAAGTGCATCAATTGTGACAATCGGCATTTCTTGCCCTCGGCCCATCGCAGTGGCATCAGGCGCATTCCATAAAGACAAGGGTTCCTTCCATGCGCAGCTCCGTCGCGGCGATCGCCGCCGTTCTCGCCCTTTCCGCCCCCGCGCTGACGCCCGCCGTCGCGCTGGCCGCGCCCGCCGCCAAGAGCGACCCCGCCCCCTCGATCGACACGATGAAGCGGCTGGTGAAGGAGCTTTCGTCCGACGCCTATGAGGGCCGCGCGCCCGGCACCGTGGGCGAGGAAAAGACGCTGGCGCTGCTGACCGCCGAGTTCGAGAAGCTGGGCCTCAAACCCGGCAACAAGGGCAGTTGGTTCCAGGACGTGCCGCTGGTGGAGATCACCGCCAAGAATGTCTCGGCCTTGAGCTTCACCGGCGGCAAGGCCCCGGTCACCGCCGCCTATGGTCCGGAAATGGTGATCGGCACCTATCGCACCACCCAGCCCCGGATCGAGGTCAAGGACAGCCCGGTCGTGTTCGTCGGCTATGGCATCAACGCCCCGGAAAAGGGCTGGAACGACTATGCCGGCCTGGACGTGAAGGGCAAGACGGTGCTGATCCTGGTCAATGACCCGGATTATCAGACGCCGGGCCTGACCGGTCCGTTCAATGGCCGCGCCATGACCTATTATGGCCGCTGGACCTACAAGTTCGAGGAAGCCGCGCGCCAGGGCGCCGCCGCCGCGATCATCATCCACGACACCGAACCGGCCGCCTATGGCTGGAACGTCGTCCAGTCGAGCTGGACCGGGTCGCAGCATGTCGCAGACAATCCGGGCGGCAATGCCGACCAGTCGGCCGCGATCGGCTGGATCCAGAAGGACAAGGCCGCCGCGCTGTTCGCCGACGCGGGCCTCAACCTCGACCAGCAGATGGCCGCTGCCAAGCAGAAGGGCTTCAAGGCCGTGCCGCTGGGCACGATCAAGGCCAATGTCTCGTTCGACAATGACCTGCGCAAGCATGCGTCGAAAAATGTCGTCGCCCTGCTGCCGGGCAAGACCCGTCCCGACGAATATGTGCTCTACAGCGCCCATTGGGACCATCTGGGCCATTGCCAGGCGGCGCCCGACGGCGATGATATCTGCAACGGCGCGGTCGACAATGCCACCGGCACCGCCGCGCTGGTCGCCCTGGCCCAGGCCAATGTGAAGGCCGGCCCGTCGGACCGCAGCCAGGTGTTCCTGGCCGTCACCGGCGAGGAATCGGGCCTTCTGGGTTCGGCCTATTATGGCAACAACCCGGTCTTCCCGTTCAGCAAGACCGTCGGCGGCGTCAACATGGATGCCTTGAGCGTCGCGGGCCTCGCCAAGAATGTCGTCGTCATCGGCAAGGGCAAGTCGCAGCTCGACGCCTATCTCGACCGCGCGCTCGGTGCCCAAGGCCGCGTCGCCACGCTCGAACCGACCCCGGAAAAGGGCTATTATTACCGTTCCGACCATTTCAGCTTCGCCAAGCATGGCCTGCCGATGCTCTATTTCGAGGGCGGCGAGGATCTGGTGAAGGGCGGCACCGCCGCCGGCATGGCTGCGGCGGAGGATTATACCGAGCATCGCTATCATGGCCCCAAGGACGAATATGATCCCAATTGGGACTGGACCGGCGTCGCCGCCGACCTGAAGCTCTATTATGATGTCGGCCGGGCGCTCGCGAACACGACCGACTGGCCCAACTGGGTCGATGGCGGCGAATTCCGCGCCATCCGCGACAAGGACCGCGCGGGCAAATAAGCATCGTCAAGGCCGGCGACAGCATGGGGACGCTGTCGCCGGCCTTTCATCTTCGGGGCTATAAGGGGGATCATGACCCAGAAATTCGACCGGCGCATGTTGCCGATCACATCGGCCATGGCGGCGGCCCTGCTCGCCACCGGCTGCTCGCGCAGCCCCGACACCGCCGACCGCGACTTGCGTGTATGCCGCGATGCGCAGGGGCGCCGGGTCGAGGACCGCAATTGCAGCTGGGGCGGCAGCGGCGGCGGCCATGGCTGGTATTATCTGGGCCGGGGCAGCGCGGTCGCGCGCGTGGGCGAACGGGTGAGCGGCGGATCGATCGCCCCTTCCTATGGCCATAGCTACAGCCCGGCATCCTCGGCCAATGTGACGCGCGGCGGCCTTGGCCTGTCGGGGCGCAGCGGCCACAGCTGATGGAACGGATCGCCTGCACGCCGCGCCCGCACTGGCAGGCCCGCGTCGAGCATCTGGGCCTGGTCTGGCATGGCGCCGATGCCCAGCCCTATTGGGATGAAAGCGCCTGTTATCGCTTCAGCCCCGACGAGGTCGCGGAGGTCGAGCAGGCCACCGCCGAACTCTATCGCCTGTTCCTCGCCGCTGGCCAGCATGTGTTGGATCAGGATCTGCTCGGCAGCTTCGGCATTCCCGATTTCTGTCATCAGGCGATCCGCGAGGCGTGGGACGGAGAGCCGGCCGCGCTCAACTATGGCCGCTTTGATCTCGGCTATGACGGCGCCGGGCCGCCCAAATTGTTCGAGTTCAACTGCGACACGCCGACCAGCCTGCTGGAAGCATCGGTGATCCAGTGGGACTGGAAGGAGGCCGTCTTTCCCGGCGCCGACCAGTTTAACAGCCTGCACGAGCGGCTGGTCGACCGCTGGCGCGCCATCGCCCCGCCGCGTGGCACGTCGATGCTGCACCTCACCTATGTCGACGGCAATATGGGCGAGGATGCGGTGACCGTCGCCTATATGGCCGACACGGCGCGCGAAGCGGGGATCGACACCCAGTTGATCCAGACCCAGCAACTGGGATGGGACCATCAGCGCCGCCGCTTCGTCGATCTCGACAATCGGCCGATCGACGCGCTGTTCCACCTCTATCCCTGGGAATGGATCGTCCATGAACCCTTTGGCCGGGAAGTGGTGGAAAGCCTGTCCTCCACCCTGTGGATCGAGCCGATCTGGAAGATGATCTGGAGCAACAAGGCAATCCTGCCGATCCTGTGGGATCTGTTCCCCGACCACCCCAATTTGCTGGAGGCCAGCCGCGTGGCCATGACCGGCGACCATGTGGTGAAACCGCTGCTGTCGCGCGAGGGCGCCAATATCCGCCTCGTCCAAGATGGCGAAACGGTTGCCCAGAGCGGCGGCGACTATGGCGAGGAAGGCTTCATCTACCAGCGGCTCTATACCCTGCCCGGTGCAGGCGACCGGCGGCCGGTGCTCGGCAGTTGGGTGGTGGATGGCGACCCCGCCGGCATGGGCATTCGCGAGGATGGGCCGATCACCGGCAATGCCGCGCGCTTCGTGCCGCACATCATCGGCTGAAGGTTCAGCGCGGGTTCAGCGCCGGAAACCGACCTTAACCCGTCCTGTAGGAGCAACGCCATGCGCATAACCCTTGCCCTGCCCAGCCTGTTTCTGACCGCCCTCGCCCTGCCGGCCACGCTGCCCGCGCAAATCGCGCCCAAGACAGAGCCGACCGCACCGCCCGGCCCGTTCAATGTCCGGGTCGAGCCTCGGCCCTCGGGCGACTATGAACTGGATCGCGCGCGTCAGGACATACGCGACGGACGCAAGAGCGGCACGCTCAGCAAGAAACAGGCGCGCGCGCTGCGGCGAGAGGCCGACCGCGCCGACGCCCAGGCCGATCGCAGCGCCCGCGATGGCCTCAGCTATTCCGAACAGCGCGAAATAGACATGCAAGGCCGCGCCCTGCAGAGCCTGACCGAGGCCCAGCGCAGCCAGCCGGGCGGAAAACGGCCTTAGGGCTTAATGGGTGGTTTCCCGCCATTCCCCTCCCGTAAACGGGAGGGGTAGCGAGACTTATGCGCGCAGCGCATTAGTCGCAGCGGGGTGGGCTTGTCCGACGTACAGCCCACCCCCTACCCCCCTCCCGCCTGCGGGAGGGGGAACAGGTCTGGAATTAGTCGCCTCCCCTCATTGCCCCGCCGGCGCATATGTCCAGTTCTGGGCGTTGCTGCCGTCCATCATCGCGGTTTCGGCCATCAGCAGCCGGCCTTCGCGCCAGTAGCGGATGCGTTGGGGATAATCATGGTCGGGATTGGCGAAGCTGATGTCGCGCACGCCCTGTTCCAGCACGGGGAAGATCGTCTCCTTGCCGCCCTCCGGCGCCGCATGCAGCGTCAGCGTTCCGTCCGCCGCACGCACGATCCGCATCACCTCCCAGCTTTGCAGGCTTTCGCCCCGCCCGCTGCGCCCCATGCCGATCATCACCCCGCCGCGCGGCAGCGACCAGAGTTCCTCGGTCCAGCGGTCGCCCCGCTCCTGCTGCCATTCGCCGGTCAGCCATTCGGGCAGGTCCGCCGCCTGCGCCAGCGACGCCGCGCCCAGCATCAGTGCCGCCAGCATGATCGATACGCTCTTCTTCACCGCTACACCCTCTGTCCAGACCCGCGACCCTGCGCTATGGAGCGCGCAACATCTCTCCCGCTATCTCGGACCGGCCAGCGCGCCGGGCAAGGACAAATCTATGACTTTTCGCATGCCTGCCGAATGGGCGCCGCACGACTGGACCTGGATCGGCTTCCCGACCAACCCGGACGAATGGCCCGGCGCCTTTGACGGTGCGCGTCGCCAGATCGCCGATTTCGCGAGCGCGCTCCATGCCGATGGCAAGGGCGAGGAAGTGCGTCTGGTCGTCGCCAACCAGGCGGATGCCGACGCTGCGCGTGCGCTGGTCGCGCCGGGCGTCACCATCGCCGTCCACAGGCTGGGCGACGTATGGCTGCGCGACACCGCGCCGATCGCCGTGCTGAACGGCATGACAGGCGAGCGCGCACTGGTCGATTTCGGCTTCAACGGCTGGGGCGGCAAATATCAGATGCCCGGTGACGAGGATATTGGCGCGCGCCTGGCCGCAACCACCGGCATGGCGACCTCGACCCAGAATTGGGTGTTCGAGGGTGGCGCGATCGACACCGACGGCACCGGCCTGTTCGTCACCACCGAGCAATGCCTGCTCAATCCCAACCGCAACCCGGACCTTGATCGCGGCAAGATCGAGACGTTGCTGGCCGGCGCGCTCGGCCTGTCCGACATGCTGTGGCTGGGCGATGGCCTGCTCAACGACCATACCGACGGCCATGTCGACAATCTTGCCCGCTTCGTCGCGCCGGGCAAGCTGGCGCTGCCGATCGCGACCACGCCGGACGATCCCAACACGGCCATCTATGCCGACGCCCGCGCCCGCGCCAAGGCGCATGGCGTGGAGGTGGTCGACATCCCCTCGCCCGGCCTGGTGCTGGTCGATGGCGAAGCGATCCCCGCCAGCTACATGAATTTCTATGTCGGCAATGCCGCCGTCATCGTCCCCATCTATGGCCAGCCCAATGATCAGGCCGCGCTCGACGCCTTCGCACCCTTCTTTCCGGGGCGCCAGATTGTCGGCCTGCGCAGCGACGCGATCCTTTCGGGCGGCGGCAGCTTCCATTGCTGCAGCCAGCAAATGCCCTCGCTGGTCTAAGGGTTAGTCCCCCGTTGCGGGGATGCGCATGCGGGCGCAATTTCCGGGCCGGGCGGCGCAGCGTCGCCCGGCTTCAGGAGCATTGCCCCATGTTTCGTCCGACCCTTGCCACTTCACTGATCCTGCTGGGCGCGAGCGCCGGCACAGCCCAATTGCCCAGCATCATCGGCATGGGCGCCGACAATGCCGCAGGCGTGCTGGGCTATTGCGTCAAGAACCGGCTCGTTGATGCGACCAGCGCCAATGCCGTGCTGGACAAGCTGCACAAGAAACCGGGCGTGAAGGGCTCGGGCGCCTTCAAGTCCGGCGAGACCGGCATCATCCATGCCGGCAAGAAGGACATTTCGCTCGACAGCCTGAAGGGCGATGCCAAGGGCAAGATGTGCTCCATGGTGCTCAAGCAATCGGCGTCCCTGCTATAGGCGCTTCCCGGTAGCGCGGCGGCGCCATAGCCCCTATATCGCGCGGCGAACCCATCATGGAGTGATGAATGACCCGCGTGACCGTCGCCGCCCTGCAGCTCGCCTTTTCGGACGACATGGCCGACAATATCGCCATGGTCGCCGATCATGTGACCAAGGCCGCCGCCCGCGGCGCGAAGATCATCCTGCCGCCCGAACTGTTCGAGGGCCATTATTTCTGCCGGCAAGAGGACGAAGCCCTGTTCGACCGCGCCCAGCCGACCGACCAGCACCCCGCCGTGCAGGAAATGCGCAAGCTGGCCAAGGATCTGGGCGTCTATATCCCGACCAGCTATTTCGAACGGGATGGCCATCATTATTACAACTCGCTCGCCATGATCGATGATGAGGGCGAGATCATGGGCGTCTATCGCAAGAGCCACATTCCCGACGGTCCGGGCTATGAGGAAAAATATTATTTCCGCCCCGGCAATACCGGCTTCAAGGTGTGGCCGACCAAATATGGCACCGTGGGCGTCGGCATCTGCTGGGACCAATGGTATCCCGAAACCGCCCGCTGCATGGCGCTGATGGGCGCGGAAATGCTGTTCTACCCGACCGCGATCGGCTCCGAACCCTATGATGCGGAGTTGGACACCAGCCGCATGTGGCGCCGCGCGATGATCGGCCATGCGGTCAGCAACTGCATGCCGGTGATCGCCGCCAACCGCATCGGCGAGGAAGAGGGCCAGAAATTCTACGGCCACAGCTTCATCAGCGACGAATGGGGCGATTTCCTCGCGGAGTCCGACGCCAGGGACAATGGCGCGCTGGTCGCCACGCTGGATCTTGCCAAGGCAAAGATCCATCGCGCCGGCATGGGCTTCTTCCGTGATCGCCGCCCCGAACTCTACGGCCGCATCGCGCAGGATATCTGATGACGCACTGCAACCCGGCCCGGATCGGCTGATGCAGTCGATCCTGGTCTATATCGCCGCCGCCCTGGCCGAAATCGCCGGCTGCTTCGCCTTCTGGGCCTGGCTGCGGATGGACAAGTCGATGCTGTGGCTGATCCCCGGCACGGGATCGCTGCTGCTCTTCGCCTGGCTGCTGACCCTGGTCGACGCGGCGGCGGCGGGCCGCGCCTATGCGGCCTATGGCGGCGTCTATATCAGTTCGGCCCTGCTCTGGCTCTGGCTGGTGGAGGGCGTGCGGCCGGACCGCTGGGACATGGCCGGCGTGGCGCTCAGCCTGGTCGGCGCGGGCGTCATCCTGTTCGGCCCGCACCGCGCCTAGAGCATGATCCGTTCATACTGAATCGGATCATGCTCTGTTTGCCTTTTTGTTTTCCGCATTTTCCGAGCCAGCAGATGATGCCATCTGCTTCGAAAATGCTCTAATTGGCGGACGTCAGCCCCGCCAGTTCCACTGCCCGCGCGAACACCGCCTCGAACATCTCCGCCGTCAGCCGGTTGGTATTCTGGTTGTAGCGCGAACAATGATAGCTATCGATCAGCATCCGCCCGTCGGGCATGCGATGCTCCGCCCCATGGGCAAAACGCGCCTTGGGCAGCTTGCCACCTAGCACCTTCACCGCCGACTGATGCGCAATCTCGCCCAGCGCGACGAAGGTCCGCGCGCGCGGCAGTTGCGCCACGCCGTCGGCCAGGAAGGGGCGGCAGGCATGGACTTCGGCCGGCACCGGCTTGTTCTGCGGCGGCAGGCAGCGGACCGAATTGATGATGATCGCGTCGCGCAGTTCCAGCCCGTCATCGCCCCGCGCCTCATAATTGCCCTGCGCCAGCCCGAACTTCTTGAGCGTCGCGAAGAACAGCTCGCCCGCGACATCGCCGGTGAAGGGCCGGCCGGTGCGGTTCGCGCCCTGCTTGCCCGGCGCCAGGCCGATGATGCCGATCCGCGCCATCGGGTCGCCAAAGGCGGGCACCGGCGCATTCCACCAGTCGGGATGTTCCGCCCGGCATTCCACGCGCAGCGCGACCAGGCGCGGGCAGAGCGGACAGTCACGGGGCGGTTCACTTGAAAGGGGACTTTGCAGGATCATGGCGCTCAGATAGGCGCTGCACCATGCCGGACACAAGCCGCCACCTTTATGCGCTTTCGATCGGATCGAATCGGCCGCTCTCGGCCCGGCTGACGCCGCCGCGCCTGCTGGCCGAAGCGGTGCGCCGGATCGGCGCGCTGGGCGATGTGGTCGCCCTGTCGCCGACGATCGAGACGCCGCCGCTCGGCCCCTCGCGTCGCCGCTTCGCCAATGCCGCGCTGCTGGTCGACAGCGCCCTACCCCCGCCCGCCATGCTGGCCGCGCTTCAGGACATCGAGACCGGCCTTGGCCGCCGCCGTTTCCAGCGCTGGGGCGCGCGCCGGCTCGACATCGACATCATCCTCTGGTCGGGCGGACGCTGGCGCGGCCGCGACCTCACCATCCCCCACCCCGCCTTTGCCCAGCGCGACTTCGTCCTGCGCCCGCTCAGCGCCATCGCGCCCGACTGGAAATGCCCACATTCCGGGCACAGCGTGCGGCATCTCCATGCGCTTTTGCGAAAAGCATCCTATCATCGTGCCACAAGAGGTTGACCAGCCGCCCGCGCGCCACTAGTGCGAGCGGTCTCGACAGGGGGTCCATAGCTCAGTCGGTAGAGCAACTGACTTTTAATCAGTAGGTCGCTGGTTCGAACCCAGCTGGACTCACCACCCCAGACATCGCGATAGAAACCGATCCCGGCGCATCCTTGCCGATCGAGCGCGCGCATCCACGCCATTTCTGCGCACGGCGCACAACTGTCGTGCCGACAAACGACAGGACAGGACGCGCCCGGATGATATCGAGCGGGCGACGCGCTCGCTGCCAAGATCCGGGGCGCACACCGCGGTTTTCAAAAGCGGGCGCGTCACCTTTCCCATGCCCTGATCATCCCTCATTGCGCCTACCCGCAAAGCAAAACGCGGCCCCGGAACAAGCCCGGAACCGCGTCTTTGCCCTTCCCCAAGGGAATGGGATCAGAACTTGCCCTGGATACCGACGAAGAAGCGCTGACCGGGATAGGCCATCTCCACCGGCATATCGCTGTTGATATAGAGTTTGGTGGATTCCTTGGTCAGATTCTGCGCTTCCAAGAAGACACTGAAATGATATTGCGGGAAGCGCAGCGTGATCTTGCCGTCCAGATAGCCTTCACCCCTGCGATAGAGCGGATTATTACCGTTATTGGCATCAATCACCGTCTGCATCCACTTGGAGCGATAATTGTAGCTCAGGCGGAAATTGAGCCAATCCTTGTCGTAGAAGAAGCTGGCATTATAAGTATATTTCGACATGCCGGGATATTCTTTGAGTTCCGCCCCGGTCGCACTGTTGGTGAGGTTGGTCCGCAACGCCCGCGAATAGCTGAAATTCGCGCTAGCCCCGAAACCATCGAACGGCTTGGGCAGGAAGGTGAAGGCAGTCTGCGCATTCGCCTCGATGCCGTCGAGCAGCGCACCAAAGCCATTGACCGGCTGGCGCACCGTATAGCTGGAGCCGTCGTTGAACAGGTCCACGCCGCTGCGGGTCACATTGGGAATGACGAAGCTGGATTCATATTTCTTCCAATAGCCCAGGCTCAGCATCGTGTCGGCATTGGGATACCAGGCCAGGTTCACTTCCCACTGGTCGGCACGATAGGGCTTGAGCGCCGGATTACCCGCTGTGCAGGTATCGTCCGTGCCCGTGATGGTGATGTCATCCAAACAATTGATGTTCGGCACCAGGTCGGTCGGGCGCGGTCGCGCCAAATTCTTGGCCCAGTTGGCCCGCAGGAACAGGTCGCGCGCCAGTTCCAGATTGGCGTTGAAGGCCGGCATGATGTCGGTATAGCTGTTGCTGATCGTCACCGATTGCGCCGCCAGAACGACGGTTTCCGTGCCGCCGGTCGGGGTGAAGCGGGTCACGCGGCTGACATTGGTGCCGGTCCCTTCATCCTTGGTATGCATCCAGCGCACGCCGGCATTGCCGGTCAGGCGCATGCCGAAAATCTGGGTATCGATATCCGCCATGACATAACCCGCCAGCACGGTTTCGTCGATCTTGGCGCTGGGCACCTGCGGGAAACCATCGGCGAAGCGGACCAGATCATGATCGAACCCCGACAGATCGTAGAATTTCCCCAGTTCCTCGGCATCGAAATTGGGGAAGGCGAGCCCCGTGGGCAGGCCAGCCGGCGCGCCCTTCAGGCCGGAAAAGAGCGGCGCGCCACCCGTGGTGCCGCCAATCGCGCCGATCAGCGCGGTATATTGGGCGGGCGTCATATACCAGGTATTGCCGTTGCGCGTCTGGGTCGGATTGGCGACGATATTGGTGGTGTAGGAAACATTCGCCGACGACTGATAGGTCATGCTCGTGGGATCGAGCAGTACCGAACCACCACCCTGATAGTTCAGGAATTTTTGTTTGCGCCCCTGGGCACCAAATTCGATCTTGCTGACGATCGGGTGATCAATTTCCCAATCGACGTCGATCTTGAACTGATCTTCGGTATTGTTGAACTCGCCCGGACGATATTGCAGGCCGGGGCCATAGACCGGCAGCACCTGGCCATTGGCGCCGGTGCGGGTGAAGTCGGCATAGACCGCCGGATCGGCCGGGTCGAAATTGGATGGGAAGCTGAAGACCGGCAGCCCCTGGTCATTGTTGCGGTCGATGGTGATGCCCGACACGCTGGTGCCCAGCGAAATGAGGTTGGTCTGCTGATCGGTATGGGCGGTCGCATGCGATCCCATCACGTCAATCTTCAACCGGCTATTGGGTTCCCAGGTAAAGCCGCCCGAGAAATATTTGCTGTCCTGGTCATAATCGAAGTCGCGGCGCTGCACGCCGATGATGTTCGCCGCACCATTCCAGTTGGGGTTGGTTGCGGTACCGATGTTGACGGCGTCAAGCGCGGTGGTGAGGCCGGTGACAACATGGTTCCCGTTGACCGTCGAAGTGCCCAGCTGGACCCGGCGACGCGACGTGCCGCCGCCCGCGCCGGCTGCCAGCTGCGGATCGAGGTTGAAGCGCTCGATGCGGCCCAAATCCACCGAATAGTTGGTGTCCTGCAGCTTCTGGTTGCGCAGATTGACCTGGCCGTTGACATAGGCGCGGAAATTGGGCGCCACCTGATATTGCAATGTGACATCGGCCGAGATGCGCTTGTCATTACGCACCAGTTGGCGATAGCGCGGCACGGTCGGCGCCCAGTCGAAGAACTGGGTTTCGCACGCCAGCCGGTTGGCGGTGGCGGCCCCAGTGGTCGCACCACCGACGCCAGCGCAGCTCTCATATGTATTATAGTTGCTGTAGAGCGGGTTAGCGACCGTCTTCTCGGTCGAATGATCGAAATCGGCCAGCCGCTGCCAATTAGTGTTGCTGATATAATCCTGGCGTGTGTCGACGTCGCTATAGGTGGCGTTGACCAGGATGCCCAAGCCATCGATCAGGAATTTGGGCGCACCGGCAAAGAAGGTCAGGCGCGGCTTCCAGCTTTCCGTAAGATCCAGATGCTGGCCCGACGCGACCATCGAGATCAGTGGATCCTTCAGTTCCAGCGGCTTGCGCGTTTCGACGCGCACCGTGCCGCCGATGCCACCTTCGGTCAGGTCGACGGCATAGCCTTTATAGACGTCGATCGACTTGACCAGTTCGGCCGCGATTTCGCGGAAGTCGCCGGCGCGCGAACCGAGCGCGCTGACCTGGCTGACACCGTTGATCTCGACGCGGTTGAGGTCGGGTTCGACGCCACGGATCGAGATCTGGTTGCCCTCGCCAAATTCGCGGCTCAGCTGGACACCGGTGATGCGGGCGAGCGAGTCACCGATATTCTTGTCCGGGAAGCTGGCGATATCATCGGCGACGATCGAGTCGACGACGGTGTTCGCTTCCTTCTTGCGGTTGATCGCCGATTGCAGCGAGGCGCGGGTGCCGACAACGACGATATCGGCGGCCGAAACGGCGCCTTCCTTCTTTTCGCCTTCGTCATTTGTCTGAGCAATAGCCGAAGCCGACATCAGCATGACGCCCGCCATGGCGAGAGCAGAGGCGCCCTTCAGCGTCCGGCGAACCATTGCGATGTTGGAAAAATGTTGCACGCTTTCAGTGGTATGCTCGCGCATAGCCGATCCCCTCTCTCCCAGAACACCCCATGACCGACTCCGTTTCCCCACGGTCGTCGAATCAGTTTCTAGACGGAGAGTTACTGAACCTATATGTGGGATGCAATTCTAATATTTGGATCAGTAGTGATCCGGAGGGGAGATTGATGCAAATGCGCACCACTATTCGGGCCTTTACCATGACGCTCGGGCTGGCGACTTCGACCATGGCATTGGCAACTGGCCCCACCGCCCGAATAGCGGCCGAACGACTTGATCGTGGCGCGGTAGCGCTACCAACACAGGATGGCGGCATGCTCATTACATGGCGTCTGCTGGCCGATGATCCCGCCACCATCCGCTTTCGCCTGCTGCGCGACGGCAAGCCGATCCACGACAGCCGCGTCGGCGAAGCCACTGCCTTCGTCGACAGGAAGGGCAGCACGACCAGCCGCTATGCGGTGCAGCGGATCGGCGACAAGAGCGGCCCCTCCCCCGCCATGATGTGGGACAAATCCTATCTCTCCATCCCCCTAACGCCCCCCGCCGACGGCGTCACCCCCGCCGGCGAGTCGTTCAGCTACACCGCCAATGATGCCAGCGCGGCCGATCTGGACGGCGACGGCCGTTACGAGATCATCCTGAAATGGGATCCGACCAACAGCCATGACAACAGCCAGGGCGGCTATAGCGGGCCGGTCCTGCTCGACGCCTATCGGCTCGACGGCACGCGCCTGTGGCGCATCGACCTTGGCCGCAATATCCGCGCCGGCGCCCATTATACCCAGTTCCTGGCCTTCGACTTCGACAGCGACGGTCGCGCCGAAGTGGCGATGAAGACCGCCGACGGCACGGTCGACGGCATCGGCACGGTGATCGGCGACGCCAGGGCCGACTGGCGCGGCCATGATGGCGAAGTGCCGCAGCGCGACCGCACCGGTGCCAAGATACTGCCCGATGGCACCAAGGTCGCGCCGATGCAGGGCCGCATCGTTAAGGGGCCGGAATATCTGACCGTCTTCGACGGCCTCACCGGCAAGGCACTCGCCACCGCCCCCTATGATCCGCCGCGCTATCCCGGCGGCAATCCCACGACGCAGCAGCTGGCCGAAAGCTGGGGCGATGGCTATGCCAACCGATCCGACCGGTTCCTGGCCGGCATCGCCTATCTCGACGGACATCTGCCCTCCATGGTCTTTGGCCGCGGCTATTACGCCCGCACCGCGATCGCCGCCTGGGACTGGCGCGACGGCAAGCTGACCCAGCGCTGGCTGTTCGACAGCAGCCAGCCGGGCAATGGCGACTATGCCGGACGCGGCAATCACCAGCTTTCGATCGCCGATGTCGATGGCGACGGCCGCGACGAGGTGATCTATGGATCGATGGCGGTCGATGACGATGGCAAGGGGCTGTGGACCCAGCCGCTCTTCCACGGCGACACCATGCATGTCAGCGATCTCGACCCCGCCCGTCCCGGCCTCGAAAAATTCGGCGTGTTCGAGGATCAGCGCCAGAATGGCATGATCGGCTCCGCCCTGCTCGACGCGCGCACCGGCCAGATGCTCTGGTCCACCCCGGCCGAAAAGGACACCGGTCGCGGCGTCGCCGCCGATATCGATCCGCGCCACTGGGGCGCCGAGTTCTGGAACTCCAGTTCGGCCGAACTGTTCGACGTCGCCGGCAAGCCGATCGGCCCGCGCCCGCGCCAGATGAACTTCGCCATCTGGTGGGATGGCGACCTGCTGCGCGAACTGCTCGACAAGACGACCATTTCCAAATGGGACTGGGAAAATGGCAGAGAAATCCCCCTGCTCTCGCCCGAAGACCTGTCGTCCAACAATGGCACCAAGGCGACACCGGCGCTGCAGGCCGACCTGATCGGCGACTGGCGCGAGGAAGTGGTGTGGCGCAGCGCCGACAATCGCGAGTTGCGCATCTACACCACCCCCTATCCGACCACGCACCGCTTCGTCACGCTGATGCAGGATCCGGTCTATCGCCTCGGCGTCGCCTGGCAGAACACCGCCTATAACCAGCCGCCGCACACCAGCTTCTATCTGGGCGCCGGCAAGCAGGGCGAACGCTGACCCTCGATCGGGTGGGCGGCGCCACACACGCCGCCCACCTGACTGACCAATATATGGATCACATATCCATTTTTAGGGATATCTATTGACCCCTCGTCCGGCATCGCCCAAAGTGGCCTGACCAATATTCGGAGAGGGCAAGGGCATGAAGCGGAAATCGGCTGTCGGCGCGCGGATGCGTCAGTTGCGGGGTGGCCTGGCCCTGCTGGCGCTGGCGCCGCTCCTGCCCGCTCTCCCCGCCGCCGCCCATGACGCCTCCACCGTCACCGCCTCGCCGCGCCAGAGCTATAATCTCAATCCCGGCTGGCTGATGACCACCGGCGATCAGGCGGGCGCACAGCAACCCGTCTTTGACGACAAGGGCTGGCAGAGCGTCACCCTGCCCAACGCCTTCAACGAGACGCAGGCCTTCGCCCGCGACATCAAGGCGCTGTCCACCGGCATCATCTGGTATCGCAAGCACATCACCCTCCTTGCCGATGCCACACGCGGCAGGGCCTTCCTGGAATTTGAGGGCGTGCGCCAGGCCGCCGAAATCTGGGTCAATGGCCGCTCGGTTGCCCTGTCCGAACATGGCGTGATGGCCTTTGGCGCCGACATTACCGCCGCACTCAAACCCGGCGACAATGTCATCGCCGTGCGCGTCGACAATGACTGGAAGTACAAGGAACGCGCCACTGGCAGCGGCTTCCAGTGGAACAATGACAATTTCAACGTCAATTATGGCGGCATTACCAAGAATGTCCGGCTCCACCTGACCGGCCAAGTCTATCAGACGCTGCCGCTCTATTCGTCGCTGGGCACCACCGGCCAATATGTCTGGGCCGACGGCTTCGACATCGCCGGCCGCCGCGCCAATATTCATGCCGAAAGCCAGGTCCGCAACGACAGCGCCGCCGCGCGCGCCTTGTCGCTCCGCGTCGAAATCCGCGATCCCGCCGGCCGCCGCGTCGCCCGCTTCGACAGCGCCGCCACCTCGATCGCGCCCGGCCAGAGCGCCACCCTCGCCGCCGCCGCACCGGTCGCCGACCTCCATTATTGGAGCTGGGGCTATGGCTATCTCTACACCGTGACGACCAGCCTGATGGACAAGGGCAAGGTGATCGACAGCGTCGATACGAAGACCGGCTTCCGCCAGACCCGCTTCGGCGATGGCAAGGTCGACCTCAACGGCCGCACCATCATGGTCCATGGCTATGCCCAGCGCACCTCCAACGAATGGCCCGCCGTCGGCACCTCCATCCCGCCCTGGATCAGCGACTTTTCCAACGCGCTGATGGTGGAGAGCGGCGGCAATCTGGTCCGCTGGATGCATGTCACCCCGTCCAAGCAGGATATCGAATCCGCCGACCGCGTCGGCCTGATGCAGGCGATGCCGGCGGGCGACGCCGAAAGCGACGTCACCGGCCGCCGCTGGGACCAGCGCAAGGAAGTGATGCGCGACGCGATCATCTATAATCGCAACAATCCCTCGATCCTCTTCTACGAAAGCGGGAACGAGAATATCAGCGAAGCGCATATGGCGGAGATGAAGGCGATCCGCGATCAATACGATCCCCATGGCGGCCGCGCCATCGGATCACGCGAGATGCTGGACAGCCGCATCGCCGAATATGGCGGCGAGATGATGTATATCAACAAGAGCGCCAGGCATCCGATGTGGTCGATGGAATATAGCCGCGACGAAGCCGCCCGCGCCTATCAGGATAATTTCACCCCGCCCTTCCACAAGGATGCGCCCGCCTATAATCGCAACCAGGACAGCCATGCCATCGAGGATGTGAAGCGCTGGAACGACTATTATGTCATGCGGCCGGGCACCGGCACCCGCGTCAGCTCGGGCGGGGTCAACATCATCTGGTCGGACAGCAACACCCATTTTCGCGGCGACAATAATTACCGCCGCTCGGGCGAAGTCGACGCCGTGCGCATCCCCAAACAGGGCTTTTTCGCGCATCAGGTGATGTGGGACGACTGGGTCGACAGCGTCACCCCCGCCACCCACATTATCGGCCACTGGAACTACGCCCCCGGCACGGTCAAGGACATGAGCGTCGTGTCCAATGGAGATAGCGTCGAGCTGTTCCTCAACGGCCGCTCGCTCGGCAAGGGCCAGCGCAGCGATAGCTTCCTCTTCAGCTGGAAGAATGTCGCCTTCGCCCCCGGCACGCTGCGCGCCGTCGCCACCCACGCCGACGGCAAGACGTCGGAGTTCAGCCTCATCACCACCGGCCCGGCGGTCGCGCTCAAACTCACCCCCCATGTCTCGCCGCGCGGCTTCGTCATGGACGGCGCCGACATCGCGCTGGTCGATGTCGAGGCGGTCGATGCCCAGGGCCGCCGCGTGCCGGTCGACGCCAGCAAGGTCCATTTCGATCTCAAGGGGCCGGCGCTCTGGCGCGGCGGCATTGCCCAGGGCGACAGCCAGGGCAAGGTCCGCGCCGGCCAGACCGAAGGCGAAGCGGTGGTGACCAAGGCGCATGGCGCGGACGGCACCACCTCCTATGCCGGCACCGCACGCGAGGAGGATAATTATATCCTCTCGCCCGACCTGCCGCTGGAAGGCGGCGTCAACCGCGTCCTGATCCGCGCAGGCACCAAGGCGGGCACGGTGTCGCTCACCGCTACCGCGCCGGGCCTCAAGGCCGCCAGCCTGTCGATCCAGACCAAGCTGCCCGCCGCCACGAGGGGCGGCCTGTCCACCGATTTCGCCGACGCCTTCCAGCCCGGCAGCCTGGTGCGCGGGCCGACACCCGCCACCCCCAGCTTCACCCCGCACCGCACGACTTTCGTCGCGCAGGATATCCGCGCCGGGTCCGGACAGGCCGATGCCGGTGCCACCGTCGACGACAATGAACTCACCCGCTGGGCGAGTGACGGCAAGCCCGAAAATGGCTGGATCGAATATCATTTCGCCACGCCGGTGCGGCTCAGCGAAATCGACCTGAAGCTGGTCGGCTGGCGCTCACGCGCCTATCCGCTCGAACTGACGATCGACGGCAAGAGCGTCTGGCGCGGCGAGACCGAACGACAGCTCGGCTACACCACGCTCCGCTTCCCTGCCACGACCGGCCAGACGCTGCGCATCCGCCAGACCGGCCCGGTGCAGGACAAGGACGCCTTCGGCAAGGTGGTGGAACTCGCCAGCGCCCGCCAGGCCGGCGACACCGGCGCCGACGCCGTCCCGCCCGGCTGGCATCTGGGCATCGTCGAAGCCGAATTCCACGGCCCGGTGGACTGACGCCCCAAGCCCGCACGCCCCCACATCCGTTCGTTTCGAACTGTCGAGAAACGAGAAAACCGCGGCGGCCGTTTCCCTGATCGCCTGCCTTGCCAGAAGCGATCATTCCTTCTCCCGCTGGCGGGAGAAGGATACGCAGCCTTGCCGGCAAAGCCGGCTAGGCGAAGTTGGATGAGGGTAGCTTCTTTCAGAAGGCCCTCACCCTCCCACGCCTTTGGCGCGGGCCCCTCCCTCTCCCGTCAACGGGAGAGGGTAAACGCTACGACGCCTTTGCCAGTCCCGGCACCCGCACTGGCTGCGCCACTGGCCGGTTGAGCGCGACCGACAGCCGATCGGCCGTGCGCAGCGCCAGCGCGGCGATGGTCAGGGTCGGATTGGCCCAGCTCGACGTCGGGAAGGTCGAAGAGCCCACGACATAGAGATTGGCCTGGCCATGCACGCGCCCGTCCGCATCGACCACGCCCTGGCGCGGATCGGTCGCCATGCGGGTCGTGCCCATATGATGATAGCCGCCAATCGCGTGGGACGAGATGAGCGGATCGTTGCGCCACAGCTCGCCCGGCTCGTCCAGCCAATCGGCACGCTCGACCCGGCCCATGCCCAGCCGCTTGAGTTCGCGGCCCAGGCCATCGACCAGTCCCGTCACGCTATGCTTGTCGATCGCCGACAGCCGCCAGTCCAGCGCCACGCGCGGCACGCCCAGCGCGTCGCGCTCCTTCGTCAGCAGCACCCGGCTGTCGGGGTTGGGCGCCTGTTCGGCCCGCACCAGCAGCGCGATCTCCAGCTTGCCTGCCTTGTGCAGCAGCCAGGGGCGCAGCGGATCGACATGGCGCTGGGCCCAGGTCGCCGCCTTCTTGGTCATCATCCATAGCCGCCGGCCACTGCGCGTCGGCGACATGTCATGCTTGAGCGAGCCATAGGCCCGCATGCCCCAGAATTGCGACGCCCGCGCCGGTTGCCGTCCGACGATCGTCAACGAACTGTTGAGCAACCCCTCGCGCCGCTGCAGATCGGCAGACGGCGTGATCAGCGCCGCCATGTCATGGCCGCCGATCCGGTGCCGCCGGCCGAACGCCTTCAGCAGCGGCCAGGCCCTAGCATCGACGATCCGCCCGCCGCGCGCATGGGGATGTTCCATGAAGTTGCGGCCGACCTGGTCGCGCTCATTGCCGATGTGCGACGCCAGCAGCAGCCGGGCATTCTCGATCCCGCCGGCCGCCAGCACGAAGGCGCGCGCCTCGACATGCAGATGCGCGCCGGCCAGCGCCTTCGCCTCGATCCGGCTGATCGCGCCATCCTTCGTCACGATCCGCGTGACGCTGGCATGGGTGATGATCTCGCAGCGCGGATGATCGCGCAGATCCTGGCATGCGTCGAAGGTGAAGCGGTTGAAGCGCGGATCGAAATTCCACACCGGCATGTGCAGTTCCGACCGGTCGAACCCCGGCAGCGGCACGCCATGGGCGCTCAGCGCCTCCGCGCTCGCCGGCTCGTCGCCAATCTCGAATATGCCGCGCGCCTGGCCATAATAATCCTGCAGTTCGTCCCAGGACAGCGGCCAGCCTGATCCCGCCACCCAGTCGCGGCACTGGAGGTCGATCGGGTCCAACGTAGCACAGCGCCCGCCCCAGATCGCGGTCGTGCCGCCAAAGAAGCGCAGCCGCGCATCGTCCAGATCATAATAGGCCTGGCCGACATTCTTGCCGGCGTTGAGGTCGGCGGTTTCCCGCTCATAGTCCAGCCCGCCGCTTTCCAGCAGCAGCACCTGATGCCCGGCCGCCAGCAGCCGGCGCGCAGTGGTGATGCCGGCCGCGCCCGCGCCGATGACGCAGACATCTGCCCGCCGGCGCAGCGCGCCGGTCTGTTGCGAGAGATCAATGCTCATTCATGCGTCCTGATTATTGGCCAGATCGGCCGCGTGCTTCTGCAGGAAATCCTGGGATTCCACGCCGGTCAGCACATAGACGGTGCCCTTGCGGGCCCAGTAGGCGATGGTCTCGCCGTCGACGACCTGGGTGCGCGGCGTTTCCGGCAGGCCGGTGACGGCCCGCGCCGCGAACAGCGACACCGGCGCCTTTTCGCCCGCGTCGATCACCAGTTGCAGGCTCGGCCCATAGTCGGACGGGAACAGCTGCACATCCAGCACCCGCCAGCCCGCCGGCAGCACCGGCACGTTGATATGGGTGGCGGTGCGGACATCGGCCGGGTCGAAATGCGGGATTTCGGGCTGCGACTTCATGTGCGACCGCACCAGCGCGGTCTTGTGCGACATCAAGGCCTCCTCGATGAACACCGGCATCGCCTGCGCCGTCGGCGCGACGCCCATGTTCAGCTTGCCGACGCCCAGCGCCACCGCGGCAACGATGCCCGCCGCCATTGCCAGCCCGCCGCTCAACCGGCGAAACAGGCGGCTGCGGTGCAGCGCGCCTTCCACCTTGCGGGCGCTGTCCTGCAATCGTTGTGGCACCGGCTGCTCGTCGCGCTCGGCCAGTGCCCGCATCGCGTCCCGCACCGACAGATCGGCCAGCACACGCGCGGCGACATCAGGGTTACGCACCAGATAATCGGCCACTTCCAGCCGCCCCATGGCGTCGAGCTGGTCGTCGACATAGGCATGCAGTTCGCATTCGGTGATGGTGAGTTCCGCCATGGCTCAATCCCTCACGATGCGCAGATGGCCGGGGCGCACGGCTGGTGCCCCCTCCTCCAGCGCGCGCAGCTTTGCGCGGGCGCGGGACAGGCGCGAAATCAGCGTGCCGATGGGAATGCCGATCGCGTCGGCCGCATCCTGATAGGAAAGCCCCTCGACCGCGACGAGATGCAACACGGTCTGCTGCTCCTCCGGCAGGGCGGTCAGCGCCGCCTCGATCTGATGCAGCCGCACCATCTGCTCCTGCGCCGGCGCCGCCACCGGCTCGGCCTGCGCCACGGCGTCGGCACGGAACCGTTCGCGCACGGCCGCCCGGCGGGTGCCGCTGACGAAGACATTGTGCAGAATGGAAAACAGCCAGACGCGCAGTGGCCGGCCACGCTGATAACTGTCGGCATTGGCATAGGCGCGCACCAGCGCATCCTGGACCAGATCCTCGGCATCGCTTTCATTGCCGGTCAGTCGACGGGCATAGCGCATCAGCGCGGGCAGCAGGTCTACGACCTTGGGCGGCGTGGGTTTCATACGTCACTTACGCCTCAATGATCGCTTTAATCCCCCTTCGCCCAAATATTTCCGGATTATGTATCTTCAACCCGTCAGGGCTGGATTTCGCGCCTGTCCGCGCTGCTGCGCAGGCCTGCTTCCAATATCTCCATCACCGCGATCGCCTCGTCCGCCGGCACCGGATTGGCGCCCTCACCCCGGATCGCATCGGCCAGCGCCTGCCAGAACAGCCGGTAATCGCCGCACTCATTCATAATCACATGGCTATCCCCCGCCGCATCGGTCAGATGGCCCGGCTGCGGATCGACGCCCCAGTCCGCGCCCTCGGGCCGTTGCCCCGCGACCGTCGCTGCCTCCTGCCCGTCGGTCCCATTCTTGATCCAGCTGCCGCCCGTGCCATGGACGACGAAGCGCAGCCCGTGCGCTGCCGCCTGCTTGGTCGCATGCAGCAGCACCCGGTGGCGCGGATAGCGCAGCGTCACATGGAAATAGTCGGGCGACACCGCCCCTTGCCGCAAAGCCGCAATATCCGCGCTCACCCCTTCGGGCTTGCCGAACAGGCACAGCGCCTGATCGACCAGATGCGGTCCCAGATCCTGCCAGATACCCGCCGCCCGCGCATCCTTCCAGGTCGTCGCCGGGGTCGGCCGCCAGCGGTCGAAATGACTTTCGAACTGGATGATCTCGCCCAGCCGTCCCTCGGCAATCAACCGGCGCAAGGTGCGGAAATCGGCGTCCCAGCGCCGGTTCTGGAAGATCGCCAGCAACCTGCCCGCGCCTTCCGCCTCGGCCGCGACCCGGCGCGCATCGGCCAGCGTGGTGGCAAAGGGCTTGTCCACCAGCACATGCTTGCCCGCCCGCAGCGCGGCGATCGCATGGTCGGCATGCAGTTCATCGGGGCTGCACACGATCACCAGATCGATCCCCGGCAGCGCCAACAGCCCATCGACATCGGGCACCACCTGCATGCCCGGCAGACCGGCATGGACCTTGGCCGAGTCGCGCGAGACGACGGCGCGCAGCGCCATGCCCGGCGTCGCCAGCACATAGGGCGCGTGGAACGCACGCCCGCCCAGGCCATAGCCGATCAGGCCTACGCCGATTTCCTGCATCATCATCGTCCCATATCGCCGGGGCGGATCAGGGCGCACGCGCCTTGCCCCATAAAGATAGCATATACTATCTTCTTGCCGAATCCCGCGAACGGGATCATGCCGAGAGGATAGCGCCCATGTTGTTGCGCCGACCATCGCCGCTTGTCGACCCGACATCGGGCGTGCTGCGCGCCGACCATTTCCAGATCGCCTATGCGACCAATGATATCGACCGGGCGCAGGCGATCCTGGCTGACCGCTATGGCATCGGTGCTTTTCGCCGGCTCGAAGGACCGCTGGCGGCGGGCGGCCAGATCCGCGTCGAACTGGCCTGGGTCGGCCCGGTCATGTATGAATTGCTGACTGCTTCCGGGCCGGGATCGGCCATATATATGGACCGCCTCGCCCCCGGCGATGCTTTCCAGCTGCGCCATCATCATCTGGGCTATCTAATCCACGACGCCGCGCAGTGGCAGGCGCTGCTCGCCCGCGCCGACGCCGACGGCCTGCCCGTCCCCCATATCAGCCATAATCAGGGCTTCATGGACAGTTGCTTCGTCGATGCGCCCGAGCTTGGCCATTATCTCGAATATATTTTCCCGACCCAGGCGGGGATCGACTTCTTCGCCGCCGTTCCCGCCACCTGACCTGCCCGAAAGGACCAACCATGCCCCATGCCCCCCGCGCGATCGTCGTCGGCACCGGCTTTGGCTGTCGCATCCATGTCCCCGCACTGCGCGCTGCCGGGTTCGAGGTGGTGGGCCTGGTCGGTACCGATCCGGACCGCACCCGCCGCCGCGCCGATGCTGTCGCCATAGCTGACATCTTCACGGATCTGGGCGAAGCGATCGAGCGCACCGGCGCGGTCGCCGTAACGATCGCCACGCCGCCCGCCAGCCATGCCGCGCTTGCCCTGACCGCGATCGAACGGGGCTGTCACATCCTCTGCGAAAAGCCGATGGCCGCCGACCTGGCCGAGGCTCACGCGATGCTGGCGGCGGCGGAACAGGCCGGCGTCACGCACCTGATCGGCAACGAGTTCCGCTGGGCGCCCGACCGCGCGATGATCGGCCGTGCCATCGCCAACGGGCTGATCGGCGATCCGCGCTATGTCACCCTGTCCAGCGTCCTGCCGATCGTCGCCGATCCTGCCGCCCGTATGCCGCGCTGGTGGTTCGATGCCGGCGCAGGCGGCGGCTGGCTCGGCGCCCATGGCTCGCATCTGGTCGACCAGTTGCGCGTCTGGCTGGGCGAGGTCGACAGCCTCAGCGCCACCCTGCCCACCGTGTCGGACCGCCCGGCCAACGCGGCGGAGGACAGCTATATCGTCCGCTTCCGCATGAAGAATGGCGCGCAGGGCGTGCTCCAGCACAGCGCCGGGATCTGGGGTCCGTCCGAGAATGTGAGCCGCGTCGCCGGCACCCATGGCACGCTCTGGGTCGACAAGGGCGTGGTCAGGATCGCCGACCGGGATGGCGTGCGCGACCTGCCGGTCGATGCCGACCTCGGCCTGCCGCCGATCGAAGCCGACGATCCGCGCAAAGCGGCAATGCTGTTCGAACTCGCCCCCTTCATCCGCCTGTGCGAAGCCCTGCGCGCCGGCGTCGAAGGGCGGCCGATGCCCGATGGCGTCCCGATCCCGACCTTCCATGATGGCGTCGCGGCGATGGCGCTACTCGACGCGATCCGCCAGTCCGCCGTGCAGGATGGCGCGCTCGTCACATTGTCCTGAAAAGAGAGAAGGCCCGTCGACGGGGGGATGTCGACGGGCCCGATCTGCGAGACCGCCCGAGCGGGGGGAAGTGCGACGGCCTCGTGCAATAGAACGGGCCAGGACAGTGATGGTTCCAGACTTATTGCTGATGCGGCAGCAATTCGATGAACAGCCCCTCGGCGTCGGCACACAGCAGATCGCCGTCACGCAGTTCGCCGCGCACGAACCGCTTGCGTCCCTCGACCTTCGTCACCCAGGCGCTGACCTGCAATTCCTTGTCGATCGGCGTGATCGCGCGATAATTGACGTGCAGATAGGCGGTGCGCGCCATGCGCTGCGCGCTCATATTCGCCGGCAAGCCCAATATCTCGTCGAACAGCAAAGCCACTGCCCCGCCATGGGCGGCATAATTGGCGCCCAGATGGAAGGCTCCGAAAGTGACGCGGGCATGGAGCGAATCATCGCCCATCTGATCGGGGATGAAGGCCGGCGCGAACACCTGGCCATGGCCCGGCGCGTCGCGCACCCGGCCGAACATGCGATGCGCCTCGTCCGCCACCATCGGCGTCAGCCGCTGCGTCCAGGCGGCCAGGTCCGCGTCCAGCGCCTGTGCCGTAGCGTCGTCCAGCTTGGCCGCCGCGACATGGTCCAGAAAATCGCGCAGCCGGTCAATCATCGCACCATAGGGCGTATCGCCCGTCAGCCAGCGCCCGCCCAGCAGATCCCGTTCCTCGTCCGCTCCCGGTCCTGCCGCCGATCCTGCTTCCGTCATCTGTCGTCCTGCTCCCTTTGCCCCTGCTTAGCCATGCTTTGGCGGGTGAAGGAAGCCCCCGATCGGCGGGCAGGATGACGGCTGGAGCGCCGCGCATCAATCGCGCGCAGCCGCGCCTTCCGGGATAACGCTACGGCGTTGCGGCATCACGCTGCGTCCCGGCACAATCAGGGGACCATCCGGCAGATCGAAAAGAAAATCGCCCTCCGCGCCATTGATGCAGAGGCTGAGGCCCGACGCCCGGAAATGCAGCACCAGCCGCCGCCGCGCGGGGTCTTCCCATTGGGCGACGCTCAGCGGCTGACCGCCCTCGTCCAGCCAGACGACATCGCCCTCACCCAGCAACGCCACGTCGGTCAGCTCGGCACAACGCCGCCGCCATTGCCCCAGCGCAAAGGCATGGGCCTCGATCTCCCGGTCGCGCGCGTCCCACTCGATCCAGCTGATGCCATTATCCTGCGCATAGGCATTATTATTGCCCATCTGGCTGCGCCCGAACTCGTCGCCCGCCGTCAGCATGATCGTCCCGCGCGAGCAGAAGAGGGTAGAGAGCAGCGCCTTGATGTCGCGCCGCCGCGCCGCGACCACTGCCGGATCGTCGCTCACCCCCTCCACGCCGTTGTTCCAGCTGAAATTCTCGCCATGGCCATCGCGATTGTCCTCGCCATTGGCCAGGTTATGCTTGTCCGCATAGGCGGTGCAGTCGGCCAAAGTGAAGCCGTCATGGGCGGCGAGGAAATTGACGCTGCGGGTCGTCCCCTCGAAAATATCCGACGATCCCGCCAGTCGCGTGGCAAAGGCACCAATCGTGCCGGCGTCGCCCCGCCAGAAGCGCCGCATATCGTCGCGATAGCGGTCATTCCATTCCAGCCAGGGTGGCCCGAACCGGCCCAATTGATAGCCCCCCGGCCCGATATCCCATGGCTCGGCGATCAGGATGCGATCGCCCAGCACCGGATCGGCGCGCATCTCCGCCAGCAGCGGCGCATCAGGATCGAACCCGTCCGCGAGCCGCCCCAGCGCCGGCGCCAGATCGAAGCGGAAGCCGTCAATCCCCGCCTGCACCACGAAATGGCGCAGCGATTCCAGGATCAGCCGGCGCACCATCACCTGGTTGCAATCCACGCTGTTGCCGGTGCCGGTATCGTTGATCAGCCGCCCGTCCGCCTCGTGCCGGAAATAGGCGCGGGCATTGAGGCCGCGCAGCGACAAGGTCGGCCCCAGCCTGTCGCTTTCGCCGTCATGATTATAGACCATGTCCAGGATCACGCCGATCCCCGCATCGTGCAGCGCCGCCACCGTATCGCGCAATTCGGCAAGCCCGCCGGGCGCCAGTCGCGGATCGAGCGCGAAATAGCTGACCGGATTATAACCCCAGGCATTGCGCAGGCCGAGCGGCGGCAAATGCCGCTCGTCGATCCACGCGTTGATCGGCATCAGCTCGACCGCGCCGACACCCAGCTTCTTGAGATGGTCGATCATCACCGGATGGGCGAGCGCCGCGATCGTGCCGCGCTGCGCTTCGGGCACGTCAGGATGCAACAGCGAGAAGCTGCGCACCTGCAATTCATAGATCAGCCCACCCGGCTGGAAGCGCGGCGGCGTCGGCGCGACCGGCGGCAGCGGCGCGGTCACAACCCCTTTGGGCATCAGCGATGCCGTATCTTCCCCCTGCCCACGCGGCGCGGCCAGCATCGGATCATGGACGAAGGCCCGGTCGATCGCCGGCGCATAGGGATCGAGCAGCAGCTTGTCGGGATCGAACCACAGGCCGCTATCGGGATCATAGGCGCCATCGGCGCGCAGGCCATAGCGCGCGCCCGCGCCGACGCCCGGCGCCTGCACCTGCCAGACGCCATCCTCCCCTTGCGCCATCGGCAAGCGCGTTTCCCGGTCGTCGGCATCGAACAGGCAGAGCCAGAGCTGCGTTGCCTCCGGCGCCCAGACGGCAAAGCGGGTTCCGCCGGCATCGATCACCGGCCCGAACCCGTCCGCGCTCATGCGGCTTCGCGCTCCAGCAGGCTGCGATAAAGGGCCGCATAGCGCGCCGCACTGTGGGTCCAGCTGAAATCGGCGCGCATCCCCGCGCGCTGCATCGTCTGCCAGGCCTCCGGTTCACCATGCAGGCGCACCGTCCGCGCGATCGCACCATGCAGCGCCAGCGGATCGTCGCCGGCGAACAGGATGCCGGTCGCCACGCCCGCGCTCACCGCCGCCTCATTGGCGTCGATCACCGTGTCGGCCAGACCGCCGACCCTCGCCACCACCGGCACGCAGCCATAGCGCAGGCCATAAAGCTGGGTCAGGCCGCACGGCTCGAACCGCGACGGGATCAGGATCGCGTCGCCGCCCGCCTGCAACAGGTGCGACAGCGGCTCGTCATAGCCAATCTGCACGCCCACCCGGCCGCGATGGCGGTCCGCCGCCGCCAGGAAACCGCCCTCCAGCGCATGATCGCCCGATCCCAGCACCGCCAGTTTCGCGCCCAGCCCGACCAGATGGTCGATCGCCCCCATCATCAGGTCCATGCCCTTCTGCCAGGTCAGGCGGCTGATGATGACGAAGATCGGCGCATCGTCGCGCTGCAGGCCGAAGCGCTTTTCCAGCGCCCGCCGGTTGGCGCTGCGCCCGCTCAGCGCGCGCGCGCTGTAGCGCCGCGCGATCAGTTCGTCCTCCGCCGGGTTCCAGATGTCGGTATCGACGCCGTTCAAAATGCCGTGCAGCTTGTCGCTGCGTCCATTGATCAAGCCATCCAGCCCCATGCCATGGACCGGCGAGCGGATTTCCTCGGCATAGGTCGGGCTGACCGTGGTGATCGCGTCGGCCGACACCAGCCCCGCCTTCAGGAAGCCGGTGCCGCCATAATATTCGACGCCATCCATGCCCCAGGCTTCGGCCGGCAGGCCAAGCTGGGCAAATATCTCCGGCCCGAACCGCCCCTGAAAGGCCAGGTTATGGATGGTGACGACGCGCGGCACGGCATGGGCCGGGCCAAAGCGCATATAG
This sequence comes from Sphingobium sp. BHU LFT2, assembly GCF_018604485.1. Classification (NCBI taxonomy): domain Bacteria; kingdom Pseudomonadati; phylum Pseudomonadota; class Alphaproteobacteria; order Sphingomonadales; family Sphingobiaceae; genus Sphingobium; species Sphingobium sp. BHU LFT2. The sequence goes on from NZ_JAFCGW010000004.1 coordinate 148,145, forward strand.
GCTGCCGTCATCGCCGCCTGCCAGTCATGGACATGGACGATGTCGGGCACCCAGCCCTTCACGCCCTCCGCCGCAATGTCCGCACCGACCCGCGCCAGCGCGGCAAAGCGCCGCCAATTGTCGCCCCAGTCATTGCCGCCATGGTCGCCATAGGGCCCGCCTTCGCGCGCATAGAAATCGGGTGCATCCAGCACCAGCAGGTCGAGGTCGCCGACCTTGCCCGCCAGCACCGTCGCCGGGGCGCCGAACAGCGCCTCATAGCGGCGCATCGCCTTGGCCTTGCCCAGCTGCGACAGCACCGACGGATAGCCCGGCACCAACGTCCGGGTCTCGACATCATGGCCGGCCAGCGCGCCGGGCAGCGCGCCGACGACATCGGCCAGCCCCCCGGTCTTGATCAGCGGATAGATTTCGGACGCAACCGACAGAAGCTTCATCATCATCCTTCGTTTCAGGCCACCAGCCGATCGATCATCGGCTGCGTCACCAGGCATATGCCGCTGTCGGTGCGGCGAAAATGCTGCGCGTCAAAGGCCGGGTCTTCGCCGATGATCAGGCCCGGCGGGATGCTGATCCCAGAGTCCACCACGCATTTGTGCAGCCGCGCCCCGCGCCCGATCACGCAGTTCGGCATGATGACGCTCTCTGTAATGGACGAGAAGCTGTGGGTGCGCACCTCGGAAAAGAGCAGGCTGCGATGCAGCGAGGAGCCCGACACGATGCAGCCGCCCGCCACCAGCGAACTGGTCGCCGATCCGCGTCGGCCATCCTCGTTATGCACGAACTTGGCCGGCGGCGTGACCTCCGAATAGGTCCAGAGCGGCCAGCTGCGGTCGTAAAGGTCCAGGCTCGGCACGACGTCGGTCAGGTCGATATTGGCCTGCCAATAGGCGTCGATCGTGCCGACATCGCGCCAATAGGGCACCAACTCGCTTTCCGCCCGCACGCAGCTGCTGGAAAAGCGATGCGCCACCGCCTTCCCGTGCTTGACGATATAGGGGATGATATCGCCACCGAAATCACGCTTGCTGTTCTTGTCGTCGGCGTCCCGCCACAATTGCTCGATCAGGAAGCGGGTGCGAAACACATAGATGCCCATCGATGCCAGCGCCATGTCGGGCTGGCCGGGAATGGCGGGCGGATCCTTGGGCTTTTCGACAAAGGCGGTGATGACGTCCGCCTCGTCGACATGCATCACACCAAAGCCTACCGCCTCCTGACGCGGCACCTCCAGACAGCCAACAGTGACATCCGCGCCACTGTCGACATGCTGCTGCAGCATCAGCTCATAGTCCATCTTGTAGACATGATCGCCGGCCAGGATGACCATATATTCCGGCGCATAGCTTTCGATGATGTCGATATTCTGGAACACGGCGTCGGCCGTGCCCTCATACCATTGGCTTTCGGAAATGCGCTGGCTGGCGGGCAATATGTCGAAGCTCTCGTTGCGCTCGGGCCGCAGGAAGTTCCAGCCGCGCTGCAAATGACGGATCAGCGAGTGGGCCTTATACTGGGTCGCCACGCCGATGCGGCGGATACCGCTGTTGAGCGCATTGGACAGCGCAAAGTCGATGATCCGCGCCTTGCCGCCGAAATGCACCGCCGGCTTGGCCCGCCGGTCGGTCAGCTCGGCAAGGCGACTGCCGCGTCCGCCGGCCAGCACATAGGCCATGGCGTCGCGCGCGATCGGCTGATTGCGTTGTTGCATTAGGGCTCCTCTCTCATGCCCGCGACCGCCTGCACGCGTTCCTCGGTATCAATAGTCCAGTTCCAGCATCAAGGTTCCGAAGGGCGGGATGGTTATGTTCGCCCATCCGCTCTCATCGGCCTCGACCAGGCCCATATTGCCGGCTCCGCTGCCGCCATATTCGCACGCATCGCTATTGAGTATCTCGCGCCAGCGACCGCCCACGGGCAGCCGCATGCGATAGCCATGGCGCAGCACCGGCGTGAAATGGCTGATGACGACAATCGGCTTGTGGCCCGGAGCCCGCCGTTGCCAGGCAAAGACGCTGTCCGCTGCGCCGTCGACCAGCACCCATTCAAACCCCTCCGCCTCGCAATCGCGCGCATGCAATGCCGGCCGCGAGCGATAGAGACGGTTGAGGTCGCCGACCAGCATTTGCACGCCCTGATGGGGCGCATGATCGACCAGGTTCCAGTCGAGCGCCCGCTGCTCGCTCCACTCGGCGCGCTGGGCGAATTCCTGGCCCATGAACAGCAGCTTCTTGCCGGGATAGCCCCACATGAAGGCATAATAAGCCCGCAGCGTCGCGAATTTCTGCCAGTCGTCGCCCGCCATCTTGTGCAGCAGCGACGATTTGCCATGCACCACCTCGTCATGGCTCAGCGCCAGCACGAAATTCTCGCTGAAGGCATAGAGCAGGCCGAAGGTGATGTCGTCATGATGATGCTGCCGATGCACCGGCTCGCGCGCCAGATAGCGCAGCGTGTCGTGCATGAAACCCATATTCCATTTGAAACCGAAGCCAAGGCCACCCTGATGCACCGGCGCCGACACCTGCGGCCAGCTGGTCGATTCCTCGGCGATCGTCATCACGCCGGGAGAATCCGCATAGAGCGCCTTGTTCATCCCCTGGAGGAAGGCGACCGCCTCCACATTCTCCCGCCCGCCATGGTCGTTGGGGATCCATTCGCCGGGCTTTCGCGAATAATCGAGGTAGAGCATCGACGCGACCGCATCGACCCGCAGCCCGTCGATATGATAGCGCTCGGCCCAGAAGAGCGCATTGTTGGTCAGATATTCCGCCACTTCGCGCCGGCCGAAATTGTAGATCGCCGTGTTCCAGTCCGGCTGGAACCCCTTGCGCGGATCGGCATGTTCATAAAGCGCGGTGCCGTCGAACCGGGCAAGGCCATGCTCGTCGGTCGGAAAATGCGCCGGCACCCAATCGAGAAGGACGCCGATCCCCGCCCGGTGCGCACCATCGACGAAGCGGGCAAAGCCCGCCGGATCGCCAAAGCGCGCGGTCGGCGCATAAAGGCCCAGCGTCTGGTAGCCCCAGCTCGGATCATAGGGAAATTCGCTGATCGGCAGGAACTCGATATGGGTGAAACCCATGCCGACGACATAGGGGATCAGCCGCTCGGCCAGCGCATCCCAGTGCAGGAAATCGCCATTTCCGTCGCGCTGCCATGACCCGGCATGCACCTCGTAGATGGAGATGGGCTGGCGTCGCGCATCGGCCTTCTGCCAATGGTCGCGGTGATCCGCATCGCCCCATATATGCGCCGGCGGACCGTTGACGATCGACGCGGTCGACGGGCGCAGTTCCGAGCGAAAGGCGAAGGGATCAGCCTTGAGCGGCAGCACCACGCCGTCCGGCCCGACAATCTCGAACTTGTAGGGCTGGCCGATGCCGACTTCGGGCAGGAAGATTTCCCATACGCCCGCATCCTGTCGGTGCCGCATCGCCGCGCGCCGCCCGTCCCAGCGGTTGAAGTCGCCGACCACCGACACGCGCCGGGCATTGGGCGCCCAGACCGCGAAATGGGTGCCGGCTACCCCCTCATGCTCCATCGGATGCGCGCCCAGCTTCTCGAACAGCCGCTTGTGCGATCCTTCGGCGAAATAATAATCGTCCATCGGCCCCAGCACCGGGCCAAAGCCATAAGGGTCGATCGTCGCATAGCGGCCGCCATCGGCATATTGCGCTTCATAGCGCAGCGGCTGGCGCTTGCGGATCTTGACCTTGCCCTCGAACAACCCGGCCGGATGGATCAGCGCCAGTTCGCCGACCGGCTTGCCATCCAACGTCTGCGCGCTGACGCTGACGGCGTCGGGCAGCAGCACACAGGCGGTAAAACCGGCTTTGCCGCTGTCAGGATCGGCCGGGTGCACGCCAAGCGTCGCGAAGGGATCGGCATCCCGCCCTTCGACCAGCCGGTCGATCTGCTCCGGCGTCAGCACGCTCCTATCTCCCGTCTCCGCCGATAGCGGCCATTCTTATCATCCCATGTTCCAGATGTCGGCGGCATATTCGCGGATCGTCCGGTCGGACGAGAACCAGCCCATGCGCGCGACATTGTGGATCGCCTTCTTCGCCCACAATGCCTGATCCTGCCAGATGCCATCGACCCGCCGCTGGGCGGCGGCATAGCTGTCGAAATCGGCCGCCACCATGAACCAGTCATGGTCATAAATGCCCTGGATCAGATCCTTGTAGCGATTGGGGTCGTCGGGCGAGAAGACGCCGCTGGCAATGGCATTGAGCGCCTGTCCTAGTTCCCGGCTCTGTTCGATCACCGCGCGCGGATTATAGCCTTCGGCCCGGCGCTGGTTCACCTCGGCCGCGGTCAGGCCGAAGATCACGATATTATCCTCGCCGACATGGTCGCGCATCTCGACATTGGCGCCGTCCAGCGTACCGATGGTCAGCGCGCCGTTGACCGCGAACTTCATGTTGCCGGTGCCCGACGCCTCCATGCCGGCGGTCGAAATCTGTTCCGACAGATCGGCGGCCGGGATCATCATCTCGGCCATGGAGACATTGTAATTGGGCACGAACTGCACCTTCAGCAGTCCCTGCACCGACGGATCATGATTGATCGCGCGGGCCACGTCGCCCGCCAGCTTTATGATCAGCTTGGCATTATGGTAGCTGGGCGCTGCCTTGCCGCCGAACAGCTTGACCCGCGGTACCCAGTCCTTTTCCGGGTGAGAACGGATCTGGTCATAGAGCGCCACCGCCTCGATGATGTTGAGCAGCTGTCGCTTATATTCATGGATGCGCTTGATCTGGATATCGAACAGCGCATCGGCGTCGATCCGCGCATTGATCCGCTTGCGCAGCAGGTCGGCCAGCGCGACCTTGTTGAAGCGCTTCACTGCCAGGAACCGCTCCTGGAAGGCGGTGTCGTCGGCGAAATTGTCAAGCTCGCGCAGCGCCTCGGCATCGTCCATGAAGCGGTCGCCGATCGCCTCGCGGATCAGTTCGAACAGGCCGTGATTGCACTGCATCAGCCAGCGACGGAAGGTGACGCCGTTGGTCTTGTTGTTGATCCGCGCGGGATAGAGCTTGTGCAGGTCGGCAAAGACCGTGACCTTCATCAGGTCGGTATGCAGCGCCGACACGCCGTTGACGCTGTGCGATCCGGCAAAGGCCAGATTGCCCGTCCGCACCCGCCGCTCGCCGCCCTCGTCGATCAGCGAAATGGTGCCGATCGCATGATCGTCGAACTGGCCGGACTTGCGCGCCTCGCCCAGCAAGCGGCTATTGATGGCATAGACGATCTGCATGTGCCTGGGCAGCAGCCGCTCGAACAAGGGCACCGGCCAGCTTTCCAGCGCCTCGGGCAACAATGTGTGGTTGGTATAGCCGAAGGTGCGGCGAACAATGTCCCAACCCTCGTCGAAATCCAGCCCATGCTCGTCGACCAGGATGCGCATCAGCTCCGCCACCGACACCGCTGGATGGGTATCGTTGAGCTGGATCGCCGCCTTGTCCGGCAGGGTGCGGACATCGCCGAAATATTGGATATGCCGCCGGACAATGTCCTGCAGCGAGGCGGAGGAGAAGAAATATTCCTGCCGCAGCCGCAATTCCTGCCCCGCCGGCGAACTGTCGGCGGGATAGAGGACGCGGGTCAGCGCCTCGGCCCGGTTGCTTTCGGACAGCGCGCCCAAATGGTCGCCGGCATTGAACTTGTCGAGCAGGATCGGGTCGATCGGCTGCGCCTCCCACAGGCGCAACGTATTGACCCGCTTGCCGCGCCAGCCGGCGATCGGCGTGTCATAGGGGGTGGCGATCACCCGTTCGGCCGGACGCCAGCTCATCTGATAGGGGCCGCAATTCTCGCACTCGGCCGGATCGACGCGCCCGCCAAACCCGACCTCGTAACTCGCCTCGCGCCGCTCGAACTCCCAGGGGTTGCCGTGCGCCAGCCAGTTTTCCGGCAGTTCCACCTGCCAGCCGTCGCTGATCTCCTGCCGGAACATGCCGTTCACATAGCGGATGCCATAGCCATAAGCGGGGATGTCGACCGTCGCCATGCTCTCCATGAAGCAGGCGGCGAGGCGCCCCAGGCCGCCATTGCCCAGCGCCGCATCCGGCTCCAGCGCGGCGATCAGGTCCAGGTCGACACCCAGCGAGTCGAGCGCGGCCTGCAAATCGTCCAGCATTTCCATGTTGGACGCGGCATCGCGCATCAGCCGGCCGATCAGGAATTCCAGGCTCAGATAATAGACCCGGCGCCCCTGTTCCTCATAGGTCTTGTGGGTGGACTCGATCCAGGCGTCGATCACCCGGTCCCGGATCGAAAGGATGACGGCATGCAGCCAGTCATGCGGCTTGGCTGCCTTGGCATCCTTGCCGATGCGATAGGTCAATCGCTCGACAATCTCATGGGCCAGAATCTGCGGGTCAACCTGCCGGGGTGCCGGCTTGGGAAGCTGCGTCTCGCCCTTGAGATTCATGGCCGGGATCTCCCTCTATGAGTCACCGGGATGATGGCACAGCGCGCTTCGCCATGCCAATCCATTTTTTGCAGCGCAGCATGGACTTTTCCCGCTTCTTTCTGCGGGCTTGGCCTGCCTCAGCGCTGACCGCGTCGCGTAACGATGGCCGCCCCGATCCCGGCCCGCAATTCCGCCCGCACCGGATAGGTACTGGACGGCAGATGCTGGGTCATGAACAGGCCGATCAGTCGTTCGACCGGATCGATGAAGAAATAGGTCGAGAATACCCCGCCCCAGTAAAATTGCTGGTTCGCCAGCGTCATCGCGAAGCCCAGGCCGAAACCCACGCCGGCATAATCGGCTTCGCTGAACATCGCCTGCGACATGCTGGCGAGATCGCCGCCGCCGGGCAGGTGATTGCTTCGCATCTGCACCACCGTTTCGGGCTGCAACAGCCGCGCCCCATCCATCTCGCCACCGCGCAGCAGCATCCGGGCAAAGCGATGATAGTCGGCCGTGGCGGAAATCAGCCCGCCCCCGCCCGATCGGAAACGCAGCTTGCGCCGCCAACTGCTGGCCGCGCCCCGGTCACGCAGCCGCAACCCGTCCTCGCCCAGCCCCCAGGCATCGGTCAGTCGGTCGGTCCGGTCCGCAGGCAAGGTGAAGAAACTGTCCTTCATGCCCAGCGGATCGAAGATATTCTGACGAAAATGCGTCTCCAGATCCTGCCCCGACAGCCGCTCGACGATCACGCCCAGCACATCGGTCGACACGCCGTAATTCCAGCGCTCGCCCGGCGAAAATTCCAGCGGCAGGCTGGCCAGCGCGGCGATGAACTCGTCGGACGACCGCTTTTGCTGGAACTCGTCCAGCCCCAGTTCGCGATAGCGCGCATCGATCGGCGTCTGCCGTTGCAATCCATAGGTCAGACCCGATGTGTGGCGCAGCAGGTCGATCATCCGCATCGGCCGCGTAATCCGCCCGGTTCCGTCCGCGCCGACGCGCAGGTCGGCAAATTCGGGCAGCACGTCGGTCACCGGATCGTCCAGCGCCACCTTGCCCTGTTCGACCAGCCGCATGAAGGCAACGCTGGTGACCGGCTTGGTCATCGACGCGATGCGGAACAGCGCATCAGCCTGTAACGGCTCGCCGGTCGCCCGCGCCTGCCCCCGGCTGACCGACAGCAACGGCACCTCGTCGCGCGACACCAGCATCTGCATATGCGGCAATTTGCCGCTCTGCACATAGGTCCGGTCCAGATGATCGACCAGCGCGTCCAGCCGGTCGGGGTCCATCCCCGCCGCCCGCGCTGCTGCTGCATCCGTCACCTTCGCTGTCGCCATGTCCGCTCCTGCCATAGGCAAACCGAGCTAGAGCAAGCCGCGCACTAGGTAAATGATTTCAGGCCATGACCGGTCCATCAACGCCTTGCCATTGCCAAGACCCCACCCCTGCCTCTATGGCAACCCGCCTGATCGCCAATACCGGACGCACCACAGGCATGGCCACGGGCCTTTCTGCTATCTTCTTCCAGAACCGCGCTGCTTTGCTGCGCTTCCTGCGCGCGCGCGGTGCGGGCGAGGATGCGGAGGACCTGCTGCAGGACATGTGGATGAAGCTGGAGGCCAAGGATCTGGGGCCGGTCGCCGATCCCCTGCCCTATCTCTATCGCATGGCCAACAACCTGATGCTCGATCGCTATCGCTCCGCCACCCGGCGCGAGCGGCGCGAGCAGGACTGGGCCGAAGGCGCCGGCGGCGTGATGGCCGACCCGAATGACGATCTGGCGGTCGACGAACGCATGATCCTCAATCAGCGGCTGGAACAGGCGCGCGGCATATTGGCCGATCTTGGCCCGCGCGTCGAACTGGTGTTCCGCCGTTTCCGCATAGAAGGGGTCGGCCAGCGGCTGATTGCGGAGGAATTGGGGGTCAGCCTGACCACGGTCGAGAAGGATCTGCAAAAGGCCTATCGGGCGATGCTTGCGCTCAAGCAAAGTCTGGATACGGAATGAGCGGATCGGCGGCGTCTGGCTCTTCAAGGGGCAAGAAATGAACAGGGCACAGGCCATGATGAACGAGGAGGCGCTCGGGTGGGTGATCCGCACGCGCGATCCCGAATTTGACGACTGGGACGCCTTCACCATCTGGCTGGAGGGCGACCCCGCCCGCGCGACCGCCTATGATGCGCTGATGGCGGCCGAAGCAGATCTGGCGGACATGGTTCCGGCAGAACCCGTCGTCATGCCTGTTGCCGCCAATGATGCCGGCGAACGTCGCCACCGCCCGCTGCGCTGGATCGGTGGCGGCGCGATCGCCGCCGCGCTGGTCGCCGCCGTCTCGGTCGGCCTGCTCAACCGCAGCGACATCTACAGCATCACCACCCGTCCCGGCGAAACCCGCAGCATCGCGCTGGACGATGGCACGACGATCGAACTGAACGGCGGCACCACGCTGCGCCTCGACCGCAAGAATGCGCGCTTTGCCGCGCTCGACGCGGGCGAAGCCGCCTTCACCGTGCGCCATGACGCCGCCGATCCGTTCCGCGTGACCGTGGGCGACGCCGTGTTCGAGGATGCCGGCACCGTCTTCAACATCGTCCATAGCGGCAACGCCACCCGCATCGGCGTGTCCGAGGGCAAGGTGATCTACAATCCGCAGGCCGAAGCCATTTCGCTGCCCGCTGGCCGCGCGCTCAGCGACGGCGCGGAAGGGCTGCGCGTGATGGACGTCGCGCCCCAGGCCGTCGCCAGCTGGCGCCAGGGCCAGCTCATCTATGCCAATGCGCCGGTCGGCGACGTGACCCAGGATATCGCCCGCTCGCTGGGCGTGACGCTGGCCGCGACCCCCGGCGCGCAGGCCATGCGCTTTACCGGCACGATCCGGCTGGAACGGGATCCGTCCCGTTTCTTCGCCGCTGCCGCGCCCCTGATGGGGCTGTCCGCCATCCGACAGGGGAATGGATGGCTGCTGAAGGAAGGGGATGGGTCGCAAAACTGACGTCCTTTTCGTCACCGCCTTCGCCATAGCGGCCGCATCGCCTGCGCGAGCGGCGGACAGACAGTCGATCGACCTCGCTCCGGGACGCCTGGGCGAGGCGGTGGTGGCGCTCGGCCGTCAAACCGGCGCCAGCATCGGCATGTCGGACCAGTCGCTGGCCGGCATCGCCACCCCTGCGATCCGGGGCCGGATGTCGACCGCAGGCGCCCTTTCCCAGCTGCTGCGCGGCAGCGGCGCCAAGGCCAGGCAGATCGATGCCAGCACCTGGCGCATCGTGCGTGCCCGCAAGGCCGCGCCGCCCCCATCGCCCACGCCCGCCGCCGCCGTGCAACTCGCGCCGGTTGCGCAGGAACCGCCCGCCGACATCATCGTCACCGCGTCCAAGCGCGACATTCCCCTGCCCCGCTATGCCGGCATGGTCGAAACCGTGACCGGCGGCCTGTTCGAGACCGCCGACGCGGCGCAGGGCACGGCCGCGCTGCTCTCGCGCGTCGCCAGCCTCAGCTCCACCCATGCCGGTGCCGGCCGCAACAAGCTGTTCATCCGCGCCATCGCCGATTCCGGCGTTGCCGGGCCGACCCAGGCGACGACCGGCCAATATCTGGGCGACATGCGCCTCAACTATGCCGCGCCCGATCCCGACCTGCGCCTCTATGACGTCGGCGGGGTCGAGGTGCTGGAAGGGCCACAGGGCACGCTCTATGGCGCCGGCTCTCTCGGCGGCATCATCCGCATCATCCCCAATGCCCCCAATCTCGCGCAGTTCGGCGGCCAGATCTCGACCGGCGTGTCGGCAACCCAGCATGGCGATCCGGGCGGCGACCTGTCGGCCATTCTCAATCTGCCGATCGTGGCCGAGAAGGTGGCGCTGCGCGTCGTCGGCTATGGCGTGCAGGAAGGCGGCTATATCGACGATGTCCTGCGCGACAAGGATGACGTCAACCGCACCCGCACCTATGGCGGCCGCGCCACGCTGCGGATCGCACCGGCGGACGACTGGACCATCGATCTCAGCACCGCCTACCAGCATATCGAGGGCGACGACGCGCAATATGCCAGCCGCGAGGTCGGCCGGCTGGAACGCGCCTCCAGCGTCGCCCAGCCCTATCATTCCGACTATATCCTGGCCAATGCGCGGATCGAGCATCAGTGGGACGACCTGCGCCTCGTCTCCTCGACCGGCTATGTCCGCAATGTCCTCGCTGAAAGCTATGACGCGACCCAGCCGGGCGGCGCGCCGGCCCTGTTCCGCCAGCGCAACAAGGTCGAACTTTTCTCGACCGAAAACCGGCTGGTGCGCGACCTCGACAATGGCCTGGGCTGGCTGCTGGGCGTTTCCTATCTGGAAAGCACCTCGACCATCCAGCGGTCGCTGACCGGCTATGGCCCCCTGAGCGCACCGGCGATCGAGATCCTGCCGGGCGTCCCGGTCTATGGTCGCGGTCGTCCTGCCACGGCCACCGGCGTGCGCAACCGGATCAAGGAAGCGACCCTGTTCGGCGAAGCCTCGTTCGAACCGCTCCAGGGGCTGGTCGCTACCGTCGGCGGACGCCTCACCAACAGCCGCCTCAGCGGCGAGGCGATCGATCCGGTGGCGATGCTTTCGGCCGTCGCCGACCTTGCCCGTGTCGAGGCGCAGGCCGATCGCTCCGAAACCATCTTCCTCCCCTCCTTCTCGCTGCTCAGCGATGCGGTGAAGGGGGTCACCCTCTATGCCCGGTTCGAACAGGGCTTTCGTCCCGGCGGCCTGGCGGTCGACGATCAGCGCGCGCGCAGCTTCCGTAATGATCGCATCTCGACCATGGAACTGGGCTTCCGCAAGGGCGTGCCGGGCCGCGACACGGTCGCGCTCAGCGGCAATGTCGCCTATACCGACTGGCGCGATATCCAGGCCGACGTTACCGACCGCATCGGCCTGCCCACCACCGCCAATATCGGCGATGGACGCATCTATACGGTCGAAGGCCGGATCGTGGTCCGCCCGATCCCGCCGCTGACGCTGGATGGCTCGATCATCTACAATGACAGCCGCCTAACCCAACCGGCCCAGTTCGTGCGCGCTCTTTCCTATGAAGGGCGCTCGCTGACCCTGCCCAACGTCGCCAATCTGGGTGGCCGCGTCGCTGCCGATTATCGCGCGCCATTGGGCGACGATATGCGCCTGCACCTGTCGGCCTCGGCCCGCTATGTCGGCAAGTCGCGCCTGGGCGTCGGACCGATATTGGGCCGGGAACAGGGCGATTATGTCGATACGGCCCTGTCCGCCGCCGTCACCCGCGGCCCGGTCGAACTCTCGCTTTCGCTCACCAACCTGTTCGACAGCGACGGTAATCGTTTCTCGCTCGGCACCCCGTTCGACCTGAGCACCGACTATTATACGCCGCTGCGCCCCCGCACCGTGCGCATCGGCCTGGATTTCGCCTTCTAAAATCACGCCGACCGGCATTTTTCCTGACGGAACCGGCCCGGCGGCGGCGTCCCTCCCGCATGTACGCGCCCATCAAACGGCGCGGCATTCAGAGGAGATATCATGCGACATTTGCTGGCCTGCACGGCCATCGCCCCGGTTCTGGTTGCGCTGACCGCAACCAATGCCGCGGCGGAAACCACGATCGGTTCATCCACCACCACCGCCGTCAAGACCTCCACCGTCGCCTCGGGCGCGGCCGATGCGATCACGGTCAGCTCCGCCGGCAGCATCACGCTGACCAGCGGCACCGCGATCACGATGGACAGCAACAACAATGTCAGCAACGCGGGTTCGCTGACCATCAACGATGCCGACAATGCGACCGGCATCCTGGTCAAGGCCGGCACCACCGGCAACATCACCAACAGCGGCACGATCACGCTGACGGAAGATTATACCGCGACCGACACGGACAGTGACGGCGACATTGACGGCACGTTCGCCAAAGGGACGAACCGCAATGGCATCCTGGTCGAATCCGGCGCGGCCCACACCGGCAATATCGACACCACTGGCACGATCTCGATCGAAGGCAACAACAGCGCCGGCATCCGCGTCAACTCGACCCTGATCGGCAATCTGTCGACCTATGGCACGATCGGCGTGACCGGCGACAACAGCTATGGCGTGGTCGCCAACGATATCGATGGCAACGCCACGATCCGCGGTTCGATCAGCACCAAGGGCGCGAACAGCACCGCCGTCGCCCTGCTCGGCGATGTCGATGGCGCAGTGAAGATCCAGGGCACGATCGTCAGCACCGGCTATCGCTCCACCACCCGCCCGAGCGACGTCACCAAGCTCGACGCCGACGACCTGCTGCAGGGTGGCCCCGCCCTCGTCATCGCCGGCAATGTCAGCGGCGGCATCGTGTTCGACGTCGCGCCGACCGCCAGCGATGATGACGACGAAGATGACACCGACATCGATGATGACGGCCTGCTCGACAGCACCGAAACCACCGCCACGGTCATCAACTATGGCTCGGCGGCTGCGGTGCAGATCGGTTCGGCCAGCGCCGACACCAGCATCGGCGTGGTCCAGGGCGACAGTTCGGGCTATGGCGTGGTCGTGCGTGGCGCGATCGCGGGCTATGGCATCTATGACGGCGTCGATGCCAATGCGATGGTGATCGGCGGCCTGGGCGGCGATGTCGACATTGCCAAGGGCGTCCTGGTCGCCGGATCGATCACCGCCATCTCCTATGACAGCAACGCCACCGCGCTGCGCCTGGGTTCGGGCGCGACCAGCGACGCGATCGAGATTTCGGGCACCGTCGCCGCTTCGGGCGCGGCGCTCGCGAACACCACGTCGCGCGGCCTGGTGATCGACGCCGGGGCACAGGTGAATTCGGTCAAGGTCAGCGGCACCGTCGCGGCCGTCGCCGCCGATGATGAAAAGGGTCGCGCGATCGCGATCCTCGATTCCTCGGGCACCGTCTCCAGCCTCAGCAACACCGGCACCATCTCGGCGACCGGCGGCCTTACCAACACCGCCATTGACCTCAGCGCCAACAGCAGCGGCGTGACGCTGACCCAGGCACTCGCCTCCTCGACCGCGACCGCGCCCAGCATCGTCGGCGACGTCAAGCTCGGCTCGGGCGATGACGTCATGACGGTATCGGCCGGCCGGATCGTCGGCGATGTCAGCCTGGGCGCGGGCAATAACAGCCTGTCGCTCTCGGGCAGTTCGACCCTGACCGGCGATCTCAGCTATGCCGGCACCGGCGCCACCCTGGCCCTGGCCGATACCGCTAGCGTCACCGGCGCGCTCGACTTTGGCGGCGCCAGCGGCACGATGACGCTGAACGGCACCTCCAGCTATACCGGCGCGATCAGCAACAGCGGCAACATGGCGCTGGTGCTGAACGGCGGCACGCTGGCTGTCAGCAACACCGGTTCGGTCGCGCTTGCCTCGCTCAGCGCGTCCTCGGGCTCGGCGCTGGGCGTCACCATCAACGGCGCCGATGGCACCAACACCGTCTATGACGTCGCCGGTGCCGCCAGCTTCGCCAGCGGTTCCAAGGTGAAGGTGGCGCTGACCCAGGTCGGCGGATCGGAAGGCGACTATGTCATCGTCCGCGCCGCGTCGCTGTCGGGCACCCCGGCGCTCGATAGCGCGACCCTGCTGCCCTATATGTTCAAGGGCAGCGTCAGCAGCGACACGACGACCGGTGACGTGACCCTGTCGATCGCCGCCAAGACCACATCGGAACTGGGCCTGACCGGCTCGCTTTCAAGGGCTTATTCGGCGATCTTCAATGCGCTCGACAATGACAGCACTCTGGCCAACGCCTATTTGGACGTGACCGACGGCCAGACGCTGAACGGTGCGCTGCGCCAGATGCTGCCCGAACATTCCGGCAGCACCTTCGAAGCCGTCACCGCTGGCTCGCGGGCGACCGCGCGCATCCTGTCGGATCCCAACGGCATCTACAGGACCAAGGACGGCAAACTCGGCTTCTGGCTGCAGCAGGTGGCGTTCGGCAGCTCCAAGAGCATCGGCGACACCGCCTCCTACGACATTAATGGCTGGGGCGCGGGCGGCGGCGTCGAATATCTGACCGATCTTGGCGCCTTCGGTGGCTCCTTCGCCTATATTCATGGCCGGGACACCAGCGACAGCTCCAACAGCTCGGCGGATTCCGACCAGTTCGAACTGGCGGCGCACTGGCGCGGCAGCTGGGGTCCGCTCCAGGCCTTCGCGCGCGTTTCGGCGGCGCATATCGACTTTGACGGCACCCGCAACTTCGCGCTCGACGATGTCGTGCGCAAGGCGACCGGCGACTGGTCGGGCAAGCTCTATTCGGCCACGGCCGGGGCTTCCTATCAGCTCCAGTTCAACCGCTTCAGCCTGCGTCCGGGCATTGGCATCGACTATTACCGCCTGAAGGAAGGCGGCTATAGCGAAAGCGGCGGTGGCGACGCGTTCAACCTGACCGTCGATGGCCGCACCAGCGACGAAATGACCGCCAACGGCACGATCGCCGCCGGCTATGATTTCGGCAGCCTCAATCGCGAGGATGGCTGGGCGCGGTTCGAACTGGAAGGCGGTCGCCGCCAGCTGATCGGCGGATCGCTCGGCGACACGGTCGCCCATTTCAAGGATGGCGATGACTTCGTCCTGGTCGCCGACAAGCGCACCAGCGGCTGGACCGGCCGGGCCCGCCTCTATGGCGGCACCGACACGTTCCGCGTCGGCGGCGAATTCGGTGCGGAAGAACAACAAAATCACGTCGCAATCTCATTCCGGGCGACGGTTAACTTCGTCCTGTGACGTCTGAATAAGGAATTGGCGGGCCACACCCCACAGACCCTCCCGGTCCGCCAGTTGCGCCACGGCATGATGTTCCTCCCCAAGGGACGCCAAGGCAAAAAAGAGGGGCGTCGCATGGGTTTCACCCGAGCGGCGCCCCTTTTTCTTTGCTCCCCTCTGCGCCCTCTCCTTTCATTGGCCTCTTGCGGGCGGCATCGGCCCGTGCTGAATAAGTAGCGGGGAATCAGGCTCTTGAGCCTAATGGGGGATGAATGGGGGGAATTTCTCGCCTGTGCGCGACCTTGGTCGGCATATGGCTTGCGGCATTGTCGCCGGCGCACGCACAGACCGACGCCGCATCGGCAGATACAGATCATCGGAAGCCATGTGAGCTACATGTCTGGCCGGGAAACGGGCTGGGCTCGGTTTATCATGGCTGGCTGCATGGCGGCATCGTCAATGGCGCCGTCCAGGGACGCGAAGGCTACAAGGCCATGAATGCCAATCCGCTTGCCACGGCCGACCAACGCGCCTTGCTTGCTACGCTACCACTGGCCTCATGGCTTGGCCTGCCCGACCATCAGTTGGTCCTTCATGACGAATCTCTCGACAGCCGGACGATGCGCTCGACTTCGGGCCGCATCCGGCCGGACGGATCGATCTGCTACGCCGAATTCATGATCGACGACCTGATCTTTCAGGAAGATGTCGTTACCGGCCGTTTTCTCAAGATATTGTTCCGATTCCGCGATTTCGGATCGGAACAGACGGCGAGACGCAGCTTCGGCACCTGGACCATGACCAAGCTTACCCAGTTCCCGCCGCAAACGGCGGAGGCAGAAGGCGCGGCCCTGACTGACTTGAAATCGGCGTTTCAACAGGATGTCGAGAAATTCGGGGAATATCTGCGCCGCCCGGTAAGGACACGTAACTAAACAGCTTTTATCACGACATTTGGGGGAAATGATTATGTTGAAGACCATTTGGGTTGGTCTGGCATCGCTGACGCTTGCCAGTGCCGCCCAGGCCCAGACGGCCGAGGCTTCGTCGCCGGCCTGCGAATTGCACATATGGCCGGCCGAACGCATGGCCTCCGTGACAACCGGCCTGCTTGGCGGCGGTTTGCTCGATGCCGCCCTGCATGCCGGCAAGGATGCCAGCAACAAGGCACAGATGGCCAGCGCGCTCGACAGCCCCAGCCAGGTTGACGCACTCCAGGCGCTGGATCTGGCCACGTTGCTGGAACTGAAGCCGGGCACGGTTATCATCCGTCATGAAGCGCCGCTTGAGCGCAAGACCATGAACAAGGTGAAGACGCGCCGGTCCGATTCCACTGCCGCCTGCTACTCCGAGCTCATCACCGCAGATGTGCTGTATCACAAGGCAGCGATCTATGGCCGCTCGCTCAAGACATTGTTCATGGTTCGAGACTTCGGCAACGACCAGAAGATCGACTTCGAATATAAGGCGTGGGGCGGAAATGGCCTGTCGCTCTTCCCCGCAAAGGAAGGCGAAGACGCCGTGGCCGCGCTGGATGAGCTGGTTGGCGTCTTCAAGAAGAATTTCGAGGAATATGCCAACAATGCCCGCAAATCCATGGCATTGAAGAAGAAGGCCTGACCGAAAAAGGGGAGCGACCGTCAGGCCGCTCCCCTCAATCACGAAAGGCCATGGAGACCCGGCCTCAGCCGGCGAGCGCCTTCTTGACCAGTTCGTTGACGACCTGGGGATTGGCCTTGCCCTGCATCGCTTTCATCGTCTGGCCGACGAAGAAGCCGAACAAGGCTTCCTTGCCGCCGCGATACTGCTCGACCTTGTCGCCATTCTTGGCCAGGACATCGGCCACCGCCGCCTCGATCGCACCGGTGTCGCTGGTCTGCTTCAGGCCCTTTTCCTCGACGATCTTGCCGGGCTTGTCGCCGGTTTCCAGCATGATCTCAAACACCTGCTTGGCGATCGTGCCGCTGATCGTGCCATCGGCCACCAGTGCCAGCAATTCGGCTCCTTCCTCGGGGCTTACAGGGCTTTCCTCAAGGCTCTTGCCAATGCGGTTGAGCGCGCCATACAGCTCCGACAGCAGCCAGTTGGCCGATGCCTTGGCGACCTCGCCCTCGCTCTTCTTCTGGATGCGCGCGCCTTCCGCCAGCAGCGCCTCGAACCAGCGGGCGGTGTCGGCGTCGGCGGTCAGGGTCGCGGCATTATAAGCGGACAGGCCCAGATCCTGTGCATAACGGCGCAGCTTCGCGTCCGGCAGTTCCGGCAGCGACTGGCGGCATTCCTCCAGGAAGGCATCGTCCAGTTCCAGCGGCAGCAGGTCGGGATCGGGGAAGTAGCGATAGTCGTGCGCATCTTCCTTCGACCGCATCGAACGGGTCTCGTTGCGATCCGGATCATAGAGGCGCGTTTCCTGCACGATCTTGCCGCCGGCCTCCAGCACGTCGACCTGGCGGTTCGCCTCATGCTCGACCACGGCCATGACGAAGCGGACCGAGTTCACATTCTTGGTCTCGGTGCGGGTGCCGAACTCTTCACCGGGACGACGCACGGAGACGTTGACGTCGGCGCGCATCGACCCCTGGTCCATATTGCCGTCGCACGACCCGACATAGCGAAGAATGGTTCGCAGCTTCGAGAGATAAGCCCCTGCTTCGGCAGGCGAACGCATGTCCGGCTTCGACACGATTTCCATCAGCGCCACGCCCGACCGGTTGAGGTCGACATAGGAGCTGGTGGGATGCTGGTCGTGCATCAGCTTGCCGGCGTCCTGCTCGACATGGATGCGCTCGACGCCGATCACCTTGGTGCTGGCTTCGGGGTTCTTTTCGTCGAGGACGATCTCGATCTGCCCCTCGCCCACGATCGGGTGATAGAGCTGGCTGATCTGATAGCCCTGCGGCAGATCCGCATAGAAATAATTCTTGCGGTCGAAGCGCGACCATTTGTTGATCTGCGCGTCGATCGCCATGCCGGTGCGCACCGCCTGGCGGATGCATTCGCGGTTGGGCACGGGCAACATGCCGGGCATGGCCGCGTCGATCAGGCTGACCTGCGTATTGGGCTCCGCGCCGAACGCCGTCGCGGCACCCGAAAATAGCTTCGCGTTCGACGTCACCTGCGCATGGACTTCCAGGCCGATCACGACCTCCCACTCGCCGGTTGCGCCCTGGATGCGATAGGTTGATTCAGTCATTTCGCTTCTTGCCCATCAATTTCTGTCGGAGCGATCCGACCTCTGCTTCGGCGACCCTTGCCCCACAGACTGGTCTTGGGACGATCCGATGTCGCTTCTGCGGTAGCAGTGACGATCTTCCGCCGCTTGGCTGGCCGATCATCCTTACGCTGATATCGCCGTTTCTCGGAAACAGTGAAGGAACTGAGCAGATCGACCAGTCCTCCCAACAGTTCCGAGAAACTCATATCACCACCACTTGTTCGGCCGCGCGGTGAAGCCGGCCCGTTCCTCGATGGCGAGGCTGGCGTTCAGCACGGTTTGTTCGTCCAGCGCCTTGCCGATCACCTGCAGGCCGATCGGAAGACCGGCCGAATCCAGCCCGCCCGGAATCGCCATCGCCGGCAGTCCGGCCAGCGAGGCCGGCACGGTGAAGACGTCGTTCAGATACATGGCCAGCGGATCGGCCTGCTTCTCGCCCAGCGCGAAGGAGGCGCTCGGCGCGGTCGGCGTCAGCAGCAGATCGCACTTTTCGAACGCCAGTTCGAAATCGCGCGCGATCAGCGCCCGCACCTTCTGCGCCTGGGTATAATAGGCATCGTAGAAGCCAGCCGACAGCACATAGGTGCCGATCATGATGCGGCGCTTCACTTCCGGGCCGAAGCCGGCGGCGCGGGTCGCGGCATACATGTCCTGCAAACCTGCGCCATCGGGCAGGTCGCGCTGGCCATAACGCACGCCGTCATAGCGGGCGAGGTTCGACGAGGCTTCGGCAGGCGCGATGATATAATAGGTCGGCAGCGCATATTTGGTATGCGGCAGCGACACGTCCACCACTTCGGCGCCGGCGTCCTTGAGCCATTCGATGCCGCGATCCCACATGGCGGAGATTTCGGCATTCAGGCCATCGGGGCGATATTCCTTGGGAATACCGACCTTCTTGCCCTTGAGATCGCTCGACAGATTGGCTTCCCACTGCGGCACGGCCAGATCCAACGAAGTCGAATCCTTGGGGTCGAAGCCCGACATGACTTCCAACAGGATCGCATTGTCGCGCACGGTGCGCGCCATCGGCCCGGCCTGGTCCAGAGAACTGGCGAAGGCGACGATACCGAAGCGCGAGCAGCGGCCATAGGTCGGCTTAATGCCCGAAATGCCGGTGAAGGCGGCAGGCTGGCGGATCGAGCCACCAGTGTCGGTGCCGGTCGCCGCCGGGCAGAGCCGCGCGGAAATGGCCGAGGAGGAACCGCCCGACGAACCGCCGGGCGCCAGTGCGGCATTGTCGCCGCCGCCCCGCCGCCAGGGCGAGATCACATTGCCATAATAGCTCGTTTCGTTGGACGAACCCATGGCGAACTGGTCGAGGTTGAGCTTGCCCAGCATGCCGGCGCCGGCCGCCCACAGCTTGCCCGACACGGTCGATTCATAGGTCGGCACGAAGCCTTCCAGCATGTGGCTCGCGGCGGTGGTCTGGGTGCCTTCGGTGCAGAACAGGTCCTTCATGCCGATCGGCACGCCGGCAAGCTGGCCCAGCGTCTCGCCGGCGGCCTTGGCCTTGTCGGCAGCGTCGGCCGCTGCCAGCGCCTTTTCGGGCGTCTCGACGATGAAGGCGTTCAGCGCCTTGGCAGCAGCGACATTGGCATTGAAGCCCTCGGCCACTTCGCGTGCCGAAAAATCGCCCGCGCGGAAGCCGTCGCGGATTTCCGCCACTGTAAGATCAGTAAGATCAGTCAAATTCTTTTCCCCGTTCGGGCTGAGCGAAGTCGAAGCCCTCTACTGAGCGAAGCGAAGCTGCCTCCCTGCGGTCGGCCGAGCCCTTCGACAGGCTCAGGGCGAACGGATGGGGAGGCACCCGCATCATTCGATAACTTTCGGCACCGCGAAGAAGCCATGTTCGGCCTGCGGCGCATTGGCCAGCACCTTGTCACGCACATTGCCGTCAGTGACGACATCGTCGCGCAGGCGTTGATGGTTGGGGATGACGGCCGTCATCGGCTGCACGCCGGTCACGTCCACCTCGCCCAGCTGTTCCACCCAGCCAAGGATATTGTTGAGTTCGGGCACCATGGCTTCCGCTTCCGCATCCGTCACCGAAATGCGCGAAAGGCTGGCGATCTTTTTCACGGTCTGAAGGTCTATCGACATGGGCCAAGCCGCTAGCACCCGCACCAGTCCGCTTCAAGTGTCCTGCTGCACCATCTGCCATCTTGCATGCGCCCATCTTGCATGCCCCCATCTTGCATGACTGCCGCGCATGGGCCAGACAGGCCGCACGAAGGCGGGGCGATCCCCGCACAGGGATGGAGACGAGAGCAAGTGGCCCGCAAATTCCTCTATATCGTCGCCGGCCTGGTCGTGCTGGTGCTTGCGATGCTGCTTGCCTATCGCATCTGGGGGATGCAGATCATGCGGGCGGTCATGGTCCCGCGCGAAGCGTTCCAGCCGCTCCAGCCCCTGCCCGCCAACGCCTATGACGATCCGAAAATGTGGATCGCCCGCCCCGACCAGACCAAGGACAATCCCGCGCTCTGGACGCCGCAGGGCGCGGCCAAGCTTGCGCCGCCCGCGCAGAAGGCCGCCGTCTTCTTCATCCATCCGACCAGCTATGTGACGCCGCTTGGCAATGCCCATTGGAACGCGCCGCTGGACGACGCGGAAAGCAACGCGACCGCGCGCCGCTTCGTGCTGAGCCAGGCCAGCGCCTTCAGCGCCGCCGGCAATGTCTGGGCGCCGCGTTATCGCCAGGCCAATTATGGCGCCTTCCTCACCACCGGAGCGGAGGGCGACCAGGCGCTCGCCGCCGCCTATCGCGACGTGACCCAGGCCTTCGCCGCCTTCCTCAAGGCCAATCCCACCGGCCCGCTGATCCTCGCCGGCCACAGCCAGGGGTCACGCCACCTGCTGCAACTGGTGCGCGAACAGGTGGCGGGCAAGCCGGTCGCCGACCGGATCGCCGCCATCTATGCCGTGGGCTGGCCGATCTCGGTCGAGGCGGACCTGCCTGCATTGGGCTTCCCCGCCTGCGCCAGGCGGGATCAATCGCACTGCATCGTCAGCTGGCAAAGCTATGCCGAACCGGCCGATCCGTCCGCCGTGGTCGAAAGCTTCGAGCGCAAGCAGGGCCTCAATGGCCAGCCGCGCAAGGGCACGCACATGCTCTGCACCAATCCGATCACCGGCACCTTCAACGGCAATGCGCCTGCCAGCGCCAATATCGGCACGCTCGACGCCCGCGCCGCCGACAAGCCGGCCCATCTGGTCGCCGGCATCGTGCCTGCCCGCTGCGACACCAGCGGCGTGCTGATGATCGGCGATCCGGTCGACATGGGCCCCTACACGCTGCCCGGCAATAATTATCACGTCTATGATTATAGCCTGTTCTGGGGCAATGTACGCGACGACGCCCGCCAAAGGCTGGCTGCCTTTACCAAGATACACTGAGACGTAATGAAACTTGTCACGACTGACCGCGCGGAATTTCGCGCAGCCCTGCCCGAGGGTGGCCGCCTGATCGGCATGGACGTGGGCACGAAGACGATCGGCCTGGCCCTGTGCGACGCGCAATGGTCGATCGCCAGCCCCGCCTACACCGTCAATCGCGGCAAGTTCAGCAAGGACAAGCCGGCGCTCGAAGCCTTCATGGCGCAGCAGCAGGTCAAGGGCATCGTCATCGGCCTGCCGCTCAATCTCGACGGCACCAACAGCCCGCGCAGCCAGGCCAGCCGCGCCTTCGCCCATAATGTCGCGGACATCGGCCTGCCGGTGCTGCTTTGGGACGAGCGCTGGTCGACCCAGGCCGTCACCCGCACCCTGCTGGAAGCCGACGCCAGCCGCGCCCGCCGCGACGAACTGGTCGACAAGCTCGCCGCCAGCTACATCCTCCAGGGCGCGATCGACGGCCTCGTCGCCGGGCTGGAATAGGCACGCCTGTCCTACAGCGTGCCGCCCGGCTATATTCCCGGCGGCTCTTTCCCATCGCAACCCCACACCGCTTTCCGATAGGATCAGCGGAACGCAACATAATGTCAGAATGTGCGGGAAATATGCGAAGTTAAGCGCGCGATTTCCAACATTTACCCCGTCCAGCGCGCGCCGCCCGAGTTGCATATATCTGAAGTAACAGCATTAAAGCGCCGTTTACGTGATCGCGCTCACGGATTGATCGGTGCGAAAGCGATATTCCCTGCCCTGCAGTCGAACGGAAAAGGGCGGACGGATCGATGACCGAAGGCAAGAGTCCGGAAGATATCTGGCACATCATCAGCGAACAGCGGCGCATGATGCGCGACCATTTTCGCCGTGATCCCACCAGCTACTCGGTGCGTCGGGAAATGTCGCGCCGACAGATGGCACAAAAGCAGGACGATCAGACGCAGGACGTCTGAGCGCCGTCCTCGAACGCCGCGATGATCGGGCACGGCCCTTCATCGGAGGCATGGCATTGCCGGGCCAGCCGCGTCAGCGCCGCCCGCGCCGCCTCCAGTTCAGCGATCTTCACATCCAGCGCCGCGATCCGATCGGCCGCCAGTTCGCGCGCCCGCTTGCGATCCTGCCCGGCATCAAGCTGCAGCAGTTCGCCAATCTGTTCCAGCGTGAAGCCCGCCGCCTGCGCCGACCGGATGAAGCGCAGCCGCCGCACGTCGCCCTCGCCATAGCGCCGCACGCTGCCGTCCGGCCGATCTGGCGCATCCAGCAGGCCGCGCCGCTGGTAGAAGCGCACCGTCTCCACCCCGACATCGCCCGCGCGGGCCAGTGCGGAAATTGTCATGCTCATGCCTTGACTCCGTACCATGGTACAGACCCTATATGAGGGGCATCGCACTCGATACAAGCCTGACACAAGGACGATGCAATGCCCCAAGGACCGGAAAAGGTCGCTCAAATCTACCGTATGGTGATGCCCGGCCATGTCTGTCCCTATGGCCTCAAGGCGCGCTGGCTGCTGCGCCGCCATGGCTATCGGGTCGAGGATCATGCCCTCGCCAGCCGGGCCGAGACCGACGCCTTCAAGGCCCAACATGACGTGAAGACGACGCCCCAGATCTTCATCGACGGCCGGCGGATCGGCGGCCATGACGATCTGCGCCGCTTCCTGGGCCTCAAGGTGCCGGTGCCCGGCGCGACCAGCTATGTGCCGGTGCTGGCCGTCTTTGTCGTCGCCGCGCTGCTGGCGCTGGCGATCAACTGGCTGACCTTGGCGCCGCTGGTCGGCCTGCTGACGCTCGAGCGGTTCATCGCCATCGCCATGATGCTGCTTGCCATGCTGAAGCTGCAGGATGTGGAGCGGTTTGCGACCATGTTCCTCAACTATGACCTGCTCGCCCGCCGCGTCATTCCCTATGGCCGCATCTATCCCTTCCTGGAACTGGGCGCGGGCGCGCTGATGCTGACCGGCCTCGCCCCCTGGCTGTCGATCCCGGTCGCCCTGTTCATCGGCGGCATCGGCGCGACATCGGTGTTCAAGGCAGTCTATATCGAGAAGCGCGAACTCAAATGCGCCTGCGTCGGCGGCAGCAGCAACGTGCCGCTCGGCTTCGTCTCGCTGACTGAGAATGTCATGATGGTCGCCATGGCGCTTTGGATGGTTGCCGGCATCCATTGAGCCGGCAGGACGGGGAGATTACTCCCCGTCCCGTCCATAATCGTCGGGCAGGAACTGCACCCCGTCCGCCGTCGGCACCACCGTCAGATAGGTAAGATAGACCGGCACCGGCCGGGGCAGCGGCACATATTGTTCGGGTGCGTCGCTCTCTGCGGTCGGCGTCTTGCCGAAGAACCAGCGCCCCAGACGCTGTGCATCCTCCAGCCGGACGCAGCCATTGCTGAAATGGCGCACCGGCTTGGCGAACAAAGCCCGGTCAGGTGTGTCGTGCAGATAGATGCCCAGGTCATTGGGGAACATGAACTTGATCTTCCCCATGGCATTATTGCCGCCCGGCAACTGGCGCACGCGCAATTCGCGCTGCCCCGCTGCCACCGCCTGCCAGTCGATCTCGCTCTGGTTCAGCGTCTGCGCGTCGGCGGTCCAGTCGCTCAGCGCCTCATAGC
Source organism: Sphingobium sp. BHU LFT2 (assembly GCF_018604485.1). Classification (NCBI taxonomy): domain Bacteria; kingdom Pseudomonadati; phylum Pseudomonadota; class Alphaproteobacteria; order Sphingomonadales; family Sphingobiaceae; genus Sphingobium; species Sphingobium sp. BHU LFT2. Next base: position 172,507 of record NZ_JAFCGW010000004.1, read on the forward strand.
GCATCTTCCTGAGCGTCGCCCCGTCCAGTATCTTGGGGGCGATCTTGCGCTCGACCAGGTCGGGCGGGACATTCCAATAGGGATTGAGCGTCGCATAGCGGATCATGCCCGCCATCATCGGCGTCTGGCTTTCCTTGGCGCCGGCCACGACCTTCATCGATCCGTCCAATTCGCCGCCGCTATAATAATAGAGCCGCGCCGATGCCGCATCGACCTCGACATGCCGCACCCATGGGCCGGGCAGCAGCCGCGCCCGCTCCAGATTGAGCGTCAATATCCGGGCATAATGGCCCGGTCCACGATTGAGCGCCTCGATCGTCTGCGCGCCGGCAATGCCGTCGGCATCCAGCCCGTGATCGGCCTGGAACAGCTTGACCTTGGCCGCCAGCGCCTTGTCGTAATCGACCCCGTCGGGCAGCCCCAGCCGATGGCGCAGGATCGCGATCTCGCCACTCGATCCGCCCGGCCGCAGCTTGACGTCGGTCGGCACGTTCACCGCCGGCAGGCCGCCCCAGCGCGTTGCATAAGCACCGCTCGCCGCGCGCAGCTTCATGTAGAGCGGGCTCATCCAGCCCGCCTTCTCGACATAGGTGGCCAGCGACGGCGCGACCGCCGCCGCGCGCAGCACCTCCGCCGCATCGGGAGCCTGCGGCTCCACCTCGGGGTCGAGATAGCGCATCTTCACCGCCTTGGACGGGCGGCGGACATCGGCAACATAGGCAGCCAGCGCCTTCGACAGGGCGACATCGACCCGCGCCAGCGCCTTGGGGTCGCCCGAGGCATCGGCCTCCTTGATCGCCCGCAACAATCCCCTGGCATCATAGTCGCGCGATCGCAGCCCGTCCTGATCGGCACTGTCGAGCAGCGTCAGCAGCGCTTGCGCCGGTTCGGCGCGGACCTTGCCCTTGTCGATCCACAGCGGCCAATAGCCGCGCGTGCCATAGAAATCGCGCAGCTTGCCGCTCGCCGCCGACCGGATTTCCGCGGCCACGCTCGACCGCGCCGCCGTGTCGCTGGCGGCCGGCTGCGCAGCCGCCATCCCCGGCACGGAACCGGCGATCAGCATGGCGAGGATCAGGGAAACAGGATGTCGGGGGGCGCGGCGGAAATGCCGCGCCCGGAAAGGAAGATTGCTCAGCCGCGTTCTCCGGAACGGGGCGGCGCCGGCGGCGGCGGGGGCGGCGGACAGGGCGGTCCCTGGACCGGATGATAGATGCCATCCGACGTGTAATAGCCGTCGACATAGCCATCGCCATTGCGGTCTGCGGCCACCGTGCCGGCGATCGCGCCCGGCCCGAGCGGCGGCGCGCTGGTCACCGGCGCATCATTTTTCGAGCAGGCGCTCAGCGCCAGCAGGCTACCGGCGACCAGCGCCATTGTCTGGATTTTCATACCATCTCCCTGTGCGCCACGATCCTGTCGCAACGCCAATTGGACCCACTGCCGGGATGCAGTGCGACGACAACGGTTCAGGGGCGAAATGGAATCCATTACCCTTGTGCAATGACGGCAGGACGTGCCTCAAGCACGCCCAGCCGTTGAGCATATCGGATCAGTCGCGGACCCAGTCGGCCGAAGCGATGCCCTGCGCATAGAGCAGCACCGACAGGTCGCCATGGACGATTTCGGCCGCCGCCGCTGCGCGGGTCTTGGGCTTGGCATGATAGGCGACGCCCAGCCCAGCCCCCTCGATCATCGGAATGTCATTGGCGCCATCGCCCACCGCCAGCGTCAGCGCACGGTCAATCCCGCCGTCGATTGCGGCCTCCAGTTCGGTGCGCTTGCGCGCGGCATCGACGATCGGCACGGTAACGGTGCCAAGCAGCGCGCCATCGGCGATTTCCAGTACATTAGCGACATGGACGTCGAAGCCGATTTCCGCCGCCACCGGCCCGGTGAAGCGGGTGAAGCCACCCGACACCAGCAGGGTGCGCGCGCCGCGCGCCTTCATCGTGCGCACCAGTTCGCGGGCACCGCCCATGATCACCACCCGCTCCTCGCGGCACTGGTCGATCGCGCTGTCGGGCAGCCCTTTCAACAGGGCGACGCGGCCATGCAGCGCGCCTTCGAAATCCAGTTCGCCGCGCATCGCCCGTTCGGTGATCTCGGCAATCTGCGGCTTGATCCCGGCATAGTCGGCCAGTTCGTCGATGCACTCGACCGTGATCATGGTCGAATCCATGTCGGCGATCAGCAGCTTCTTCTCGCGGCCCGCCACCATCTGCACGATCACGTCGACCCGGTCGCCAATATCGGTCAGCGCCGCACGGGCAGTGACAGGATCGCTGCCGAAGAAAATATCGGCCGCCTTGCCCTCGTCCAGCCAGACGCTATCGACCGGGGCGCAGCCGGCAGAGGCCAGCCGTCCGGCCGCTTCGGCAATATCCGCCTGTTTCAGGGTCTCAACTGCCACTAAGGTCGCGACGAACATGAACACTCCCGCACATATGCCGGGCGAATCCCGCCCACCGGTCGCGCTTATTGCCGGGCCGACCGCCAGCGGCAAGAGCGCGCTCGCCGTCCGCCTGGCCCAGATCGCCGACGGCGTCGTCATCAATGCCGATGCCAGCCAAGTCTATGCCGACCTGGCGATCCTGTCCGCCCGCCCGTCGCAAGAGGAAATGGGCGGCGTGCCCCATCGCCTGTTCGGCCATATCGACGGGGCCGAAGCCTGCTCCGCCGCGCGCTGGGCCGCCGAGGCCAGGGCGGAGATCGACGCCGCCCATGAAGCCGGCAAGCTGCCGGTGCTGGTCGGCGGCACCGGCCTTTATATACGGACCTTGCTCGACGGCATCGCGCCGGTGCCGGAGATAGACACCGATATCCGCGCGGCCGTGCGCGCCATGCCGGTGGCGCAGGCGCATGAAGCGCTGCGTATCGAAGACCCGGAGGCCGCTGCCCGCCTCGCCCCGGCCGACACCACCCGCGTTGCCCGCGCGCTGGAGGTGGTGCGATCGACCGGCAAACCGCTGAAGATATGGCAGCAGCACAAGCAGGGCGGCATCGCCGACCGCATCAGTATTTCACCCATGATCCTGCTGCCGCCGCGCGACTGGCTGATCGAACGGTGCGACCGGCGGTTCGAACTGATGGTCGATCAGGGCGCCGTTGCCGAGGTGGAGGCGCTGCTGACCCGCAACCTCAATCCCGACCTACCGGTGATGCGCGCGATCGGCGTGCCGGAAATCGCCGCCTGGCTCAAAGCTGACATCGATCGTGACACGATGATGGCCCGTGGCCAGCTCGCCACGCGCCAATATGCCAAACGCCAATATACCTGGTTCTCCAACCAGCCACCGCAGGACTGGCATCGCGAAAAGAGATCGATTGATGCTGAAATTGCCAATGAATTAGCAATTAAATTACAACAATAGGGGTTGACCACGCATTTTATGTCCTCTAGACGCTGGCGCCTTGCCAATGCGGGCGCGACGGCGCAGACCCGCGAGCCAGCATCTTAAAAAAGAGGAGTTTCATCGTGGCCGAAAAGAGCGGCGCGGACATTTTGGTCGAGTGCCTGGTTGATCTGGGCGTCGAAGTTGTGTTCGGCTATCCGGGCGGCGCCGTGCTGCCTATCTATGACGCGCTCTATAATCACCCCACGATCAAGCATGTCCTAGTGCGCCACGAGCAAGGCGCGACCCACATGGCGGAGGGCTACGCCCGCTCGACCGGCAAGCCCGGCGTCGTCCTGGTCACCTCTGGCCCCGGCGCGACCAATGCCGTCACCGGCATCACCGACGCGCTGCTGGATTCGATCCCGATGATCGTCATCACGGGTCAGGTGCCCACGCAACTGATCGGCACCGACGCCTTCCAGGAGGCGGACACGGTCGGCATCACGCGCCACTGCACCAAGCATAATTATCTGGTGAAGGATCCGGCCAAGCTGGCCGGCGTCGTCCATGAGGCGTTCCATATCGCCACCACCGGCCGCCCCGGCCCGGTCGTCGTCGACATTCCCAAGAATGTCCAGATCGCGACCGCGCCCTATGCCCGGCCGGAGCTGAAGGTCCATGCCAGCTATCATCCGCAGACCAAGGCGGATGCCGCCGCGATCGATACGGCGGTCGAGATGCTGGCCGCGGCCGAGCGGCCGATCTTCTACACTGGCGGCGGCGTCATCAATTCGGGTCCGCAGGCCAGCGCCCTGCTGCGCGAACTGGCGGCGATGACCGGCGCACCCGTCACCTCTACCCTGATGGGTCTGGGCGCCTTCCCCGCCTCGTCCGACCAGTGGGTCGGCATGCTGGGCATGCACGGCACCTATGAAGCCAATTGGGCGATGAACCAGGCGGACCTCATCCTCTGCATCGGCGCGCGTTTCGACGACCGCGTCACCGGCCGGCTGGACGCCTTCGCCCCCAACAGCCGCAAGGTGCATATCGATATCGACCGCAGCTCGATCAACAAGATCGTCGACGTCGATGTCGCGGTCGTCGCCGATGTCGGCAGCGCGCTGGAGGACATGATCGCCCTGTGGAAGCAGCGCGGCCATGAAAAGGCGGACCTGTCGGGCTGGTGGGCGCGGATTGCCGAATGGCGTGCCAAGAAGAGCCTGTCCTACCCCGAAAGCGGCAGCGAGATCATGCCGCAAAAGGCGATCGCGGACCTCTACAAGGCGACCCGCGCGACCGGCAAGGATATCATCATCACCACTGAAGTCGGCCAGCATCAGATGTGGGCGGCCCAGCATTTCGGTTTTGAAGACCCCAATAAATGGCTGACCTCGGGCGGTCTGGGCACGATGGGCTATGGCTTCCCGGCCGCCATCGGCGCGCAGATGGGCAATCCCGACAGCATCAGCATCTGCATCGCCGGCGACGCCTCGATCCAGATGAACATCCAGGAAATGGGGACGGCCAGCCAGTATCGCCTGCCGGTCAAGATCTTCATCCTGAACAATGAATATATGGGCATGGTCCGCCAGTGGCAGGAACTGACCTATGAAAGCCGCTATTCCAACAGCTATTCGGACAGCCTGCCCGACTTCGTGAAACTGGGCGAAGCCTATGGCTGGACCGGCATCCGCATCGAAGGGCCGCAGGAACTGGAGGCCGGCATCCGCCAGATGCTGGAAACCGACGGCCCCGTGATCGTCGACTGCCGCGTGGCAAAGCTGTCCAACTGCTTCCCGATGATCCCGTCGGGTGCGGCCCATACCGAAATGCTGCTCGATCCCAACCAGATCGAAGGCGTCATGTCGGATGAGGCAAAGGCACTGGTGTGACCACCCCCGCCAAGGTCCGCATTTTCGTGACCGAACCCTGGGATTTCGAACGGATCACAGGCACGACCGAACTCACCGGCTGGACCAGCGACCATGCTGACCCCGACAATGAGGAATGGGAAGTGCATCTGGATAGCGGGTTCGAATATCATGGCCTGCAGGTCGATCGGCTGCTGGCCGGCCCACGCTATGTGGGCGAACATCTTCTGCGGATGTTCGACGCGGTGACGGCCTTTCCCGTCCGCCTCGCCCACCCGCAGGACGATGATTGGCACTATGCCTTTATCGGCATGATCTCGCCGCGCCCCGAGCGCGAAGAAATGGAAGACGGGAACAGCATCTGATGCATATCCACGAAGAACAGAGCGAGCGGCACGTCCTGTCGCTGACGGTGTCGAACGAGGCGGGCATATTGGCCCGCATCGCCGGCCTGTTCACCGCGCGCGGCTATAATATCGACAGCCTGACCGTGGCCGACATTACCGACGACCATGCGATCAGCCGCATCACCATCGTCACCAACGGCCCGCCCAAGGTGATCGACCAGATCATCGCCCAGCTCGACCGGCTGGTGCCGGTCCACAAGGTCACCGACCTGACCGACGCCGGTCCGTTCGTCGAGCGCGAACTGGCGCTGGTCAAGGTCGCCGGCACCGGCGAGGACCGGATCGAGGCGCTGCGCCTGGCCGACGTGTTCCGTGCCAAGGTGGTCGACACCACGATCGAGAGCTTCATCTTCGAGATCACCGGCACGACCGAGAAGATCGACAATTTCGTCGGCCTGATGCGCCAGATCGGCCTGGTCGAGGTCGGTCGCACCGGCGTCGCCGGCCTGATCCGCGGCAAGGAGCCGGCCTGATATTCCATTCCGCGCCGTCACAGGCGGCGTTTCTTTCCACCACTATTGTCTAACGCCCCCTGCATGGGGGGACGAGAAGGGGTTTTCCAATGAAGGTTTATTACGATCGCGACGCAGACATCGGCCTGATCAAGGGCAAGAAGGTCGCCATATTGGGCTACGGCTCGCAGGGCCACGCCCATGCACAGAATCTGCGCGACTCCGGCGTTGCCGAAGTCGCCATTGCGCTGCGCCCCGGTTCGCCCAGCGCCAAGAAGGCCGAAGGCGCCGGTTTCAAGGTGCTGCCGAACAAGGAAGCCGCCCAGTGGGCCGACGTGCTGATGATCCTGGCGCCCGACGAGCATCAGGCCGCCATCTATGAAGCCGACATCAAGGGCAATCTGCGCCCCGGCGCCGCGCTCGCCTTCGCCCATGGCCTGAACATCCATTTCGGCCTGATCGAAGTCCCCGCCGACATCGACGTCATCATGATCGCGCCCAAGGGCCCCGGCCACACCGTGCGCGGCGAATATCAGCGCGGCGGCGGCGTCCCCTGCCTGATCGCCGTCCATCAGGACGCGACCGGCAACGCCCATGACATCGCCCTGTCCTACGCTAGCGGAGTCGGCGGCGGCCGCAGCGGCATCATCGAGACCAACTTCCGCGAGGAATGCGAAACCGACCTGTTCGGCGAGCAGGCCGTTCTGTGCGGCGGCGCCACCGCGCTGGTCCAGGCCGGTTTCGAAACCCTGGTCGAAGCCGGCTATGCCCCGGAAATGGCCTATTTCGAGTGCCTGCACGAGCTGAAGCTGATCGTCGACCTGATGTATGAAGGCGGCATCGCCGACATGCGCTACTCGATCTCGAACACCGCCGAATATGGCGACATCAAGACCGGCCCGCGCATCATCACCGAGGAAACCAAGAAGGAAATGAAGCGCGTTCTGGCCGACATCCAGTCGGGCCGCTTCGTCAAGGACTTCATCCTCGACAACCGCGCCGGTCAGCCCGAACTCAAGGCCAGCCGCAAGCAGGCTGCCGCCCACCAGATCGAAAAGACCGGCTCGCAGCTGCGCGCCATGATGCCCTGGATCGGCGCCAACAAGCTGGTCAACAAGGACAAGAACTAAGTCCTTTCGCGCACCGGAAACGGAACGATCCGTTTCCGGTTACGCCTCTGGAACAATCGAGGGACGTGGCATATTCTGTGCCGCGTCCCTTGAATGCTTTTGGAGAGCGTTTCCCATGCGCAAATATCTGATCTCTGCCGCTGCCCTGATCGCGGTCGCCGGTGGTACTGTCGTCATCGCCCAGGCCCCGATGGCCGTCCCCGGCAGCAAGGATGTCGCCAAGGTCAGCGGCGGCACCTACAGCGTCGAACCCAGCCACACCCAGATCGTCTTCGCCTATGACCATATGGGCTTCACCAACAATATGGGCGTCATCACCCAGCCGACCGGCACGCTGACGCTGGACAAGGCCAATCTCTCGGCCTCGAAGGTGTCGATCACCCTGCCGATCGCCAACCTCACCACCGGCATTCCGGCGCTGAACGAGCATCTCGCCAAGCCCGAATTTTTCGACGCCGCCAAGTTCCCGACCGCGACCTTCGTGTCGACCGGCGTGAAGACCGATGGCGCGACCGGCGCGGACATCACCGGCAACCTGACCATCAAGGGCATCACCAAGCCGGTGACGCTGGACGCCGAATTCTATGGCGCCGGTGCAAACCCGATGAACAAGAAGGAAAATGTCGGCTTCGTCGCGACCAGCACGATCAAGCGCAGCGATTTCGGCATGGGCGGCTTCGTCCCCGTCGTCGGCGACAATGTCGAACTGAAGATTATTGTCGCCTTCCAGAAGTGATGCGATGATCCCCCGCCCGGCCCGCGCGATCCTGCTTTTGAGCGTGTTCGCGTGCGGGCCGGCGACGGCCAGTCCGGACGGCGGCCCCGCGCTCTATGCGCCGGGCCGCTATCTGGTGGATGGCGCAGCGACCAGGGTCCACTTCCATGTAAAGGCCCTGATCGGCGGCTATGAGGGGGATTTCACCCAGCCCGAAGGCATGGTGCTGATCGACCCCACCCGCCCCGAACGGGCCGACGTCGACATCCGCTTCCCGGTCGAGAAGATGACCACGGGCGATGCTTCGACCGACGCCATGCTGAAAGGCGACAGCTTTTTCGACATGGCCCATTTCCCGACCGCGCGCTTTACCGCCAGGGACGCGCCGCTGGCCGGCAGCGATGGCGCGACGATCATTCCCGGCGAACTCACCATGCATGGCCAGACCCGCGCGGTCGCCCTGTCCGTGCAGCTGACCGGCGTCACGCCCGACGAAGCGCCCGGCATCGCCACCCTTCACTTCACCGGCAGCATGACCGTCGAGCGCAGCGATTATGGCATGGGCTTTGGCCGCCCCTTCGTGTCGGACAAGGTCGACCTGACCATCGACGCAATTTTCCGTCGCACCTGACGCCCCTTTCGCAAGAAACGGCTTTACGCTCCTCCCGTCCGCGTTTATGGGGACAGCATCATGCAGAGCGTCGCGCTTCTTACCCTGCTACGACTTACACGCCCTTAGGCGTGGCTTTTGTGCTGCCTTCCGGCTAAGGGCAGCGTCGATCCGCCTAAGGGCATTCATCACAGTCAAGTCGTACCCCGGAGCGCGCCATAGCGTCCCGAGCCAGGAAGTAGTTTGATCCCATGATGCTGACAGATCCTTCGCAGAAATACCGCCCCTTCCCCCAGGTGGACCTGCCCAATCGCCAATGGCCGTCCAAGGTCATCACCAAGGCGCCCCGCTGGCTGTCGACCGACATGCGCGACGGCAACCAGTCGCTGATCGACCCGATGAATGCGGAAAAGAAGCGCCGCTTCTTCGACCTGCTGGTCAAGGTCGGCGTCAAGGAGATCGAGGTCGGCTTCCCCGCCGCCGGCGCGACCGAGTTCGACTTCATCTCGGGCCTGGTCAAGGAAGGCGCCATCCCCGACGATGTCATGCCCCAGGTGCTGACCCAGGCGCGCGAGGATCTGATCGCCACCACCTTCGAAAGCCTGCGTGGCGCGAAGCAGGCGATCGTCCATGTCTATAACGCGATCTCGCCGGCCTGGCGCAACATCGTGTTCCAGAAGGAACGCCCGGAAATCAAGCAGATCGCGATCAACGCCGCCAAGCTGCTGCGCGACAATGCGGCGCGGATGCCCGACACCGACTGGCATTTCGAATATAGCCCCGAAACCTTCTCGACCGCCGAGCTGGATTTCAGCCTGGAATGCTGCGAGGCGGTGATGGACATCCTGCAGCCGACGCCGGAACGGCCGCTGATCCTGAACCTGCCCGCCACCGTCGAGTGCGCGACCCCCAACATCTATGCCGACCAGATCGAATGGATCTGCCGCAACATCTCGCGCCGTGACAGCGTGGTGATCTCGCTGCACACCCATAATGACCGGGGCACCGGCGTCGCCGCCGCGGAACTGGGCATCATGGCCGGCGCCGACCGCATCGAAGGCTGCCTGTTCGGCAATGGCGAACGCACCGGCAATTGCGACCTGGTGACCGTCGCGCTCAACATGTACACGCAAGGCATCGACCCGGAACTGGACTTCAGCGACATCGATGAAGTCATCCAGACCGTCGAATATTGCAACCAGCTGCCCGTCCACCCGCGCCACCCCTATGCCGGCGAGCTGGTGTTCACCGCCTTCTCGGGCAGCCATCAGGATGCGATCAAGAAGGGCTTTGCCGCGCAGGAAGCGCGCAACGACCTGTTCTGGAACGTCCCCTATCTGCCGATCGATCCCAAGGATCTGGGCCGCGACTATGAGGCGGTGATCCGCGTCAATTCGCAGTCGGGCAAGGGCGGCGTCGCCTGGGTGCTGCAGCAGGACAAGGGCTACAAGCTGCCCAAGCGGATGCAGGCCGACTTCTCGAAGGTGGTGCAGGCGCTGGCCGACCAGTCGAGCCGCGAACTCAATGCCGCCGACATTTCGGCCGCATTCGACGACTATTATCACCAGACCGGCGACCAGGCCTATAGCCTGATCGACTATCATGAGAGCGGCAGCGCAGGCGACCGCATCTTCACCGGCAAGATCGTCCATGAAGGCGGCGAGCGCTCGATCTCGGGCCGTGGCAACGGCCTCATCTCGTCGGTGCTGGCTGCGCTGCGCGACGAACTGGGCGTGGTGCTGGAGGTCGCCGACTATAATGAGCACGCCATCGGCGCCGGCACCGACGTGAACGCCGCCGCCTATGTCGAATGCCGCACCGCCGACGGCCGCACCGTCTTCGGCATCGGCACCGACAGCGACGTCGCGACCGCATCGGTCAAGGCCGTCCTCTCGGCCGCCAATGCGGTGGCCGTGCGAGGCTGATATCCATCCGTTCGCCCTGAGCGAAGTCGAAGGGCACGGCCGACCATCGGGAGGCCACTTCGCTTCGCTCAGTGTCGGGCTTCGACTTCGCTCAGCCCGAACGGATTAAGGATAGCCGTTACTTGGCCAGCGCCCGCACCACGCTGTCCCACTGGGCCAGTGATGCGGCGATACCCGCCACCGGCACCCGTTCATTCAGGCCATGGGCAAAGCCGTCCTCGGCCTTCATGAACAGGCTGGAGACGCCATAGCTGGGCACGCCCAGCGCGCGGAAATAGAGGCTGTCGGTCGCGCCGGCCGACATGCCCGGCATCACCGTGATCGCGGGCGAGCGCGCCTTGATCGCGGCGGCCACGGCCTTCACCACATCGTCGCGCAACGGCGAGGCATCGCTGCCGGTCGGATCGTTGAGCGTGGTGAAGGTCGCGCTTTGATCATCCACCACCTTGACCAGTTGCGCCTTCACGTCGTCGATCTTCACGCCGGGAAAAATCCGGCAATTGACGCTGACCTTGGCACTTTGCGGCAGGGCGTTGAGCGCATGGCCGCCCGACAGCATGGTCGCGACGCAGGTGGTGCGCACCTGCCCGACAAATTCGGGCCGGCTCGACAATAGTTCCGCAGATGCCGGATCCTGGGTCGCGGCATAGAGGCGCATCGCATCCCCCACGTCGCCGCCGATCCGCTGCGCAGACAGGCTGAGCGACGCCTTGGTCAGTTCGTTGATCATCGGCGGAAACTGATAGGCCGCGATCCGGTCGATCGCCTTCGCCAGCCGATAGATCGGGTTGCCGGGCGTCGGCGCGCTCGAATGGCCGCCCGGATCGGTGAAGCCGATCTCGAAATCGGCATAGGTCTTCTCGCCCGCCTGCAATTGGTAGAGGACGGGCTTGCCGGTCTCGTCGAGCAGGCCGCCGCCGCCATCACCGTTCAGCAGCAGCTCGGCATCCTTATATTTCGCCGCCAGCGCCTTGGTGGTGACCATGTTGGTCTCCTCGTCGCCCGACAAGAGCAGGATGACGGTGCGGCGCGGGGTCCAGCCCTCCTTCTTGAGCTGCGCCAGCGTCGCGACCATCATCGCGACATCATATTTATTATCTTCCGAGCCGCGCCCGAAAATATAGCCATCCTCTTCGACCGGGACGAAGGGATCGCGTGTCCAGTCGGCGCGGTTGGCGGCCACCACGTCCATATGACCGATCATCAGCATCGGCTTCAGGCTAGGGTCGCGCCCCTTGATCGTCGCCGCCAGGGTCGCGGTCTCGCCCATCGGGGTGATGACGATATCGCCATCGGCAAAGCCCGCCTGCTTCAGCACCGACGCATAATAGGCCGCGAGCGCCGGCACCTGCCCCGCGCCCTCGACCGTCTTGAACGCGACCGATCGCTGCAATATCTCCTTGGCCGCGCCGGCATCCGCCGCCGCCTGCGCCCCGACTGGCATTGCCAGCATCACCCCCGCCAGCAATATCCCCCGCAATTGCATATATTTATACTCCCTGATGGACCCGAGCGGCGATTGTGGCATAGCGGATCGCGCCGTTCCATGCGTTTGATCGAACGGCGCGCGGAAAGAGGGCCACCTTATCCGCACTGAACCCCTTGAAAGAATTGCTTGCGCGCAATCGGATAGATGCCATCCGATATAGCGCGCCGGTCGTCCAAAGGAAAAATGCCATCATGGCCCTCAATTATCGCAGCTTCGGCTTCCAGGTTCTGCTCGGCATGGTCGTGGGCCTTGCCCTCGGTCTCGTCGCGCGCCAGATCGGCGCAGGCCCCGATGGCGACCTCAACTGGCTCGCGACCACGCTCAAGACGGTCGGGTCGATCTTCGTCTCGCTCTTGAAGGCGATCGTTCCACCTCTGGTCTTCGCCGCGATCGTCGCGTCGATCGCCAATCTGCGCGCGCTCGACAATGCCGCCCGTCTCGCCGGCCAGACTCTGCTCTGGTTCGCGATCACCGCGCTGATCGCGGTCAGCATCGGCCTTGCCATCGGCCTGATCGTCCAGCCGGGCGCGGGCCTGCACGGCACCGCGCTCGCCATGGGCAAAGCGGATAGCGTGGGCGGCTGGCTCGATTTCCTGAAAGGTCTGGTCCCCGGCAACAGCCTGGCCCTTTCGGCCGGCACCAAGATCACCGACGGCAGCGCCAGCACCAGCATCTCGTTCAACATCCTGCAGTTGCTGGTCATCTCGATCGCGGTCGGCCTCGCCACGCTGAAGGTCGGCGACAAGGCGGAGCCCTTTCTCTCCTTCGTCCGCTCGCTGCTCGCCGTCGTCCGTGCGATCCTGGGCTGGGTCATCCGCCTGACGCCGATCGGCTCGGCCGCGCTGATCGGCACCGCGATCGCCACCTATGGCTGGAGCGCGCTGGCGCAGCTCGGCACCTTCACCGCCGCCATCTATCTGGGCCTCGGCCTCGTGCTGCTGGTCGTCTATCCGCTGCTGCTGATCGCCAATGGTCTGAAACCCGGCCCCTTCTTCGCCAAGGCCTGGCCGGCGATCCAGCTCGCCTTCGTCTCGCGCTCGTCGGTCGGCACCCTGCCGGTGACCGAGACCGTGACCGAGCGGCTGGGTGTCGACAAGGGCTATGCCGCCTTCGCGATCCCGCTCGCCTCGACCACCAAGATGGACGGCTGCGCCTCCATCTATCCGGCGCTGGCAGCGATCTTCGTCGCGGGCTTCTATGGCATCCCGCTGCACTTCATCGACTATGTGCTGATCGTCTTCGTCTCGGTCATCGGCTCGGCCGCGACCGCCGGCCTGACCGGCGCGATCGTGATGCTGACCCTCACCCTCTCGACGCTCGGCCTGCCGCTCGAAGGCGCCGGCCTGCTGCTGGCGATCGACCCGATCCTCGACATGGGCCGCACCGCCGTCAATGTCGCGGGCCAGGTGCTGGTCGGCGTGATCGTCGCCAAGCGCGAGGGCATTCTCTACGAGAGCGCCTATTATGGCGAAGGCGAACTGGTCGCCGCCTGATCGAAAACCGGGCGGCGCGGGCGTTCCGCGCCGCCGTCAGGGCAGTTGGCCGCGCCCGGTCGCCGTCCAGTAGATGCCGCCCATCAGATGGTCGAGATAGCGCGGATCGCGATACATCTCGCCATTATGGCCCAGCGTGGTGACGAACACCCGCCCCTTCTCATAAGCATGATACCAGGCGACGGGATGCTCCCGCCCCATCGGTTTCGTCACCTGCCCCGGCCAGATTTTGGTCGGGTCGTAACTGCTTTCCTCGACATTCAGCACCGGATGGATCGTCACCTTATAGGGGTTGGCGGTGACATAATATTCGTCGGTCCAGATCCAGCGATCGGGCAGACCATAGGTGGCGGGAAAACCCTTGTCGGTCGGCGTCACCACCGCCGTCTGCACCATCGGATGGATGACGAAGCTGCGCCCGACCATCTTCTCATACCAGGCCCATTCGCCCGGCGGCGTGATGACCGCGCGATGCACGACGATGGCATTGCCGCCCGCCCGCATATAGGCCTCGAACCTGGCGCGCTGGGCCGGGTTCAGTTCCTCGCCCGGCGTGTTGAGGAACATCACCGCCGCATATTGGCTGAGATCGCCGTCGAAGGCCGAGGTGTTGTTGGCCCAGGTGAAGCTGAAATCATGCAGCTTGCCCAGATGCTCCAGGCTGTCGCGCGCGATCGGTATATATTCATAATGATATTTGTTCGGGATGGCGAGGACGAGCAGCTTATACTGGTCCTCCGCCTGCACCGCTGCGGGCACCGACAGCGCCAGCAGGGCGATCAGCGCCCCGGCCTTGTTTCTCATCCGCCTGCCTCCTTCGCTCGCCTATCGCTAGGACAGGCGGCGGTGGAAAGATAGCGCTCCCATGGTCGTAGTCAGCCCGGCAGCAGGCCGATCGCGTCCACCTCGACCAGGCAGCCATGATGAAGTTCGGGCGCGGGCACCACCGTGCGCGCCGGACGGGCATCCCCCATCATCTCGGCATAGATGCCGTTGAAACGCGGCCAATTCTCGACGCCGACGATATAGGTGGTGACGCGCGCGATCCGCTCCGGCCCGCATCCCGCCTCTGCCAGGATTGCCAGCATGTTGCCGATCGCCAGCCGCGCCTGATCCTCGAACGACAGGTCGCTGCGCGGCCCCTGCCCCGCCACCACCGGCAATTGCCCCGACACGAAGACGAAGCCATTCGCAATCGTCGCCTGCGCATAATGGCCGGCGGGTGCCGGCGCCTTGTCGGTCTCGACCCGCGTCACGTCCATCACCATCCTCCAAATCGCGGCCAGACCGCTTCCACCGCATCGCTGCCGTCCCGCACCACATGATAGCGATCATGCTGCGCCCCGGTGGCACAGGCATGATTGGGCGATATCCGCACCCGATCGCCCACCGCCAGGTCCGGCAATGTCCCGGACGCCCCCGGCCGCAGCGCGATGATGCCATGTTCCTGATTGGCATCGATCAGGATCAGGTCGCCATAGGGCCGCCCGTCCCGGTCGCAGACCAGGCCATAGCCCTGATCGACATCCTGTTTCGCCGTGCCGCGATCGCGCGACATCGCCATCCAGCCGGCATCGACCAAGATCCAGCCCTTGTCCCGCTGATGCCCGATCACCGTCGCCAGCACCGACAGGGCAATGTCGTCCACCGAACAGATGCCGATCCCGGCCATCACCAGATCGAAGAAGACGAAGACGCCGGCGCGCACCTCGGTCACGCCGCTCAGGTCCGTGGCATGATGCGCGGTCGGGGTCGATCCGACGCTGATCACCGGGCAGTCATGTCCCGCCTCTTTCAAGGTCCGCGCCGCCGCCAGCACGGCATCCCGCTCGGCATCGGCGCAGGCGCGCAGTTCCGCCGCGCCGCGCGCGCCATAGCTGCCGCCGGCATGGGTCATCACGCCGCGCAATGCGCCGCCCTGCGCCAGCGCCGAGCCGATCGCGCGCAACCGCGCCGCATCGCCGGGCTGCACGCCCGACCGATGGCCGTCGCAATCAATCTCGATCAGCGCCGGAATGGCGGTACCGGCCGCGCGCGATGCGGCCGCGACCGCCTCAGCCTGCTCGACCGAATCCAGCACGATCGCCAGGTCCACGCCCTGCGCCCGCAGCGCCAGTATCTCGGGCAATTTGGCCGGGCTGATGCCGACCGCATAGAGAATGTCGCGCACCCCGGCCGCCGCAAAGCGGCGCGCCTCCTGCAGGGTCGATACCGTCGCCGGCCCCTGCGGCGTCGGCATCAGCCGCTGCGCGACCTCGACCGACTTGGCGGTCTTGAGATGCGGCCGCATCCCCACGCCCAGCCCGTCCAGATGCGCGCGCAGCCGCGTAATGTTGCGATCCATCCGGTCGGCATCCAGCACCAGGCACGGCGTCGGCAAGCCATCGAGGGAAGAGGGGTCGTCGGAAAGGGCTGGCATAAGAAGGCTCCGTTGCTGATCCGCAGATTGCCGAGATACCGCGGCTTTTCAACGGGCTCGACGGATTTCAGCGATTTTTCCTCCGCCGTCACCGCCCCCTTGCCCGACTCTCTTCATTCCGTTATTTCTGTTTTTACAGAAAGGAATGTCATGCCACTTCTCGACCATCCCGATGCCAAGGCGTTCCTGCTCCACTGGGGTGAGATGGGCACGCAATGGTGCGTCAACCGGTCGGTCAGCCAGGTCCATGCGCTGCTCTATCTGTCGGACCATCCCCTGCCCGCTGACGAGATTGTCGACCAACTCGGCCTTGCCCGCTCCAATGTCTCGACCGCGCTCAAGGAACTGCAATCCTATGCGATCGTCCGCCGCGTCCATGTCGAGGGCGACCGGCGCGACCATTTCGTTGCGGAAACCGATCTGTGGGAAATGCTCACCCGCATCGCCGCTGAGCGCAAGCGGCGCGAGATCGACCCGACCATTGCCCTGCTGAACGACCTAGCCCAGCGCCTCGCCAGGGATGAAAGCTGTCCGCCCCATGTGCGCGAGCGCATCACCCGCATGCATGAATTCATGTCGACGCTCGGCAACTGGTATGAGCAGGTGAACAAGCTGCCCAAGTCGACCCTGATCGCCCTCATGAAGCTCGGCAACAAGGTCGCCCGCTTCATCCCCACCGGCAAGAGCAAGGACTAGTCGCTGCTGATCGAGGCGCCCCGACGCCCGATTGCGCCCGCCAGTTTCGGAGTTTACAGAAATGTCTGACGCAAACGACGAAAGCCCTGACCCCATCGCCCCGCCCGTCCGCACCGGATCGGCCCCGCTGCGCATCGCCTCGGCCGTCGCGCTGGCCATGGCCTTTGCGATCACCGTCTATCTGCTGCTCGACGCTACCCGCGTGAGCGGCCTTGTCAGCTTCACCTTCCTGCTGCTCCTGCCGGCCGCGCTCACCGCTTTCGTTGCCTATGTCGGCGATCCATGGGCAGAGCGGTCGCGCCGCTATTATATGACGATGCCGCTCTGGCTGCTGGGCGCGACCATCCTCCTGTCCGTCCCGGTGCTGAAGGAAGGGGTGATCTGCATCGTCATGCTCGCCCCGCTGTGGATCGTCAGCGGTCTGGCAGGCGCCTATGCCACCTACCGGCTGCGCGGTCGCGCCGGCGATCGCGGCACCAGCTATTGCATGGCGGTGCTCGCCATGCCGCTGATCGCGATGCAGGTCGAACCGATGATCCCCCTGCCCGACGCCACCGCCACGGTCAGCCGCTCGATCATCGTCGAGGCCAGCCCGAACCGGATCTGGCCGCTGCTGCGCGGCATTCCCGATGTCCGGCCGGGCGATGGCACATGGACCTTCACCCAGGATGTGCTGGGCGTACCCCGGCCGCTCGGCGCCCATATGCTGGGCGAAGGGATCGGCGCAGTCCGCATGGCCGACTGGGGCCGGCAGGTGCGGTTTCGCGAACATATCATCGATTGGCAACCGGGCCGCAGCATCGGCTGGCGCTTCGATTTTCGCGGGCTCGACGCCTGGCAGTTCACCGACCGGCACCTGATGCCCGACAGCGCCTATTTCAAGGTGACGACCGGCGGCTATCGCATGGAACCGGCCGGCCCCGGCCGCACCCGCGTCATCATCGACACCCATTATTGGATGCAGACCCCGGTCAATGGCTATTCCCGGCTGTGGGGCGAAATCTTCCTGGGCGACATCGAAAAGAACCTGCTCGCCCTCGTCAAGCAGCGCGCCGAACGGCCGGTCGCGCCCGCCATCCTCTGACTGCCAAAAGGAGATGAACCATGGTTGAAACCGCCTATGCCCTCTATCTGGTCATTACGCTCGCCATCACCATCTGGGTCGCGCGCACCCTGTCTAAAAATGGCGAGGTCTTCCTGACCCAATGTTTCGGCCATGATGCGCAACTGGCCCGGTCGACCAACCATCTGCTCGTCGTCGGCTTCTACCTCGTCAACATCGGCTTCATCACCCTGACGCTCAGCCTGGGGAAGGAACCGACCAGCTATGCCGAAACGATCCGCTTCCTCAGCGCCAAGATCGGCCTCGCCGTGCTCGTGCTGGGCGGAATGCATTTCTTCAACATGGGCGCGATCGCCCATTTCGGTCGCAAGGTGAATGGCTGGCTGCACGACGGCCATACCCAGGCTGCCTGATCGCCAGCCGGGGGGGGTGTGCCCCGTCCTTCCCCCTTTCCGGGAGGTTCCGATGTCCCATGCCGATCCTGCCCATCTTCGCGGCGCCGGCCGCGCGATCCTGACCGCCGGCCCGCTGTTCATGACGCTCTATCTGGCCGCCGATCTCTATCGCCGCATACCCGATGCCATTACGGTGGATCTGGGCATCCTCATCATCCTGCCCCTCATATTGCTCTTCGCGTTGATCTTCGGCCCCTTGGTTGCCGCCATCCCGATCATCATCGGGACGACGTCGATGCGCGTCCTGGCATATCATTGCCCCCTTTTTGCCCCCCGCGCCTTCTGGTTGCTCGCCGGTGCCGCCATCGGCTTCGGCGTGGCTTATGGCTGCGACCTACTGGGGGAAGTCCCCGATTTGAGCTTTGCCCTGATCGCCACCAGCGGCCTCAGCGGCTGGCTGGCCTACACGCCGGAATAGTATTTCCGCGCCCCTGTCCTATTGGATCATGGCCCGCTATACTGATTGCATCTCATAACAATATGTCCCACTGGCGTTCGGAAATTGCCGAATGTGCGGGAAAAGTGCGAAGTTAAGCGAAATATGTCCAATCATCAGATCCATGTCATCGGCGGCGGCCTCGCCGGTTCGGAAGCCGCCTGGCAGCTTGCCCAGGCCGGTATCAAGGTCCGCCTGTCGGAAATGCGCGGGACCGGGGAGATGACCCCGGCGCACCAGACCGACGGCCTTGCCGAACTGGTCTGCTCCAACAGTTTCCGTTCCGATGACGCGGACAAGAATGCCGTGGGCCTGCTGCATCAGGAAATGCGCCGCCTCGGCTCGCTGATCATGGACCGCGCCGAACCGGCCAAGGTGCCGGCCGGCTCCGCCCTGGCGGTCGACCGCCATGTCTTTTCCGACGGCGTCACCCGTGCGCTGGCCGAACATCCCAATGTCGAGATCGTGCGCGAACGGATCGACACGCTGCCCACCGAAGGCATGACCATCGTCGCCACCGGGCCGCTGACCGCCGCGGCGCTCGCCAGCAGCATCGGCGAAGCGGCCGGCATGGAGCATCTCGCCTTCTTCGACGCGATCGCGCCGGTCATCCATTTCGACAGCATCGACATGGAAGAATGCTGGATGGCCAATCGCTGGGACAAGATCGGCCCCGGCGGTGGCGAGGGCAAGGACTATATCAACTGCCCGATGAACAAGGAGCAGTATCAGGCCTTCGTCCAGGGGCTGCTCGACGGCGAGAAGACCGAGTTCAAGCAATGGGAGTCCAGCACTCCCTATTTCGAGGGCTGCATGCCGATCGAGGTGATGGCCTCGCGCGGGCCGGAAACGCTGCGCCATGGCCCGATGAAGCCGATGGGGCTGGACAATCCCAAGACCGGCCGCTGGCCCTATGCCGTGGTCCAACTGCGCCAGGACAATGCCTCGGGCACACTATGGAACATGGTCGGTTTCCAGACCAAGCTGAAGCATGGCGCCCAGGTCGAGCTGTTCCGGACCATTCCGGGGCTGGAAAAGGCGGAGTTCGCGCGGCTGGGCGGGCTGCACCGCAACACCTTCATCCAGAGTCCCAAGCTGCTCGATCCGACGCTGCGCCTGAAAAGCGCGCCGCATATCCGCTTCGCCGGGCAGATGACCGGGTGCGAGGGCTATGTCGAAAGCGCTGCCATCGGCCTCATCGCCGGGCGTTTCGCTGCGGCCGAGATATTGGGCCAGGAACTGACGCCGCCGCCCGCCGACACGGCACTGGGCGCGCTGCTGGGCCATGTCACCGGCAATGTCGAGACCGCCGACTATCAGCCGATGAACGTCAATTTCGGCCTGTTCCCGACGCTCGACGACGTCAAGAAGAAGCAGCGCAAGGAAGCCTATACCGCCCGCGCTCGCGCCTCTTTCGGTCGCTGGCTGGGCGAGGTGGTGGAACCGGCCTGACCCTGCCGGGACAGGCTCAGCATTTGCAGCGCGGTTTCGCCGCCCGCTTCGGCGCGGTGGTGGCGAATTCGGCCGGGGTCAGCTTGCCGTCCTTGTCGGCATCGGCCCCGCCAAAGCGATCGGATGTGGCGACCGCCCATTCCTCGAACGACAGCAGATTGTCGCCATTCCGGTCGAGCGCCTTGAAGGCCTTGGTCCGGCTGCCCAGCATCTCGACCCGGCTGATGCTGCCGTCGCGATTGCGATCATAACGGGCGAAGCGTTTCTCCTCCCGACTTTGCGGGCTGGCCTCGCCGGGCATGGGCGGCGCCTCCCCGATCGCATCGGGATCGCCCTCGGGCAGCGTTTCGTTCGCCGGTGGCGGCGGTGGCGCGATCAGCGCCCTTGGCGGCGGCTCGTTGGTCGCCCGCCCCTGCCACCAGAACAGGCCGGCCGCGACCAGCAGCAACGCCCCCATGCCACCTGCCAGCAACCGTCCCATCGCCCGCTCCCCCATCCGTGACGAAGCGAAGCCTATCGCGATCGACTAGCGCCCGACAAGCGCGATCCGCATCAGCCGCCAGGCCATGCTCCGCGTCAGCCCGACCGGCGCCCGCTGCCCCCGCTCGACATCGTGCAGCGTCAGCAGATAGGCGATGCGCAATGGCTTCCACGCCCTGGGCCACACCGGATCGCCAACCTGCGGCAACAGGTCGCGGGCCAGGCCGATGGCCGCATCCGCCAGTGCTTCGTCGCCGCTATGGGCGGACAGATCCCACAAGGCCCAGACCTTGCCCGCCGCGATCAGCCAGTCGGGCGCATCGGCTACATCGGCCAATGCCTGGAACAGCCCGCCGCCGCGGCCGGCGGCATAGTCGCGCAGGCCGGTGAGATCGATCTCCGGCTCCACCACCAGCACTTCCCAACCATCGAGCATCGCCGGGATACCGGGCGCGGCCAGCGCACCGATCGCGCGCAGCCAGTCGACCACCGGCTCGCCCTGTCCCTTGACGCCCGCCTCGTCCATGACGACGCCCAGCCACCAGGCGAGGCGCATCTGCCCGATCGCCGCATCGCTGGTTGTTCGCGCAATTTGCGCAAAGCGCTGGTCCAACGCCCAGAGCGCCCGATGCCGCTCGGCAAGGCGCCCGGCATGCCCGGAAAGCAGGCGCGCCAGCGGCGCCAGATCGTCCGTGCGATCCATCATTTCGATCCCGATCTAAAAATGGCTTATCAATCCTTTAACCAGACTTCGCATAGAGACCCTAACCAGTCCCGTTGCATGGCCGACGATGGCCCTGTCCAGAGTTCTGGGGGGAAACGGGCGACATGGGTGAATGCGGAACATGGGCAAGCAGATCAAGCGCGCGATGACATTCCTCGGCCGGCTTCGGCGCAACCAGGCGGGCAACACGCTCGCCATGGTCGCCGCAGCGGTCATTCCGCTCGCCGGCCTGATCGGGGGCGGCGTGGACATGAGCCGCGCCTATATGGTCCGCGCCCGGATGCAGCAAGCCTGCGACGCCGCAGCGCTGGCGGGACGGCGTGCGATGACCGCTTCATCCATGACCGATGCCAACAAGGCCGAGGCGAAGAAATTCTTCGACTTCAATTTCCCGCAGCAGACCTTCGGCGCCGCGAGCTTCACACCCGTTATCCAGAGCAAACCCGGCGAGACGACGACTGTCCAGGTGTCGGCTGAAACCACCATCCCGACCACCATCATGCGCATCTTCGGCGTTCAGACATTGTCGCTGGCCGTGAACTGCGATTCCCGTTTCGACATCGGGAATACGGATGTGATGCTGGTGCTGGATACCACCGGGTCGATGGCAGATTCCATTTCCAATGGCTCAGGAGGCACGGTTGTAAAGCTCACCGCCCTGCAGCAGGCGGTAAGAGATTTCTACGATACGCTAGGTCCTGGCTCCGACAGCAGTGGTCGCATCCGCTACGGCTTCATGCCCTATAGCTCCACTGTGAATGTTGGTTACCAATTGCCCACCAGCGCGGTACTCGGAGGCACGGCCGGCGAGACATGGACTTATAACAGCCGCTATGCGTGGTATTACTGGGAAAACACGTCGACGGACACGACCTGCTACAAGCGCAATGGCTCAAACACCTGCTACACATCAGCCCAGAATGCGATCAATGGATCAGGTGGAACCAATCTGAACGGGACCGACTGCTCCAACTGGCAGAATGCCTCCGCGAGCACAAGCGGCAGCGCGCCCAGCAACACCACACGGACCGTCTACAGCTATGGCGGCTGGAACAACAGCACGTCGAACGCCCCATCGGGCAGCACCGCGCGCGTGTGCGTGCGCAAAGAGCTGACGACAACCAAGACCTACTTCACCTCAACCACTCCCGGTCCGGGGCGCACCCGTTACACCAATTGGACCTACACCAACGTAGCGTTCAACATGAGCGACTTCATCAAGGGCGAACCCATCCAGAATCCCGCCTTTGAGTGGGGCACCAACGCGACATGGTCTGGCTGTATCGAGGAACGCGATACGGACAGCACCATTAACGCAAATTCGTCGACTTCTTCCATTCCAGCGACAGCCTTTGATCTTCAGATCGATACGGCACCGACGACGACTGCTACAAAATGGCGCCCATTTTGGCCTGATGTCGAATACACACGCGGCGGCTCTTGGCTCAACAGTTCGAACAACATCAGCAACGGCTATGTCGCCTGCCCCAGCCAGGCACGTAGGCTGACCTCTTACGCCAGTCGCACCGCCATTCCGGACGGTCAAACCAGCAGCTATGACAGCTATGTCGACAGTCTGGTTGCAGTTGGCGGGACCTATCACACCATTGGTATGATGTGGGGCGCGCGCTTCCTGTCGCCGACCGGAATCTTCGCATCGGATAACGCCAACGCGCCCAACGGCTTCAACATTTCGCGCCACATCGTGTTCATGACCGACGGCGTCATGCAAGCCTACAACAATGTCTACGGTGCCTGGGGATATCAGACACTCGATCAGCGCGACGGTCCCGCCGGCGCTTCCAATGACGACCTGACGGCCATTCACAACCGTCGCCTGGAAATGATGTGCAATGCAATCAAGTCCAAGGGGATCACCATCTGGGTGATCGGATTCAGCAATTCGAACGTGATGAGCACTCCTTTGCAGAATTGCGCCAGCAGCGCCAATCATTGGAGCATGAACTATTCCGCAGCGCAGTTGAAAACGACCTTCCAGAACATCGCCAAGAATATTGGCGGCTTGCGGTTGTCCAACTGATGCGCTGGCCGTTTCACCTCCCCCGTGATCTACAGCGTGATCAACGTGGCGCGACGCTGATGGAGTTCGGCCTGATCGTCACGCCGCTCTGCCTGTTCATCATGGGCGTCGGCGACTTGGGCTATCAGTCCTATCTGCGCTCGGTGACCCAGGGTGTGCTCGACAGAGCCGCTCGCGCGGCATCGGTCGGGACACTCAACAGCACCCAGATCGACGCCTATATCGATGCGCAGATGCAGGCGATCAACAGCAAGAACGGCTCCACTTCGGTGACCAAGAAGAGCTATTACAACTTCTCGCGCGTCGGGAAGCCTGAAAAGATCACCACGGATACGGCACCGCTTGGCAGCTTCAACACGGGCGATTGCTTCGAGGATTCCAATGGCAATGGCAGTTACGACAGCAGCGCCGGCTCTACGGGCCTTGGTGGAGCTGATGATATCGTCTTCTATCAGGTAACCGTGTCCATGCCCCGCCTGTTCCCGATGGCCAAACTGCTGGGCTGGAGTGCAACCCAGACCGCCACGGCCAACGCCACCATCCGCAACCAGCCCTGGTCCAACCAGGCAACATTGCCGATCATCTGCACATGACCCCGATCCGCCTTTCCCTCGCGCGCTGGGCGCGCCATCTGCGCGACGACCAGTCGGGCCTGGCCCTTATTGAGTTTGCCTATTCCTTGCCAGTGCTGATGGTGTTGTCGATGGGTGGGCTGGAAATCGCCAATCTGGCGACCGCCCATATGCGCGTCAGCCAGATCGCGATGCTGGTCGCCGACAATGCCTCCCGCGAGCGAACCTCGATCGATGAGGCCGACATCAACGAGATTTTCACTGGCGCGGAATTGGCCGGTGCCAACCTCAAGAACTTCAAGGCAAACACCCGCATCTTCCTGTCCGATCTGGAACCAAACAACCAGACGGGCAGCAATGCCGGCCAGTATATAAGATGGCAGCGCTGCTGGGGCAGCGGCAGTTTCACATCAAGCTACGGCAAAGCGGGTGATGGCACGAACGATGCGACGTTGAGGGATGGCCTGGGCCCTGGCACCTCGGCCGCGACCAAGATCACTTCGGGCGGCGGCACGGCCGTCATGTTCGTGGAAGTCGCCTATACCTATCAGCCGCTGATCTCGAACGACATTTTCGGTTCGAAAACCATTCGCTATACCAGCGCCTTCAATGTGCGCGAGCGGACCGATCAGGCGATGAAGAATGCGGGCAGCCTGCCCAACAGCCAGATTGCCTCCTGCCCTGCCTGACCGCAAGAGGACAACGAACCGATAGAAAAAGGGGCGATCCGATCGGACCGCCCCTTTTTCATTCTTACTTGTAGCAGACCTTCTTGGCTGCTTCGACCACGCGGGCCGCGTCGATCAGTGCCAGCTTTTCGAGGTTGGCGGCATAAGGCAGCGGCACATCCTCGTTGGTGACGCGCAGCACCGGGGCGTCGAGATCGTCGAAGCCCTTTTCCATCACGACGGCGGCGATTTCCGACGCGATCGAGCAGGTCGGCCAGCCTTCTTCCACCACCACCAGGCGGTTGGTCTTCTTGAGGCTCTCCAGAACCGTCGCGGTGTCGAGCGGGCGCAGCGTGCGCAGGTCGATCACTTCCGCATCGATGCCCTCGGCAGCAAGCTGCTCGGCCGCGTCGAGCGCCAGGCCTACGCCGATCGAGTAGCTGACCAGGGTCACGTCCTTGCCCGGACGCATGATGCGCGCCTTGCCGATCGGCAGGACATAATCGTCGACCTTGGGCACGTCGAAGCTGCGACCGTAGAGAAGTTCATTCTCCAGGAACACGACCGGGTCGGTCGAGCGGATCGCGGCCTTCAGCAGGCCCTTGGCATCGGCCGCGTCATAGGGCGCGATGACGATCAGGCCGGGAACCGCGGCGTACCAGGGGCCGTAGTTCTGCGAGTGCTGTGCGCCGACGCGGCTGGCCGCGCCGTTGGGACCACGGAACACGATCGGGCAGCGCATCTGGCCACCGGACATATAGTTGGTCTTGGCCGCCGAGTTGATGATGTGGTCGATCGCCTGCATGGCGAAGTTGAACGTCATGAACTCGATGACCGGACGCAGACCACCCATCGCCGCGCCCGAACCGATGCCGGCAAAGCCATATTCGGTGATCGGCGTGTCGATGACGCGCTTGGGACCGAATTCGTCGAGCAGGCCCTGAGTCACCTTGTAGGCGCCCTGATATTCGGCGACTTCCTCGCCCATCACGAAGACGCGCGGGTCCGACCGCATTTCCTCGGCCATGGCGTCGCGCAGCGCTTCGCGCACGGTGGTCTTGACGAACTCGGTGCCGGCCGGGAGGTCCGGATCCTGCACGGTCGCCTTGGCTTCCGACGCCAGCTTCGACGTGCCGCTTTCTGCCTTCTTGGGGGCTTCTTCTGCCTTGGGCGCTTCGGCCTTCGGTGCAGGCGCCGGAGCAGCTTCGCCGCCCTCGCCCGCCATCGTCGCAATGACGGTGCCGACCTTCACGCCTTCGGTGCCTTCGGCAATCACGATCTGGCCGATCTTGCCTTCATCGACGGCTTCGAATTCCATCGTCGCCTTGTCGGTCTCGATCTCGGCGAGAATGTCACCGGACTTCACTTCATCGCCTTCCTTCACCAGCCACTTGGCCAGCGTGCCCTCTTCCATCGTCGGCGAGAGCGCCGGCATCTTGATTTCGATACCCATTAATATTGCTCCACCAGCACGTCGGTATAGAGTTCATGCATCTCAGGTTCGGGCGAGGTTTCGGCGAAATCAGCCGCTTCGGCGACGATCTTGCGGATATCCTGGTCGATGACCTTGATCTCGTCCTCGCTGACGCCGGCATCGATCAGATATTTCTTCACGCCCTCGATCGGGTCGCTGTTGTCGCGCACGGCCTGAACCTCGTCGCGCGAACGATATTTGGCCGGATCGGACATGGAGTGACCGCGATAGCGGTAGGTCTTCATTTCAAGCAGGATCGGGCCATTGCCGCCCTGTACCCACTTGAGCGCTTCCTCGGTCGCACCGCGCACCGCCAGAACGTCCATGCCGTCGACCTGGATGCCGGGGATGCGGAAGCTCTCGCCACGGCGATAAAGCTGGTCTTCCGACGAGGCGCGATTGACGCTGGTGCCCATGGCATATTGGTTGTTCTCGATCACGAAGATGATCGGGAGCTTCCACAGCTCGGCCATGTTGAACGATTCGTAGACCTGGCCCTGGTTGGCCGCGCCGTCGCCGAAATAGGCAACGCACACGCCGCCATCGTCATTATATTTGTGGGCGAAGGCGAGGCCCGCGCCGAGCGACACCTGGGCGCCGACGATGCCGTGGCCGCCATAGAATTTATGCTCGACGCTGAACATGTGCATCGAACCGCCCTTGCCGCGCGAAATGCCGGCTTCGCGGCCGGTCAGTTCGGCCATGATGACCTTGGGGTCGATGCCATAGGCGAGCATGTGGCCATGGTCGCGATAGCCGGTGATCACGCTGTCCTTGCCGGGCTTCAATGCCGACTGGATGCCGACCGCAACCGCTTCCTGGCCGATATAGAGGTGACAGAAGCCGCCGATGAAACCCAGACCATAAAGCTGGCCGGCCTTTTCCTCGAAGCGGCGGATCAGAACCATCTGCCGATAGAATTCCAGCAGCTCTTCCTTGCTGGCCTTGTAGTCGGTGGGCGTTTCGGGGCGCGGACGATTATGGTCCGCACCGGCCGGCACTGCGGCCTTTGCCTTTGCGCTGTCGGCGCGCGGCGTGGTTGGTTTCGCCAAGGCTATTATCCTTTTGCGTGGGTAGGATGGAAGGAAGCCCGATATGCGTCAGAGTTGCATAGATTGCAACGGCGGACCCCACGGAATCCCGGCATAATGAATGTCCCGAGTGCAAAAACGACAATCCATGACAACGCTGTCGAAAACGGGTCGCGAACGGCTGGCAACAAAATGTTGCCGCGACAGGATTTTACCAAATAAATGGAAAGCGCGCGCCGTCGGGGGTGCGGATCAGTTCAGCGGAACGATCACTTCGTCATGGTGAATCACGCCGAGCTGGCGACGGATCAGTTCGTCAGACAGATCGGGATCGACGCGGCGCGGATTGAGCAGATCGACCCGGTTGCGCAGTTCCTGGCGATGCAACTGGACAATCTTGAGCTCAGCCTTCGCGTCGCGCAATTGGCGCGAATAATCGCCCCAGGCGAGCACGCCATTGGAGCCGAGCACCACATAGCCGGCGAAGAACAGCAGCAACAGCACCGCGATTGCCGGCCCGAGGGCCGACATCAATAGCATGCGGAGCTTCGCGATATGCGCCATGAACTGCTTGAATCACAGGATTCGGCCGGTCGCAAGCAAAAATATGCCCGATGCGACCAGCCGAATCCCTAACCTGAAATTAGCCGTGGATCAGCGGAAGATCGAACGACCGGCATAGACCGCCATGTCGCCCAGTTCCTCTTCGATGCGGATCAGCTGATTATACTTGGCAAGCCGGTCCGAACGGGCGAGCGAGCCGGTCTTGATCTGACCGCAATTGGTGGCGACAGCAAGGTCGGCGATGGTCGAATCCTCGGTCTCACCCGAACGGTGCGACATGACCGCCGTGTAGCGGGCACGGTGCGCCATATCGACGGCGGCGAGCGTTTCCGACAGCGTGCCGATCTGGTTGACCTTCACCAGCAGCGAGTTGGCCAGCCCCTTGCCAATGCCCATCGACAGGCGCGCCGGGTTGGTGACGAACAGATCGTCGCCGACCAGCTGAACCTTGTCACCGATCTTGTCGGTCAGCGCCTTCCAGCCCTCGAAATCATCCTCGCTCATGCCGTCTTCTATCGACTTGATCGGATAGTCGGCAGCCAGCGCGGCGAGATAGTCGGCCATTTCGACCGGCGAGAGCGACAGGCCTTCGCCCGAAATCTCATATTTGCCGTTCTTGAAGAATTCGGTCGCGGCGCAGTCCAGCGCCAGCACGACATCGTCACCGGGCTTGTAGCCGGCCTTTTCGACCGACAGCATGATGAAGTCGAGCGCATCGCGGGTCGAGGCGATGTTGGGGGCAAAGCCGCCCTCGTCACCGACCGAGGTCGCCAGGCCCTTGTCGTGCAGGCCCTTCTTGAGGGTGTGGAAGATTTCCGAACCGATGCGCACGGCGTCGGCGATGCTCTCCGCACCGACCGGCATGATCATGAATTCCTGGAAGTCGATCGGGTTGTCGGCATGCTCGCCGCCGTTGATGATGTTCATCATCGGCACCGGCAGGACATGCGACGACACGCCGCCGACATAGCGATAGAGCGGCAGGCCGCGCGCGTCGGCAGCAGCCTTGGCGGTGGCGAGCGACACGCCCAGGATCGCGTTGGCGCCCAGGCGCGACTTGTTCTCGGTGCCGTCGAGCGCGATCATTGCGGCATCGACTTCGCCCTGGTCCTCGGCATCGAGACCGATGAGCTGCTCGGCAATCTCGTCATTGACGGCGGCGACGGCCTGAAGCACGCCCTTGCCCAGATATTTGCTCTTGTCGCCGTCGCGCTTTTCGACCGCCTCATAGGCACCGGTCGATGCGCCCGAGGGCACGGCGGCGCGGCCGAAGCTGCCATCTTCCAGCATCACATCGACTTCGACGGTCGGATTGCCGCGGCTGTCGAGAATCTGGCGGGCGTGGATATCGAGAATGGCGGTCATGATCGCTCCCTGATCTGAGCCCGGACACGCGCCGGGCGGCCTTTTCGCGGCCCCGCTTAGCCAGCAGCCCCAAACTTGGCAATCCGGGGGACTTGCCATCGGACAAAAAATGCCGATGCTCAAAATAGTAACGGCGCCGGAACTGTAGGCCGCCGCCAAGCATTAGGATCATGACAGCCCGCCCCGCGCGGGACCATGAGGTTGAGCTTTAGGGAGACTTTGGACAATGGCCGACACCCCGGAAACCCCGCCCGTCAAGCGCGTGAAGAAGGCGGTTGCCGCCAAGGCGAAGCCGGCGTCGACCAAGGCCTCCACCCCGGCCGTCAAGGCCGCGCCGGTGAAGAAGGCCGCCACCCGCAAGGCGCCCGCAAAGCCCGGAAACGGGGCCGCCCATGGCTGGTCCGCGCAGATCGCCCCGATCAAGGCACAGGCCGAAAAAGCCGCCAAGGCCGCGACCGACAAGATCAATTCGGTCGACTGGAAGGCGCATATCGACCCGATTAAGGAGCAGGCGGGCAAGACCGCCAAGTCTGCGGCGAGCAGTGCCAAGGACAAGACCGGTTCGGCGATGCAGAGCCTGTCGAAGCTGATTGCGGACACCGCCGGCACGGTCGATGCGAAGCTCGGCCCGCAATATGGCGACTATGCCCGCCAGGCAGCGGAATCGGTGGCCAGTGCCGCGGATACGCTGGACAGCAAGGATGTCGACCAGTTGATGACCGAGGCGCGTGATTTCGTGCGCAAGAGCCCGGCCGTTGCCATCGGCGCCGCGGCCGTGGTCGGTTTCGTGCTGATGCGCCTTGCCAAAGGATCGTCCGACAGCGACGCCTGACGAACGCAAGACAGGATTATCGTGACGGCTAACCGCAGGCCCCGGCTGACGGGGCGGAGGGGCAATTGACGCAGGAACCAGCGGATACGGTGGCAACGCCGCAGACCGAGGGGAATGAGGGGTCTGTCCGCGCGACATTCGCCCGCCTCTACACCGATGGCCGCGCCTATGCGCAGGCGGAGGTCGAGCGCCAGAAGCTGCGCGCCGGCATTGCTGGCGCCGGCATCCGCAATGCCGCGATCTTGGGGATCGTGGCCCTGATGCTGCTGTTCGCCGCGATCGTGACCCTGTTGATCGGGTTGGTGATTGCGCTGTCCGCGATGATCGGGCCGCTCTGGGCAACGCTGGCGGTGTTCGGCGGCGCCGTACTGATCGCCGTCCTGCTGCTGCTGCTGGCCAAGGGACAGATCAGCCATATGTTGAAGACGATCAAGTCATGAACCGGGAACAGGCCTATCGCGAAGCGACCGAACGCGCGGTGCATCTGCGCAGCAAGGCGGTCCTGAGCCTTGCCGATGCCCAGGCGCGGATCGCACCCGATCGGCTGAAGGCCGATGTCGAGGCGAAGATCACGGCGACTGCGCTCGACGGCGTCGCCTATGTCGGTGCCAAGGTGCGCCAGCGGCCGGTTGCAACCGGCGCGGCGGCAACCGGCATCGTCCTGTTTCTCTTCCGCCGCCCCCTCACGGCACTTTTCGGACGCCTGTTCGTTCGACTGAGGAACCGTAACACGGAAATTTCGGAGATTGATGATGGCTGACATCCGCGCCCAACTGACCCGCGTCCGCGAAGCGGCCAATGACGCCGCCGGCAGCGCGACCGACATGATCAAGGACAGCACCGGCAAGGCGCGCGAAAGCGCCGGCGAACTGATCCAGACCGGCAAGGACAAGGCGAGCGAAGCCTATGGCGACGCGCGCGACCGGGGCCAGCGGGTCGCTGCCCGCGCAAACGAGATCATTCAGGAGCATCCGGTGGCGGCAGTGGCCGGCGCGGTGGCAGCTGGTGCGGTCATCGCCTGGATGTTCCCCAAGAGCCGGAAGGTGATGAAGGCGCTTCCGGGCCTGGCCGCTACCGCCGGGGCGCGCGTGCTGGAGGCGGCCGCCACCGCCCGCACGGCCGCGAGCGAGAATAGCGAGTCGCTGCGCCACAATGCGGGCGAAGCGCTGGCCAGTGCGCGGGACAATGCCGGCGAAGTGCTGAGCAAGGCCCGCGAAACGGCAAGCCATGCGCTGTCGAGCGCCAAGGAAAGCGCCAGCGACACCGCTGCAGCGGCCCGTGACGCTGCGGCATCGGCCGATCTTGGCGGCAAGGCATCGAAGCTGGCGGACGAACTGGTCGCGCTCGTCTCCACCCGCGTCGAGGCGCTGGGCGACGCGATCAAGGCGCGATTGCCGAAAAGCTAATCGCGATTGCCGCAAACGCAATCGACACATAGGCCGCTTTCCTTGGCGGATCGCAGGGACGATGCTAAGGCACCGCGATCAGTCAAAGGAGAACATATAACGCCATGAGCAAGATGCATCTGGTGATGGGCGGCCGCGTAACCAACCCGCAGACGCTGGAATTCCAGGACCTGAGCAAGGTCGACCTGGTTGGCGTCTTCCCCGACTATGCCTCGGCCGAAAAGGCCTGGCGCGGCGCAGCGCAGCGCACCGTCGATGACGCCGAAATGCGTTATGTGATCGTCCATCTGCACCGCTTGCTGGAGCCTGAGCTGCCGGCAGCCTGATGGCCTGTTTCGGGCGAGACCGGATCATGCCCCGGTTTCGCCCGAACACATATTATCGAACGATCAATTGATAGCCTGGGGCCGTTTACGGAAGCGCCAGCGCAGCAAGGGCCGGGTCAAGGCCAGCCCTGCCAGGAAGCCGCCGATATGCGCGGCAATCGCGATCTGACCCAGATCGCCCAATCCCCCCGCCGTCGCCACGCCGATCATCAACTGGATCGCGATCCAGGCGGCCGCCAGCCACAGCACCCGCACGAAATTGGCCGACAACGGCCCGATCCGCCGCACCTGTTGCTGGCTGTAAAGCAGCGCATAGGTGGCGATGATCGCGGAAATCGCGCCGCTCGCCCCGACCATCGGATTGATCGATTCCGGCGTGATCGCCCATTGCGCGAAACAGGCCGCATATGCGCCGACGACATAGAGGATCAGCGTGCCGGTGCGGCCCAGCACATGCTCGACCTGCCGCCCGCAGAAAAGCAGC
Organism: Sphingobium sp. BHU LFT2; assembly: GCF_018604485.1. Taxonomy (NCBI): domain Bacteria; kingdom Pseudomonadati; phylum Pseudomonadota; class Alphaproteobacteria; order Sphingomonadales; family Sphingobiaceae; genus Sphingobium; species Sphingobium sp. BHU LFT2. The sequence continues at coordinate 204,425 of NZ_JAFCGW010000004.1, forward strand.
ATCAGCAGGTTGAAGGCGATATGCAGCCAGCCGGCATGGACGAAGGTGCAACTGAGCGGCGTCAGCCACCAGGGCACCGCCGCCATGCCGTCCAGCAGGCCGGGATTGCCAATGCGGGCGGGCATGAACCCGCCCAGCAAGGCCGCATTGTCGATCTGCCCGGTTGCCAGCAGCAACAGGAACAGGACGAACGTGACCAGCGCGATCGCGTTGGTCGTGCGTCCGGCAGGCAGTTTCACGGGATCAGATGAACGCGATCTTGTCGACCAGGTAGAATTTGTCGCCCGACGGGACCGACACTTCCACCTCGTCACCGACCTCGCGGCCGATCAGCGCACGGCCCAGCGGGCTGTTATAGCTGATCATGCCCGCCTTGGCATCCGCCTCGGCCTGGCCCACGATCTGATATTTGACCGGCTTGTCGTCCTCGTCCAGCAGGGTCACGGTCGCGCCGAACACGATCTTGTTACCCGACAGGGTGGTCGGATCGATGATCTGGGCGCGCGACAGCTTGTCTTCCAGGTCGGAAATCGTTGCCTCGACCTGCCCCTGCCGTTCCTTGGCGGCGTGATATTCGGCATTTTCCGACAGGTCGCCGTGGGCACGAGCTTCCTCGATGGCGTCCACGATCAGAGGGCGCTCGGCCTTCAGTTCGCGGAGCTGCGCATTGAGCTTGTCATAGCCCACCTGCAGCATCGGCATCTTCTCGACGGTCGCCATTATTGCAAATCCTTCGTCAAAACTTCCCTTTGGCGGCGCCGAACGTGGCGCCACCCGCAGCATGCTTCCTGGTGAAGGGGATCAGGCGTGCGACCCAGGATAATAGGACTGGAGCGAGCGCACTTCAAGGGCGCGGTCCCGCAAAGCCTCGATTGCGTCCGCCGCAGCGACGCTGGCGGTCGCGGTGGTGAAACTTGCAATCTTTGCGCGTAGAGCACTGGTGCGGATCGCCTTGCTGTCCTTCAGGGACTGCCAGCCTTCGGTGGTGTTGAAGATCAGTTGCACGTCGCCATCGGTGATCCGGTCGACGATGTGCGGGCGCCCTTCGGCCACCTTGTTCACATGCTCGACGGCGATCCCCTGACCTTCCAGATAAGTGGCAGTGCCGCCGGTCGCGATGATGGTGAAGCCCATGCCCGCCAGCTTCTGCACAGCCGGCAGGATCACCGGCTTGTCGCTGTCCTTGACCGAGACGAAGACGGTGCCGCTGGTCGGCAGCACGGTACCCGCACCCAGCTGCGCCTTGGCAAAGGCGGTCGCGAAATTGCTGTCGATGCCCATGACTTCGCCGGTGCTCTTCATTTCCGGCGAGAGCACGGGGTCGACGCCGGGGAAGCGGTTGAACGGGAAGACGGCTTCCTTGACCGCGACATGGTCGATCGCGTTGCGATCGATCTTGGGCAGATCCTTGATCTTTTCACCGGCCATGACGCGCGAGGCGATCTTGGCGATCGGAGTGCCGATCGCCTTGGCGACGAAGGGCACGGTCCGGCTGGCGCGCGGATTGACCTCGATCAGATAGACGATGCCGTCCTTGACCGCGAACTGGATGTTCATCAGGCCACGGACCGACAGGGCACGGGCCAGCACTTCGGTCTGACGCTCGATCTCGGCAATCACCTCGTCCGACAGGCTGTAGGGCGGCAGCGAGCAGGCCGAGTCACCGGAGTGAACGCCCGCTTCCTCGATATGCTGCAGCACGCCGGCGACAACCACATCGTCGCCGTCGCACAGGGCGTCCACGTCCACCTCGACCGCATCACGCAGATACTGGTCGATCAGCACCGGGGAGTCGCCCGACACCTGCACGGCGGTAGTGATATATTCTTCGAGCTGGGCCTGGCCGTCGACGATTTCCATGGCGCGACCGCCAAGGACGTAGGACGGACGCATCAGCACCGGATAGCCGATACGATTGGCGACCGCGATCGCCTCCTCGCGGCTGCGGGCAATGCCGTTGGCCGGCTGGCGCAGCTTCAGCTTTTCGATCAGCGCGGCGAAACGCTCGCGATCCTCGGCCAGGTCGATCGCGTCCGGACTGGTGCCCAGGATCGGGATGCCGGCATCCTCCAGCGCCTGTGCGAGCTTGAGCGGCGTCTGGCCGCCAAACTGCACCAACACGCCCGCCAGCGTCCCCTTCGACATTTCGACATGCAGGATTTCCAGCACATCTTCGGCCGTCAGCGGCTCGAAATAGAGGCGGTCGGACGTGTCATAGTCGGTCGACACGGTTTCCGGGTTGCAGTTGACCATGATCGTCTCATAGCCGGCTTCGCTCAGCGCAAAGCAGGCATGGACGCAGCAATAGTCGAACTCGATACCCTGGCCGATGCGGTTGGGACCACCACCCAGGATGACGACCTTCTTGCGGTCGCTGGGCTGCGCCTCATTCTCCGGCTCACCGAAGATCGGGGCTTCGTAGGTCGAATACATGTAGGGCGTCTTCGCCTCGAACTCGGCGGCGCAAGTGTCGATGCGCTTGAACACCGGACGCACGCCCAGCTTGTGGCGCAGGCTGCGCACTTCATCCTCGGTGACGCCACCGGTCATGGCGACGACGGCATCGTGGATCAGGCCGCTGCCGCGCGCGACGCCGCGCTCATTGCCGCGCAAATTGGCGGACTTGAGCGCCAGCCAGGCGAGACGCTTGTCGGAAAAGCCCATGGCCTTGAGGCGGCGCATGCCGTCCGCATCGCGCGGCAGGCCATGTTCCAGCACCTCATTCTCGGCCTCGACGATTTCCTTCAGGCGCTCCAGGAACCAGGGATCGAACTTGGCGATATTGTGAATTTCCGCGACGGTCAGACCTTCACGAAGGGCTTGCGCGGCGACCAGCAGACGATCGGGCGTCGGCTGTGCCAGGGCGGCAATGATGTCGTCCTTGGGCGCGCCGACCAGATGATCGACCTGGTTGAAGCCGGACAGGCCGGTTTCCAGACCGCGCAGCGCCTTCTGCATCGATTCATGGATGTTGCGGCCGATCGCCATGACTTCGCCGACCGACTTCATGGCGGTGCCCAGCAGCGGCTCGGCGCCCTTGAACTTTTCAAAGGCGAAGCGCGGGATCTTGGTCACGACATAGTCGATGGTCGGCTCGAACGAGGCCGGGGTCGCGCCGGTAATGTCATTCTCGATCTCGTCGAGCGTATAGCCCACGGCCAGCTTGGCCGCGACCTTGGCGATCGGGAAGCCGGTCGCCTTCGACGCCAGCGCCGAGGAACGCGACACGCGCGGGTTCATCTCGATGACGACCAGACGGCCATCCTTGGGATTGACCGCGAACTGGACGTTGGAACCACCGGTTTCGACGCCGATCTCGCGCAGCACCGCCAGGCTGGCGTTGCGCATGATCTGATATTCCTTGTCGGTCAGCGTCAGCGCCGGCGCGACGGTGATGGAGTCGCCGGTATGGACGCCCATCGGATCGACATTCTCGATCGAGCAGATGATGATGGAATTGTCGTTGCGATCGCGCACGACTTCCATCTCATATTCCTTCCAGCCGAGGAGCGATTCCTCGATCAGGACTTCGGTGGTCGGCGAGGCATCCAGGCCGCCGCGGACGATGTTCATGAACTCGTCGCGATTATAGGCGATGCCGCCGCCGGTGCCGCCCATGGTGAAGCTGGGACGGATGATCGAGGGAAGGCCGGTAAACTCCAGCGCTTCCATCGCCTCTTCCATGGTATGGGCGATGCGCGAGCGGGCCGATTCCAGGCCGATCTTGTCCATGGCGTCGCGGAACTTGATCCGGTCCTCCGCCTTGTCGATCGCCTCGGCGTCGGCGCCGATCATCTGGACGCCGAACTTCTCCAGCGTGCCGTCGTTGAACAGCGCCAGGGCTGTGTTCAGCGCGGTCTGGCCACCCATCGTCGGCAGCACCGCATCGGGCCGCTCCTTTTCGATGATCTTCGCCACGATTTCGGGCGTGATCGGCTCGACATAGGTCGCGTCGGCAAATTCCGGGTCGGTCATGATGGTGGCCGGGTTGGAATTCACCAGGATGATGCGATAGCCCTCTTCCTTCAGCGCCTTGACCGCCTGCGTGCCCGAATAATCGAACTCGCACGCCTGGCCGATGATGATCGGACCAGCGCCGATGATGAGGATGGAGGAGATGTCGGTTCTTTTAGGCATCAGAAGTGGCTTTTCCCGATCTGCACCAGCTTTTCAAAAGCGGTTTTATCTAAGCGAATTGTTTGCGAAACTTTGCCAGGCATCTCCCGGCCGGGCCGGCCGTAGGTATCAATCTGGATCAGTTTCTCACGGCCGCAATCTACGAGCCGAACGATGGTCTCGACCTCTTCGTGAGGTCGGGCATTGTCTAGATGTTCAACTGTAAAGTCGCGCACCGTCGCCATTGCTCAGTACCTCCAAAATTGCGCCATCAATGCACGCCCCCCGCCTGCGCCTCGCAGCCCCAGCCGTCATATTCGACGCCGCAGAGGATTTCGATCTGGAGGCATTTCCGGGTCAGCGCGCGGATCGAGGCTTCGTCGACCGGCTGCACGCATTCCAGGAACAGGAACAGGTCGCCTTCCTCATCTTCCTCGCGGTCCAGTTCGACGAAGCCGAACTGGCTGGCGATGGTCAGGACGCGCTCGAAATCCTTCTCGCTGCCCCGGAAGCTGACATCCACAGGCCGCGCGAGACGCGCGACGTCGCCATTGCGCTTGAGATTGGCGAGGACTTGCCTGTCCGCCTCCCACTCTGCGGCAAGGCGCGCTTCGTCAACCGGGGGCAGGTTCTGGCTCACGCGGCGACCGCACCCTTGAGGCCGTCTACGAACTTCTTGAACAGGTAGAAGCTGTCCTGCGGACCGGGCGAGGCTTCGGGGTGATACTGGACCGAAAAGGCATTCTTGTCGGTCAGTTCGATGCCGCAATTGCTGCCGTCGAACAGCGAGACATGGGTCGAGCGCGCATTGGCCGGCAGCGTGTCGACATCGACGGCGAAGCCATGGTTCATGCTGGTGATCTCGACCAGGCCGTCCGACAGGCGCTTGACCGGATGGTTGGCGCCGCGATGACCCTGATGCATCTTGATCGTCTTCGCGCCGACGGCGAGGCCCAGAAGCTGGTGGCCCAGGCAGATGCCGAAGACGGGGATGTCGGCGGCCAGTACCTGCTGGATCACCGGCACGGCATATTCGCCGGTCGCGGCCGGATCGCCCGGACCGTTCGACAGGAACACGCCGTCGGGATTGAGCGCCTTGACCTGATCGAAGGTCGCGGTGGCGGGCAGCACGGTGACGCGCGCGCCGGCCTTCACCAGATTGCGGAAAATGTTGTTCTTCGCGCCATAATCGATGGCGACGACATGGGGGCGTTCCTCGCCCGCTTCATTCAGGCCATAACCATGGCCGATGGTCCAGATGCCGTCCTTCCACAGGCGGCTTTCCTTGCCCGTGACTTCGATGGCGAGGTCCATGCCTTCAAGGCCCGGCCAGGCGGCAGCCTTGGCAGCGAGCGCGGCGATGTCGAAATTGCCGTCGGGATCATGGGCGATGACGACGTTGGGCGCGCCCTTCTCGCGGATCAGCCTAGTCAGCGCGCGGGTGTCGACACCGGCGAGGCCGATGCGGCCCTTGTCCTTCATCCACTGGTCGAACGGTTCGACATTGCGGAAATTGCTGGGCGCGGTGACGTCCTGGCGCACGATGCAGCCCAGCGCATAGGGGCTGTCGGCTTCGACGTCGTCGAGATTGGTGCCGACATTGCCGATATGCGGGAAGGTGAAGGTGATGATCTGCCCGGCATAGGAGGGATCGGTCATGATCTCCTGATAGCCGGTGATCGAGGTATTGAAGCAGAGTTCGCCGACCGCGTCGCCGACCGCGCCGAAGCCGCGACCGAAGACGGCGGCGCCATCGGCAAAAACCACGACCCCTGTCGCTCCTTTGGGCACAATGAGGGTCTTGGCGTCAGCCATGGTCTGCGGTCCTTTATGCTTTTGCGGGAACCCGTCTGGTGCGGGTTAAACGGCCGGTCACCTATTCCCGCAACGCGTGAAGGTCAACGTCTGTTAAAAATCTCTTTTCGCATTATATCTACTCCTTTCCCGAGAAACAGGATTAATTCGCCCATGATTCGCGACACCATCAAGAGCGCCCAAGTGGAGTCCATGAAGGCCGGCGACAAGGATCGCCTGGCTGCCGTGCGCCTGATCCTGGCCAAGCTCAAGGATCGCGACATCGAACTGCGCACCGCCAGCAGCGTGCCCGACGACGACACCGTCGTCGTGGAAGTGTTGCAGAAGATGGTGAAGCAGCGTCGCGAATCGATCGACATGTTCAAGAGCGGCGGCCGCGACGAACTGGCCGCCAAGGAACAGGCCGAGCTGGACGTCATCGAAACCTTCCTGCCCGCGCAGCTGAACGAGGACGAGACCCGCGCCGCGATCGAGGGCATCAAGGCCGAGATCGGCGCGGAAAGCGTCAAGGACATGGGCAAGGTGATGGCCGTGCTCAAGGAACGCCATGGCGCCGTGATCGACATGAGCAAGGCGAGTGGGCTGGTGAAGGCGGCGCTGAGCTGAGTTAGCACCGGGCTGACACGCGCATGCGATACTGACATAATAGCCCCTCCCTTCCAAGGGAGGGGTTGGGGTGGGTGATGGCGCTGCGCATCAATGCGAGACTCGGTCAATTTGCGCGCGAGATGCGGCGGGAGCCTACGGAATATGAACGCCGCCTTTGGGGCGCCCTACGCGGCTCCCAGCTGGAAGGCTTCAAATTCCGCCGACAAGCCGTGATCGAACCCTATATCTGTGACTTTCTCTGCCCCCTCCTCGGCCTCATCATAGAAGTCGATGATGATAGCCATGATGCTATCAAGGATCGAGATAGAGACTTTGACCTTGCACATCAGGGCTATCTGGTTTTGCGCTTCTCCAACTTCGACATTCGGGACAATCTGGAAGGCGTGCTGAGCGTCATTCTGGATCGTGCCCGCGCCATGCCGGAAAGGCAGAAGATCACCCACCCCAACCCCTCCCTTCGAAGGGAGGGGCTTTAAGTTGACCCTCACGCCCCAATGGCTGGACGAGCTGCGCGCGCGGACGTCGCTTTCGACTTTGATCGGCAAGACCGTAAAGGTGCAGAAGGCGGGCCGCGAGTATAAGGCTTGCTGCCCCTTCCATAACGAGAAGACGCCCAGCTTCACGATCAACGACGAGAAGGGTTTCTATCACTGTTTCGGCTGCGGCGCGCATGGCGATGCGATCCGCTGGATGACCGACCAGCGCGGCCTGCCCTTCATGGAGGCCGTGAAGGAACTGGCGGCAACCGCCGGCATGGAAGTGCCCGCCGCCGATCCGCGCGCGGCCAAGCGCGCCGAGCAGGCCAAGGGGCTGCATGACGCGATGGGCGCCGCGCAGAGCTTCTTCGAGGACCAGCTTGGCGGCATCGACGGCGGCGACGCCCGCGCCTATCTCGCCAAGCGCGGCATCAGCGATGCGACCCGGCGCACGTTCGGCTTTGGCTATTCGCCGGATTCGCGCGGGAAGCTGAAAGGCGCGCTCAAGGAATTTGGCGAGCCGATGCTGGTCGAGGCCGGCTTGCTCATCGACCCTGACGGCGAACGTGACACGTACGATAGGTTCCGCGGTCGCCTCATGCTGCCGATCCGCGATATTCGCGGACGGGTGATCGCCTTTGGCGGCCGCATCATCGGCCAGGGCGAACCCAAATATCTGAATTCGCCCGACACGCCGCTCTTCGACAAGGGGCGGACCCTCTACAATATCGACCGCGCCTCTCCCGCCAGCCGGCAGAGCGGCCGGGTGATCGTGGTCGAGGGCTATATGGATGTGATCGCGCTCGCCCAGGCCGGTTTCGGCGACGCCGTCGCGCCGCTCGGCACGGCGCTGACCGAGCATCAGATCGAACGATTGTGGAAGATGGTCGAGGTGCCGATATTGTGCTTCGACGGCGATGCCGCCGGGCAGAAGGCGGCGATCCGCGCGGCGACCCGCGCCCTCCCCCTGCTGCGCCCTGGTCACAGCCTGGCCTTCGCCACCCTGCCCGCCGGGCAAGACCCCGACGATCTGCTCCGTGCCGAGGGGCCGCGCGCGATGGATGCGGTACTGGCTGGCGCCCAGCCATTGGTCGATCGCCTGTGGGAGCATGAGCAGAAGGTCGGCCCGCTCGACACGCCCGAGCAGAAGGCGGCGCTCAAGCAGCGGCTCGCCGCCCATAGCGACTCGATCCAGCATCCCGATGTCCGCGCGCTCTATGCCCAGGCATTCCGGGAGCGCTATGACGCGCTCTTCTTTGCCCGGCCCGATCGCTTCGGCGGCGGCCAGCGCGCGCCGCGCGGCGCAGGTGGCGGTGGCGCCCGCGCCGGCTGGCAGCGCGACAAGAAGGGCAATTGGAAGCCGCCCGTCCCGCCCGCCGGCAACGAGGCGCGGGAGATCGGCGCAAACGGCATGGAACATCGGCTGCTGCGGGCGATATTGGCCAGCCTGCTGCGCGATCCGGAGCAGATTGTCCTGCACCGCGAGACGCTGTCAGGCCTGCGAATCGGCGATCCCGCGCTGGCGCGATTGCTGGATGCGATGATCGCCGCATCCTTCCGCAAAGAAACAGTTGAAACGCAGGCCCTCCTTACCATATTGGGGCAAGGTGACTTGTATAATATGGCTAAGGGGATGCTCCGGGCCGATACGTTCACATTCACCCCACATAGGATGACAACCGACCCCAGTCGCGTGCAACGCGACCTGGACGAGGCCATCCGGGTGATGGCGCAAGGACCGGAGCTGGAAACGGCGCTGGCGGAGGCTACTAGACGGTTCGAGAGCGACTTCAGCGAAGAGAATTTCGCTGAACAGCAGCGCGTCCGCGCGCTGAAAGCCGATCACGACAGCCGCCTGGCGGAACTGGCGCAGTCCGAAGACATTGTTTGATTGAGGCTCGTTCCTGTCGGGACGACGGAGTTAAGGCGAATAGATGGCGACCAAGGCGAACAGCAAGAATGGCGGGATGGGCGATGGCGAGGATGGCGATGCCCCCCTGCTCGACCTCAACGAAGCGTCCGTCAAGAAGCTGATCGCCCGCGCGAAGAAGCGCGGCTACATCACCTATGACGAACTGAACGACGCCCTGCCGCAAGACCAGATGTCCTCCGAGCAGATCGAGGACATCATGTCGGCGCTCAACGAAATGGGCGTCAACATCGTCGAGAATGAAGAGGCAAGCGAAGACGGCGACGAGCAGCGAGAGCGCGAGGAAGCCGACGACGCCGACGATGATTCGAGCGACGATGATGGCCCCAAGCTCGTCACCGAGAAGAAGAAGGAAACGGTCGATCGCACCGATGATCCCGTGCGCATGTATCTGCGCGAGATGGGCGCCGTCGAACTGCTCAGCCGCGAGGGCGAAATCGCCATTGCCAAGCGCATCGAGGCCGGCCGCGACACGATGATCCTGGGTCTGTGCGAAAGCCCGACCACCTTCAACGCGATCATCGAATGGTCGACCGCGCTCAACAATGGCGAGATGCAGCTGCGCGAAATCCTCGATCTCGACGCCATGCTGTCCAAGGATCCTGCTCCTGAAAATATGGAGGAAGGCGCCGAGGATGATGATGGCGAGATCAGCGAGAAGACCGCCGGTCCCAGCTTCAAGGAAGAGGAAGAGCCGGAGGAGGAATCCGCCGACGGCGACGAGGACGAGGATGGTGCGCCGCGCGCCCGTCGCGAGGAGGACGAGGAAGAGGACAACACCCTGTCCCTCGCTCAGATGGAAGAGACTTTGAAGCCGATGGCGCTGGAGAAGTTCGCGACCATCACCGAAATCTTCCGCGCCTTCTCCAAGGCCCAGGAATCGCGCATGGTCGCCATGGCCAATGGCGAGAGCCTGAGCCAGAAGGCCGAGGACAGCTATCATGAGCTGCGCGAGCAGCTGACCGCCGAGGTCGAGAGCGTCCAGTTCCACCAGCAGAAGATCGAATATCTGGTCGATCAGCTCTATGCCTATAACCGGCGCCTGACCGCGCTGGGTGGCCAGATGCTGCGCTTGGCCGAGCGCCACAAGGTGAGCCGCAAGGACTTCCTTGAGCGCTATATGGGCCATGAGCTGGACGATGCCTGGCTGGAAAAGGTGCAGGGCCTCGACAAGAAATGGGCCGCCTTTGCCGCTGCCGAAGGCCGCGCCGTCGAACGCATCCGCAACGAAGTGAGCGAGATCGCCCAGGCGACCGGCATGTCGCTCAGCGAATTCCGCCGCATCGTGAACATGGTGCAGAAGGGCGAGCGTGAGGCCCGCATCGCGAAGAAGGAAATGGTCGAGGCGAACCTGCGCCTCGTCATCTCCATCGCGAAGAAATACACGAACCGCGGCCTGCAGTTCCTGGACCTTATCCAGGAAGGCAATATCGGCCTGATGAAGGCGGTGGACAAGTTCGAGTATCGCCGCGGCTACAAGTTCAGCACCTACGCCACCTGGTGGATCCGTCAGGCGATCACCCGTTCGATCGCGGACCAGGCGCGAACCATCCGCATCCCGGTCCACATGATCGAGACGATCAACAAGCTGGTCCGCACCAGCCGACAGTTCCTGCACGAGCAGGGCCGCGAGCCTACGCCGGAGGAAATGGCCGAGCGTCTGTCGATGCCGCTCGAAAAGGTGCGCAAGGTGATGAAGATCGCCAAGGAGCCGATCTCCCTCGAAACGCCGATCGGCGACGAGGAGGACAGCCACCTGGGCGATTTCATCGAGGACAAGAATGCGATCATCCCGGTGGATGCCGCGATCCAGGCGAACCTCAAGGAAACGGTTACCCGCGTCCTTGCCAGCCTGACTCCGCGCGAGGAGCGCGTGCTGCGCATGCGCTTCGGCATCGGCATGAACACCGACCATACGCTGGAGGAAGTGGGCCAGCAGTTCAGCGTGACCCGCGAGCGTATCCGCCAGATCGAGGCGAAGGCGCTGCGCAAGCTGAAGCACCCCAGCCGCAGCCGCAAGATGCGCAGCTTCCTGGACCAGTAAATCCGGTCAGATTATCGCTTCAAACAAGAGCCCGGCCGGACATTCCAGCCGGGCCTTTTGTTTTTCAAGACGATAGCATCATTTGTTAACCATAACAGCCTAGACCATTGGTGCCACATTTGCGACCAGCCGAAGCGACAAGTTTAACCCGGCGTTTACGCACCTTGCCCTAGATTGTGCCCAGCGGCGCCCCTTACGCCGTTGCCACAGGGAAATTTCTATGAGCGAAGTGACGGCGCTGCGCCGGGGCGACGATATTGCGCAAATCCTGGACATGCTGGTTCGGGCCGATGGCAGCTATAGCCACAGCTATCTGGCCCAGGCGAGCCAGGACGCCCGCTCGCGCGATGGCCTTGGCCTGCCCGACCTTGCCGATGCCGCCTATTATCTCTGCCTGCTCCATGGTCGCCATCCTGGCGTGATCGATCACGCGGCCACCCGCTCGGTCGACAATGCCGCACGCCGCTGGCTGATCGAGGCCGCCGACGCCTTTGCGCGGGAGCGCGCCTATCTGACCCAGGTCACCGTGGCCGCCGGCCCCGCCCCCAGCACGGCGGGCCAGAGCAGTTGCGAAACCATCGTCAGTCAGCAGCGCCATGCGCTCGACATGCTGGCCCAGTCCGACCGGCGCGGTTGCGCCATGGGCGCAGCGATCGCGCTGGTGCTGGACTGGCGCGCCGTGCGCAAGCTGCTGGACATTGCCGCGCTTCGTGCGGGCATCGAACCGGTTCCCTGCTCCCTGCCCGATCATCGGGCAACGCTGGACGTGGCGCGCGCCATTGGTGGCGATCCGGCCGTTGATCGCGCGATCCAGTTCGGCATGCGCCAACTCCTGGCCCAGCATCGTGGCCTGTGGGATGTGCTGGAGGCGCGCGCCGCCATCCGCCGGCAACAGCAGAACTGATCCATCGCCCCACCGCTTGCCGCAACGCACAAACGCGTTGCGCCCCAATCCCGCTTTGCCTAGTCCGGTCCTCCAGCAAGGATGGAGCGGAAGAGAGCCATGCGCTTTGAAGGCACTCAGGATTATGTCGCCACCGACGATCTGAAGGTCGCGGTCAATGCCGCGGTACTGCTGCGCCGGCCGCTGCTGGTGAAGGGCGAACCGGGCACCGGCAAGACCGTGCTGGCCCAGGAAATCGCCAAGGCCATCGACGCCCCCCTCATCGAATGGAACGTCAAGTCGACGACCAAGGCGCATCAGGGCCTCTATGAATATGATGCGGTCGCCCGCCTGCGCGACGGCCAGCTGGGCGACGAGCGGGTCCATGACATCGCCAACTATATCCGCAAGGGCAAGCTGTGGGAGGCCTTCACCTCCCCCACCCTGCCCGTGCTGCTGATCGACGAGATCGACAAGGCCGATATCGAATTTCCCAACGACCTGTTGCAGGAACTCGATCGCATGGCCTTCCATGTCTATGAGACCGGCGAGACGGTCGCGGCCAAGGAACGGCCGGTCGTCATCATCACCTCGAACAACGAGAAGGAATTGCCCGACGCCTTCCTGCGTCGCTGTTTCTTCCACTATATCAAGTTTCCGGATCGCGACACGATGCAGGCGATCGTCGATGTCCATTTCCCCGGCATCCAGAAGATGCTGGTCAGCCGGGCGATGGATATTTTCTACGACATTCGCGAGGTGCCGGGCCTCAAGAAGAAGCCCAGCACCAGTGAATTGCTCGATTGGCTGAAGCTGCTGCTGAACGAGGACATGCCGCTCGACGTGCTGCAGAATGCCGACCCGACCAAGGCGATCCCGCCGCTGCACGGCGCGCTGCTCAAGAATGAGCAGGACATCATGATGTTCGAGCGCCTGGCCTTCATGGCGCGGCGCCAGGGGCGCTGAGGCCGCCGGCCAGCCTGGCCGAATCGCGCTCCTGACATTGGGCGAACCCGGCCTGGTCGTGGCCGAAGGCGTCATCCCCACCGATGCTGCGCCGCAATGGACCTGTCACGGCCCGCAATTGTCGCGATTTCCGGGGCAAATGGCCCCGCCGGCGTAAAGGCGGCTTGCGCCCCTGCGGAATCCGTGATTTTCTGATCCTCTGTCATTCAAGGCCGCGCCAAGACGGTCTGGATCGAGAGAGAGGATGCCAATGCCCCGACGTGCGTTGTTCCTATGTTCGATGGCTCTCTGCCTGGCCCTGCCCTCGCTGGCGCAGGCGGCGGACGATATCGAGGCATGGACGCCCAGTGATACTGCCATACGTGCCACCGCCGCCGGCATCAGCCTGCCGCAGACGGTCGCCAGCCTGTCGCTGACCAAGAGCGGCGAAGTATCGAACGGCGGCAAGGGCATCGACAATTATGCCCAATATATTTCGCAGGATGGCGCCATCCAGGCGACCCTCTATGTCTATCTGCCCGCCTATGCCGACGCTTCGCTTGCCGCCTACATGACCGACAAGGCGGTGATGGAGCGGTTTGGCGGCAAGACCCATCGCACCGCCTATGACAGCGTCGCCGCCGGCGGCCGCGCGGGCACGGCCATCCGCGCCGTCTATGACGATGCCGCCGATGGCGCGCTGACCACGGCGGCCGCCTTCGCCCATGCCGGGCGCTGGATGGTGAAGCTGCGCGTCACTGGCCCGACCGAGCGCCGCGCCGAGGTGCTGGCTGGGTTGGACGGCATGCTGGCCGGCCTGAAATTCGACGATGCGACAAGCCTTCACGCGACCAGCCCGGCCAGCTTCGGTGCCTGCCCGACCGGTGATGGCGGCGACGCGCGCCTGACCAAAGCCGTGCCAAGCGGCACCGCCGGCCAGCCTGTGCCACAGGAAGTCCGCATCCCGCGCGAGGGCAAGGATAATCTGTGCATTCGCGGCACCGTCCAGACCGCACAGGGCAGCTATGACATGCTGCAGCAGACGGGGCGCAGCGATGGCGCGATCATCGTGCCGGTCGACGATAGCGGCACTGTCCTCGCCTTCGATCCCGCCACCCGCGACCTTGGCTATCAACTGTCGATCCATATGGTCGGCCAGACCGACCTTTACGGCGTCTATGACAAGGTGCCGAGCGGCCGCCAGATCGCCGCGATCCTGGACGGCAAGGATCCCCAGACCGCCCAGGCCGAAGCCACGGCACTCTATGCCGCCAATGGCGAGGTTACGATCAGCCAGGGCGCGCGCAAGCCCAACTGAGGCGGTTTTAGAAAATCCTGGGCGCTCCGGACATTATCCGGAGCGCCCTTTCGCTTCCGATCAGCGACCGGGGCACACGCCGACGCGCTCCCCCGACAATTCCGTCTTCAGGCTCCCGAAGAAGCGCGGCTTCTCGGGCCCCTTCCCGCGCGGCCCCCGTCCGCCAACAGTCTTGTGTTCGGCAGATGCCTCCAACCCGTCGCCCGTGACCGTTCCGTTCATCCTGCCATAGGAAAAGCCCCCATGCGCACGGCCGCAATATAGTCGCCCCTCGAATTTGCGCCCTGACACAGTGACCCGCCATTGGCGGCATCCATGCGGGCCACCGGTTCCAGCCGGCAGGGGCGGGCCCTCCACGGCATAGCGGATCGCCAGGTCATCGCGGCGATCGGGGATGCAGGCCTCCCACTGGCGGGTGCCGGGAGGATGATGTCCGGACATGCTGCTTACATAGGTGCCGATCTCGGTAAAGCGCCACAGGCCAGGATTGATGACATGGCGCGCGCCGGTGACGATGATCGCGTCGGATTTTTCAGCTTCGTCCGCTTGTGCATCCTGCCCGGCAGCGGAGGTTTCAAGCGCGGCTTCGCTCACCAGCGCAGGCAGGGTGCCCCGATGATTGGCGAGATCATCGATCCGGGCATTGACGCATTGCTTGGCCTCTTCGCGCCTTGTCTTCCCGTCGAGCAGGCATTGTTGCAGCAACATGCAGATCGCCCGGTCGGCCGCCGGCGTGCCGGTCGTCCCGTCGAGATTGCAGGCCTTGAGCCAGGGGCCACGAAGCGCATATTCGATGTTGATGATCTTCATCCGGGCGGCGATCACGACGATCTCGTCCTGGGCCTGCTGGGGCGTATCGGTGCCCAGCGCCGCGCCCGACGCGCCGAGCAGCGCCAAAGCCACACCCCGCGTCCATCGCCGTCCCGCCATCGGCAGCCTCTCCTCATTTTTTGTCGTTCCGCCAGCTTAACGATCATGCGCGCGCTGCAAAGCCCTTTTGTCGGGGCCGGAATGATTGGCGTCCGGGCCATGGCGCGCTAGACATCGGGACATGAACGACCCCACGGGCGCGACCCGCTTTGCGCGGATACGCGCCCATCTGGAATCGGTCCGCGTCGCGGCGGGGCCGCGCGCCTGGGCCTATGAGTTCCTGCTGTTCGGCTTCAAACAGGGCTGGGCCTGCCTGTTCGGCGGACTGATGCTGGCCCTGCTGCTCGCGACCCATCTTTTCTATCCCGCCGGCGCGCCGCTGCATCGCTATGATTTCCTGACCCTGGCCGCAGTCGCGATCCAGATCGCGATGCTGGCCCTGCGGCTGGAAAGTCCGCGCGAGGCACTGGTGATCTGCGCCTTCCACCTGATCGGCACGATCATGGAATTGTTCAAGACCCATGCGGGAAGCTGGGTCTATCCGGAGGCCAGCCTGCTCCATATCGGCCCCGTGCCGCTCTTTCCCGGCTTCATGTATGCCGCCGTCGGCAGCTATATCGCGCGGGTCTGGCGCATCTTCGACTTCGGTTTCAGCCGTTATCCGCCGGTCTGGGCAACGGCGCTGCTGGCGAGCGCCATCTATGTGAATTTCTTCGCCCATCACTGGCTGCCCGATGTGCGGATCACCCTGTTCGCCGCCGCCATCCTGCTGTTCGGGCGAACGTGGATCTGGTTCACGCCCTGGCGGGAAGCACGGCGGATGCCGCTGCTGCTCGGCTTCTTCCTGGTCGCACTGTTCATCTGGCTGGCGGAGAATATCGGTACATTCGCCAATGCCTGGACCTACCCCAGCCAGCGCCATGGCTGGGAGATGGTCAGCCTGATGAAGCTGGGCGCCTGGTATCTGCTGATGATTATCTCCTTCGTGCTGGTCTCGCTGATCCATGGCATAAGGCGCGTCGATCAGATCAGATAGCCGACCTCATACAGGCCCCAGCGCCGCCCGGCGAAGCGCAGCGGCACGAACACGCTGCGCAACGCCCGATAACGCCCCTCCCCCAGATTCTGGCGATAGGTGAAGAGGTAGAAATCATCGTCGCCATCGAGCGCGCGGCGGGTCTGGGCGTCCATGAATATCTGCCGGTTGCGGGCATGTTCCATGTTCCAGCGCGGGTCGCCGATGCGCTGGGGCTGGCTGCGCGCGCTGATATGGGTGGGCAGATAGCCGTCCATGTCGATCAGGCAGCAACCGATGATGGTCGCGTCCTTCGCGGTATGGCGGTCGAGCAACGGCCGCACCCGCAGATCGGCATAGGCGGTGAAACCAGTCTGATATTGGGTCGGCTCAGACCCCGCGATCGGTCGATGGCTGCGATCGAACAAAGCCTGTTGCGACAGTTCGCCACGGGCCAGCGCATCCTCGATCAGCGCCGCAACCTCGGCCGCGCCATCCTCGGCCAGTGCGATATAATGGCTGTTGCGGGTGCGCAGACGGCTCTGCGCCGCGGTGTTGAGCATGTCATTGGCCAGGCTCTCCAGCGTCTCGATCTTGTCGCGGGCCATGTCGACACGTCCCGCGCTCTCGGTCGAGGATCGGCCGAACAGCGCCAGCCCCTGATCCAGCGCCGCGACATGCGCGTCCGCCTCGTCGGTGCAGGCGACGATCGCGCTGGAGCGCTCGCCAAACTGGGTCACCAGCGAGGCGATTTCCGCCATGGACAGGCGCAGCTGGTCGATATGGGTGCCGACGTCGCGGCCGCGCTGGATATTCGCCTCCACCCCCCCGATCAGATGCCGGGCATCGCGGTCGAGCTGGCCAAGCTTGCTGCCGACCGAGGCCGAGGATTCGGCCGCCTGCTCGGCAAGCCGGCGGATTTCCTCCGCCACGACGGCAAAGCCCATCGTCGCCTCGCCGCCGCGCGCCGCCTCGATCGCGGCGTTGACGCCCAGCAGGCGGGTCTGGCGGGCGATCGTGCCGAGTTGGTCGGAAATGCCGCCCACCGCCTCGATCACCTGCAGGAACTGGCGCAAATGGCCTTCGAGGCCGGTGACATGCTCGACCAGCCCCGCCACCTCGCCCAGCGACAGAGTGATGACATCATGCCCCTCGGCGATGATGCGCCCGGCGCGCCCGGCGGTGAGGCTCAACTCCTGGGCCGCCGCCACGCTCTCATTCTGGCTGGCGGTCAGCGTCTGCATGTTTGCCTGCAAGTCCGACAGGCGCGCCGAATCGCCCTGGATCCGGCGGTTCACTTCGCCCAGAAATCCAGCGGTTTCGCTGCATTGCAATGCTATGTCGCCCGACCGTTCCCCCAGGTCAGCCAACAATTCTCCGTTTTCCAAGCCGCCCCCGCAACTTAACTGTCACAATGAATACTGAACTGTTTACCGTGCGGCGCAACACTTAATATTTCGCCAATGCGATCCGCCCGGCGCTTGCATCGCCCGGCGCGCTGGCCGACAAGATCGGCACCATGATGCTCAATTTCCTCGACGCGCTGCGCGCCGCCGGCATCCCCGCCAGCATCAAGGAGCATCTGCTGCTCCTGGAAGCGCTGGACCGCGACGTGATCGAGCGGCGGCCCGAGGATTTCTATTATCTCGCCCGCGCCACCTATGTGAAGGATGAGGGGCTGATCGACCGGTTCGACCAGGTCTTTGCCCGCGTGTTCAAGGGGCTGCTGGGCCAGGATGGGGTCGAGGCGGAGATACCCGAGGAATGGCTGCGCCTGGTCGCGGAGAAGTTCCTCAGCCCCGAAGAGATGGAGAAGATCAAGTCGCTGGGCGACTGGGACGAGATCATGAAGACGCTAAAGGAGCGGCTGGAGGAACAGAAGGAGCGCCACCAGGGCGGCAGCAAGTGGATCGGCACCGGCGGCACCTCCCCCTTCGGCCATGGCGGCTATAATCCCGAGGGCGTGCGGATCGGCGGGGAAAGCCGGCATAAGCGCGCGATTAAGGTGTGGGAAAAGCGCGAATTCGCCAATCTGGACAGCAATCGCGAGATCGGCACTCGCAACATCAAGGTGGCGCTGCGCCGGCTGCGCCGTTTTGCGCGGGAGGGCGCGGCCGACGAACTGGACCTGGACGCCACGATCCGCGGCACCGCGCGGCAGGGCTGGCTCGACATCCGGATGCGGCCCGAGCGGCACAATGCGGTCAAGCTGCTGCTGTTCCTGGACGTGGGCGGCTCAATGGACCCACATATCAAGCTGTGCGAGGAGCTGTTTTCCGCCGCGACCAGCGAATTCAAGAATATGGAATTCTTCTATTTCCATAACTGCCTCTATGAAGGCGTGTGGAAGGATAATCGCCGCCGCTTTGCCGAGCGCACCCCGACCTGGGACGTGCTGCACAAATATGGCCATGATTATAAGGTGATCTTCGTCGGCGACGCGGCGATGAGCCCCTATGAGATCAGCCATCCCGGCGGGTCGGTGGAGCATATGAATGAGGAAGCCGGTGCCGTCTGGCTGCAGCGCGTTGCCCATACCTATCCCGCGACCGTGTGGCTCAACCCCGCGCCGGCGGAACATTGGGGCTATAGCCAGTCGACCCGCATCATCCGCGACCTGATGAACGAGCGTATGTATCCGCTGACCTTGGAGGGGCTGGACGAGGCGATGCGGGAATTGACGCGCAAGCGGTAGGGGCGATCGACATCCAGCCCTGACGGCCTGCAAATGGCGGTTTCCCGCGCTTCCGGTGCTCACGTACTTTAAGTACGCTGCGCTCCGGGTCACGGAAAACCACCATTTTCGTCACGTCATCATCTGAATGTCGATCGCCCCTAGGGCTGGCCTCTGCGGCGCGCGGGCATATCCGACAGGTCAAAGAGCCGTGTGCATTGTGGCGGAGGCGCGCGGTGTAGGACAGCGCGAATTTGCCGCCTTGAGGGTCGGCGTGTCGGGCGAATGACGCGACAGTATATTTCGGCCCGAAGTTCACAGTGTCGTCGGGCCATTTCGGGCCTTTTGCACCTGTCACGCGCCCGCGACGCGACACCGACGCGCCTGTGGCGCGACTATTGCGTCACGATCAGGGTCACTGTCCCGCACCACCGACGCGACAGTCAGGCGACAGGGACGCGACAGCGGCGCGACAATTCTGGACATGCTTGCGAGAGAGACGGCTGTTCATGGCTGGATTAGATCATGAACGGGCCGAATAGGACAGAGGGAGCGCGGCCTTGGTCGGGGCGCGCTCGCAAAGCGAGAAAAGCGGGATGCCGGGTCAAGTCCGGCAGACGGATGTGGGTAGGGCGGCCTGCGACCATTTGCGGCCGTTGCTTTGACAAATTATCCAACCTATTAGCCGACATCGTTACGAGTTTGAGGGGTAGGGTTATGAGGCCGAATGCATTGCGGGCCTTTGAGCGGTTTTATCTATGCTCAATCGCCGCATCAGCCATCTCCTTCCTAATTTCGCCGCCGATAGCGAATGAGAAGCTGTCAGCGTTTGCGATATATACCATCTTGCTGATCATTCTTTCTTTATTCGTGTTGCTGTGTCTAATGGTGGCTCGCATTGGCAGTCGCATTGCGAAATGGATACTGGTTGGAAATTTCATTCTAACAGTGATGCAATTATTCCGAACGCAACAGCCTGCTTTGCCCGACTACGCGATGGCATTTCCCGTCGCCAGCATTGCGCTTCAAGGAATTGCAATTTGGTTTCTCTTCAAGCCAGAGGCGCGGAATTGGAAATCAGAAAAATCGCACAAAACTTTAAGTATTGTGGGAAATGCGATTATTGACTTGGGGCTATTGGCATTTTTAGGCGGACAAGTTTGGATAGGTCTGACGTCCACCCCAGAAGCTTTCTATTTTTGGGTGCCCTTCTTATTGATCGTCCTCTTTTTTCGATTCCGCCAAACCAAGGCACGATGGGCTAAAACATAGCTGAAAAAGGGGCGTGCCAGTCAGCTTTGGCCACCGTTAAGGTCGAAACAAGACAGTCCGCTTCCCACCCTTATTCGTCATTCCCGCGTAGGCGGGAATCTATCTCCTAACCTTCTCTCTGGTCCCACGCTGGCGAGATGGATCCCCGCCTCCGCGGGGATGACGGGAGGAAAAGCAGGCGGTCGTTAGCCATCCCTGCGTGGCGCTTCCACGGCATCGGTTTTGCCCGCGCCGCCGGTACATAGCATCCCCGCTCAGCGTGGCGGATGGAGGCCGGGGATGTTGTCGATCGTGACCCAGCCCTGCACATAATTGGCATAATAGAGGCCGAACAGAACGGCCGAGAGCAGGGTGGCGCGCAGCATGACGCGGCCGGGGCGGAAGTTGCTGGGGGCGCTGTCCGCCTGGCCTTTCAGCAGTAGCTCGCCCGTCTCGTCGGGCGTGCGCAGGCCGAAGGGCAGGACGAGGAAGGCGCTGATCACCCAGAACAGCACATAGATGGCGAAGATGGCGTACCAGTTCATCCGGCCCGCCCGAAATTGCAGCGCATGCCCCTATCCTCTCCCGTCATGGCGGCGCTTTTTCGCTCGCCATGACGATTCAATCTTGATCGGCCTGAGCCTAGAATCTTCTGAGCATTTGCGAAAGCGCCGTTCGCCTTGCTCCCGCAGGATCGCGAACGGCGCTCTCTCATATCATGCGCGGATCAGCAGCACGTCGACGATCGGCTTCTTGCCGGTCCAGCGGGTCGCGGTGCGGCGCACGGCGAGGCGCAGGCGTTCGCGCAGGGCTTCCTGCTCCATCGATCCCTTGGGCACGACCGCTGCCGCTTCCTCGGCCGCTTCGGCGAGGAAGGCATCCTTGTCTTCCTCCACCGGCACGCCCTGGGTGCGCAGCACGGGTTCGCCGATCAGGCGGTTCTTGGCATCGAGCGCCACGGCGACGCTGATCTGGCCGTGCAGGCCGAGCTTGCGCCGTTCGTTCATGGTCGCGCCGTCGGCGGGCAGGATGACGTCGCCGTCAAGCACCAGACGGCCGGTATCCTCATGGCCGATGATCGTCGGCTTGCCCGGCGCCAGGCGCAGCAGGTCGCCGTTCGACTGGACCACGGCATCGGGGATGCCGGTGGCGAGGCCAAGCCGCGCCTGTTCCGCCATGTGGCGGCGTTCGCCATGGACCGGCAGCAGGATGGCGGGCCGGATCCAGCGATACATGGATTCCAGTTCCGGGCGGCCCGGATGGCCCGAGACATGGACCTCGGCCTGGCGGTCGGTCACCATGATGATGCCCTTGGTCGCCAGCGCATTCTGGATGCGGCCGATCGCGATCTCATTGCCCGGAATCTGCTTGGACGAGAAGACGACGGTGTCGCCCTCGGCCAGCTTGATCGGGTGGCTGTCAAAGGCGATGCGCGAGAGCGCGGCGCGCGCCTCACCCTGGCCGCCGGTGGCGATGAACATCACTTCCGAACGCGGCAGGTCCATCGCATCGTCCCAGTCGACCAGCGGCGGGAAATCCTTGAGATAGCCGGCGGCCTTGGCGGTACTGATGATGCGATCGAGCGAGCGGCCGGCGACGCACAGCTTGCGGCCCGTGGCGGCCGCGACCTCGCCCAGCGTCTGCACGCGCGCAGCGTTGGAGGCGAAGGTGGTGACCAGTACGCGGCCCTTCGCCGCCGCGACGGTCTGCATCAGGCCATCGCGCACCGTGCTTTCAGAACCCGATGGTTCTGGATTGAAGACGTTGGTGCTGTCGCACACCAAGGCCAGCACGCCCTCGTCGCCGATCGCGGTCAGTTCCTCCGGGGTGGAGGGCTGGCCAAGCAGCGGGGCGGCGTCCAGCTTCCAGTCGCCGGTGTGGAAGATGCGGCCATGCGGCGTGTCGATCAGGACGGCATTGCCCTCCGGAATCGAATGGGCCAGCGGCACGTAGCGGAAGCCGAACGGACCGAGATTGAAGCTGCCTTCATTCTCGATGACGTGGAGCTTGACCTCCTTGGTCAGGCCCTCTTCCTCCAGCTTCAGCCGGATCAGGCCGGCGGTGAAGGGCGTGGCATAGAGCGGCACGCCCAGGTCCGCCGCCAGATAGGGGATGGCGCCGATATGGTCTTCATGGCCATGGGTCAGCACGATGCCGAGCAGGTCGTCCTTGCGCTCCTCGATGAAGGCAAGGTCAGGCAGCACCAGCTCGACGCCGGGATAAAGCGGGTCGGCAAAAGTCAGGCCGAGATCGACCATGACCCATTTGCCCTGGCAACCATAAAGATTGACGTTCATGCCGATCTCGCCCGAGCCGCCGAGGGCCAGGAAGAGCAGCTCGTCCTTGGGTGTCATTCTGTCTGTAAACTCCGTTCGTACAGCAATGCGAGGCCCTGGATCGTCAGGTCGGGCGCGATCGCATCGAAAATATCGCTATTGTCATTGAAGAGGACGGCGAGTCCTCCGGTCGAAATCACTTTGGTCGGGCGGCCGATCTCGGCCCGCATCCGGGCGACCAGCCCCTCCATCATCGCCACATAGCCCCAGAAGACGCCGATCAGCATGGCGTCGGCCGTGGTGCGACCGATAACCGATCGGTTCTCTGGCGGGGCGATCGCGATGCGGGGCAGCTTGGCCGCAGCCGCCACCAGCGCATCGAGCGACAGATTGATGCCTGGCGCGATGATGCCGCCCTTATAAGCGCCACGATAGTCCACCACGTCGAAGGTCGTCGCCGTGCCGAAATCGATCACGATCAGGTCGCCCTCATAAAGATGGTGGGCCGCGATCGCGTTTACAACCCGGTCGGCGCCGACCGAGGCCGGTTCGGCCACGTCCAGTTCGATGCCCCAGTCGACCAGCCCCTGGCCGGCGACCAGCGCGGTGGTTTTGAAATATTTGTCTGCCAGCACCTGAAGATTGTGAAGCGCGCGCGGCACGACCGTGGCGACGATCACCGCGTCCACATCGGCCATGGCGTAGCCTTCCAGCATCAAAAGCTGGTTCAGCCACACCGCATATTCGTCAGCGGTGCGGCGCGGATCGGTGGCGATGCGCCAGCGCGTCTTGATCTCACGCCCGTCGAGCAGCGCGAAAACGACATTGGTGTTGCCCGCGTCGATCGCGAGAAGCATGGCCGAACCCTCAGATGAGAAAGATATCGCCGGCATGAATGGCACGGGTATCGCCATTCGCCAAGCGCAGGATCAACATGCCCTGGCTGTCGAGCGTGCCGAAACCGCCCTCCACCACGTCGCCATCGGGCTGGACGACGCGCATCGGCGTGCCGGTCGGATGGGCATTGAGCAGCCAGTGGGTGCGCACCGGATCAAGCCCCTGGGCACGCCAGATCGCCAGCCAATGGGCGAAAAGCTGGGCGAGGCGCTCCAGCAGCGCGGCGGCGTCCGCCCGCTCCCCGTCCGCGCCCTGCGCGACGAGGCTGGTGACCGGCCGGTCGAGACCCTGCGGAAAATGGGTGACGTTGATGCCGATGCCGACGACCACGGCATCGCCGGTGCGTTCCAGCAATATGCCGGCGATCTTCGCGCCGTCGACCAATATGTCATTGGGCCATTTGATCCGCGCCTGTCCGGCACAGAGCGGCGCGACCAGCGCATGGACGGCGTTCGCCGCGACCAGCGCCAGCGTGTGCGCCATCGGGTCGCCCGGCTGCAGCCGGATCAGGGTGGAGCAATAGAGATTGCCGACCGGGCTTTCCCACGCCCGGCCCAAACGACCGCGGCCTCCGGACTGTCGCTTTGCGCGCAGCCAGAGGCCCTCGGTTTCACCCTGCTCCGCCAATGCCAGCATGTCGGCATTGGTGGAGCCGGTTTCTTCTACGGTGCGAAACTGCGTCAGAACAGTGAGGCCGCCGCAGCCGCGCTGGCCTTGTCCAGCAGCGGGTTAAGCAGATAACCGAAGACGATCACGATGGCGCAGGCGGCCATGATGATATTCTCGACCGCCCCGCCCTTCGCCTCATAGGGCGCGGCCGGCTCGTCGAAATAGATCGTCTTGATGATCTTGAGATAATAGAAGGCGCCGATCACCGACATGGCGATGCCGAAGGCGGCGAGCGCGGTCAGGTTGGCGGCGACCGCAGCATCGAACACCAGGAACTTCGCCCAGAAGCCGAACAGCGGCGGGATACCGGCCATCGAGAACATGAAGATCGCGAAGGCGGCCGACAGGCCCTTGCGCGACTGCGACAGGCCGGCGAGGCTGGCAATCGTGTCGACCGGCTTGCCGTCGGCATCCCGCATCTGAAGGATGCAGGCGAAGGCGCCGATGGTCATGACGACGTAGATCGCCATGTAGCTCATCGTCGCGGCCACGCCGGCGGGCGTGCCGGCGGCGAGGCCGACCAGCGCAAAGCCGACATTGTTGATCGACGAATAGGCCATCAGACGCTTGATGCTGGTCTGGCCGATCGCTGCGACCGCACCGAACAGGATCGACGCGAGCGCAACGAAGATGATGATCTGCTGCCAGTCGAGACCGGCCGGGCCGAGCGCTTCGATCGCGACGCGGACCATCAGGCCCATCGCGGCGACCTTCGGCGCGCTGCCGAAGAAGGCGGTGACCGGGGTCGGCGCACCTTCATAGACGTCGGGCGTCCACATGTGGAACGGCACGGCGCTGATCTTGAAGGCGAGGCCCGCGAGCACGAAGACCAGGCCGAACAGCTCGCCCTTCGACACGCCGTCGCCCATGGCGATGGCGATGCCGTCGAACGCGGTCGAACCAGTGAAGCCGTAGAGCAGCGAGATGCCGTAGAGCAGGATGCCGCTGGCCAACGAACCGAGCACGAAATATTTCAGGCCCGCTTCCGACGATTTCTCGTCCTGGCGCATGAAGCTGGCCAGCACGTAGGACGCGAGGCTGTTCATTTCCAGGCCGACATAGAGCGTCAGCATGTCGCCGGCCGACACCATCATGCCCATGCCGATGGCGGCAAAGACGATCAGGACGGCATATTCGGGACGCAGCGCGCCGCCGGTGGCGAAGAAGCGCGGGGCCAGCAGGATGGCCGCACCGGCCGCGCCATAGATCAACGCCTTGGCATAGACCGAGAAGGCGTCGGCACGGACCAGGCCGTCGAACGCGACAGGGCCATGCGCCATCGAGGTGCAGAGACTGAGGCCGGCGGCGAGCAGCGCAAGCACTGCCAGCCAGTTGACGGCATGGGTCGAGCGGTCACCACCGAAGGCAGCGATCAGCATCAGCACCAAGCCGGAGCCGGTGAGGATGAGTTCCGGCAGTACGGCCAGAAGGGAAGCGGTTTCGATCATTAGTGCGCCTCCCCGTGCGCAGCGGCTTCTTCATGATGGCCCTCGCCTACCGGCTTGGGCGCACCCATCTTGATCTGGGAATCTCCTGCGGGAGCCGCAGGGGCGAGACGCGCTTCGAGCGCGCGGATGTCGGGACGCATCGGGGCCAGGAAGCTTTCCGGATAGACGCCCATCCAGAGCACCGCCGCGGCAATCGGGGCGAGCAGCCAGATTTCACGCGCCGACAGGTCGGGCATGGCGGCGGCATCGGCGTTCACCTGATCGCCGTAGCAAATGCGGCGATAGAGGTAGAGCATATAGGCCGCACCCAGGATGATGCCGGTGGTGCAGATCAGCGCCGCCCAGGTCGAAACCTGATAGATGCCCATCAGCGACAGGAATTCGCCGACGAAGTTGCTGGTGCCCGGCAGACCGACCGAAGCCATGGTGAAGAGCAGGAACAGCACGGCGTAGCGCGGCATGTTGATCGCGAGGCCACCATAGCGGTTGATCTCACGGGTGTGCAGACGGTCATAGATGACGCCGACGCAGAGGAACAGCGCGCCCGAGACGAGGCCGTGACCCAGCATGACCATCATCGCGCCTTCCAGGCCCGCCTGGTTGAAGGCGAACAGGCCGATGGTGACGATCGCCATGTGCGCGACCGACGAATAGGCGATCAGCTTCTTCATGTCCGACTGAACCAGCGCGATGAGGCTGGTATAGACGACGGCGACCATCGACAGGCCCCAGACCCAGGGCGCGAGCTGTGCCGAGGCTTCCGGGAACATCGGCAGCGAGAAGCGGATGAAGCCGTAGCCACCCATCTTCAGCAGCACGCCTGCAAGGATGACCGAACCGGCGGTCGGCGCCTGAACGTGCGCGTCGGGCAGCCAGGTGTGGACCGGCCACATCGGCATCTTCACCGCGAAGCTGGCGAAGAAGGCGAGGAACAGCCAGATCTGGATCTTCGGATCGAAGTTGTAAGCCATCAGGTCGGGGATGCGGGTCGTGCCGGCCTCATGCACCATCCACATCATCGCGATCAGCATCAGGACCGAGCCGAGCAGCGTGTAGAGGAAGAATTTGTACGAGGCGTAGATACGGTTCGCACCACCCCAGATACCGATGATCAGATACATCGGAATCAGGCCGGCTTCGAACATGATGTAGAAGAGGTAGAGATCCTGCGCGGTGAAGACGCCGATCATCAGCACCTCCATGAACAGGAACGCCGCCATATATTCGCCGACGCGCTTGTTGATCGCGTTCCAGCTGGCGCCGATGCAGATCGGCATCAGGAACACGGTCAGCGCGATCAGCAGCAAGGCGATGCCGTCGATCCCGAGCGCCCACGCGAAGCGGCCGAAGATCGGCGCATATTCGGTGAACTGCCACTGGGCGCCTGCGCCCGACTGATCGAAGTTGACCCACAGGACGATGCCCAGGACCAGATCGACCAGCGTGGCGATCAGCGCAATCCAGCGCGCATTATTGGCGCCAGCGAAGAGGCAGGCGATGGCACCAGCCATCGGCACTGCCATCATCAGGGAGAGGATGGGGAAGCCGTCCATTATCGTGTCATCGCCCAGGTTGCAGCCGCGGCGAGGCCAATCAGCATCACCAGCGCATAGGTGTAGAGGTAGCCGGACTGAAGCCGACGGGTGATCTTGTTGCCCTGCACGACCAGAGCAGCCAGCCCGTTGGGGCCGAAGCGGTCGATGAAGCCGACGTCACCGAACTGCCAGAAGAAGCGGCCGATGGCGAAGGCGGGCTTGACGAACAGGAAGTTGTACAGCTCGTCAAAATACCATTTGTTGAGCAGGAACTGGTGCAGGGCGCCGAAGGTGGCGACGAAGCGCTGCGGCCAGTCGGTGTTCTTGATGTAGGCCAGCCAGGCAATGACCAGGCCGGTCAGCATCACGGTGAACGGACCGAACTTGACCCAGGTCGGCACTTCATGCGCGGCGTGCATCAGGTGGCTGTCGAACGCCAGGGCGCCCTTCCAGAACTCGATGCCCCCTTCCGGACCAATGAACTGGTCGTGGAAGACGAAGCCGGCGAGCACGGCGCCCAGGCTGAGCACCAGCAGCGGGATCAGCATGACCAGGCCGCTTTCATGCGGATGGTAGCCACCGGTGCCGTCGCCAGCGTCATGGGCATGATGGTCATGGCCATGATCGGCGTGTGCGTGGGCATGATCGTCATGATCATGGCCGGCATGGGCGTGATCGTCATGGCCGTGGCCGTGATCGTCGTGCCCATGAGAGTCATGGAGGGCATGCTGGATATGTTCCGACTGGGTCCAGCGCGGCTTGCCGAAGAAGGTCAGGAAGACCAGGCGCCAGCTGTAGAAGCTGGTCAGCAGCGCGGCGAACACGCCGACATAATAGGCACCGATGCCAGCACCGCCCGACGCGAAGGCCGCTTCGAGAATGCCGTCCTTCGAATAGAAGCCGGCGAAACCGACGCCGACGAGCGGCAGGCCGACGCCCGTGATGGCGAGGGTACCGAGCGTCATGGTCCAGAAGGTCACGGGGATCTTCTTACGCAGGCCGCCATAGTAGCGCATGTCCTGCTCATGATGCATCGCATGGATGACCGAGCCGGCGCCCAGGAACAGCAGCGCCTTGAAGAAGGCGTGGGTGAAGAGGTGGAACATCGCCGCGCCATAGGCGCCGCAACCGGCCGCAAAGAACATGTAGCCCAGCTGCGAACAGGTCGAATAGGCGATGACGCGCTTGATGTCGGTCTGCACGGTGCCGACGGTGGCGGCGAACAGACAGGTGGCGGCACCGACATAGGTGACCACGGTCAGCGCGGTCGGCGACATTTCGAACATCGGCGACAGACGGCAGACCATGAAGACGCCGGCGGTGACCATGGTAGCCGCGTGGATCAGCGCCGACACCGGGGTCGGGCCTTCCATCGCGTCGGGAAGCCAGGTGTGGAGGCCAAGCTGTGCCGACTTGCCCATCGCGCCGATGAACAGCAGCAGGCAGAGCACGGTCATGGTGTCAAAGCGGTGGCCCAGAAAGCCGATGGTCGAACCGGCCATCGACGGGGCCATTTCCAGGATTTCCGGGATCGAGATGGTATTGAACACCAGATAGGTGCCGAAAATGCCCATCATGAAGCCAAGGTCGCCGACGCGATTGACGACGAACGCCTTGATCGCGGCCGCGTTGGCCGAAGGCTTACGGAACCAGAAACCGATCAGCAGGTAGGAGGCCAGACCCACACCTTCCCAACCGAAGAACATCTGCAGCAGATTGTTCGCGGTCACGAGCATCAGCATCGCGAAGGTGAAGAGCGAGAGATAGGCGAAGAAGCGCGGCTGATCCGGCTCTTCGTCCATATAGCCCCAGCTATAGAGGTGGACGAGGCTGGACACGCTGGTGATGACCACCAGCATGACCGCCGTCATGGTGTCGACCCGCAGCGCCCACTGGGCATCGAAGCTGCCGCTTTCGATCCAGGTGAAGACGGGCGCGACATAGGGTTCGGCGTGGCCGGTCAGGAAGCTGATGAAGATCGGCCAAGACATGGCGCAGGCTGCGAACAGCGCGCCGGTCGTGACGATCTTCGCGGGCAGCTTGCCCAAGGCCTTGTTGCCAAGGCCGGCGATGGCTGCGGCGAGCAGCGGGAGAAGGACGATAAGCTGGATCATGGGATTTGGCTCAGCCCTTCATCCGGTTGACATCGTCGACGGCGATGGTGCCGCGACCACGGAAGTAAATGACGAGGATGGCGAGGCCGATGGCCGCTTCACCCGCCGCGACGGTCAGCACGAACATCGAGAAGACCTGGCCCACCAGATCGCCCAGGAAGGCGCTGAAGGCCACGAGGTTGATGTTCACGCTGAGGAGGATCAGCTCGATCGCCATCAGGATGATGATGACATTCTTGCGATTGATGAAGATGCCGAGCACCCCCATCACGAAGAGGATGGCGCTGACCACCATATAATGTTGAAGGCCGATCACAGCTCCACCCCCTGCCCCACGGGCTGATTGATGTTGCGCACG
Organism: Sphingobium sp. BHU LFT2; assembly: GCF_018604485.1. Taxonomy (NCBI): domain Bacteria; kingdom Pseudomonadati; phylum Pseudomonadota; class Alphaproteobacteria; order Sphingomonadales; family Sphingobiaceae; genus Sphingobium; species Sphingobium sp. BHU LFT2. The sequence goes on from NZ_JAFCGW010000004.1 coordinate 233,668, forward strand.
GCGTCCTGCGGACGACGGCGGTTCTGCTTGGCAACATTCTGACCACGGACGCCGCCACGGGCACGATGGGTCAGCACGATGGCGCCGATCATCGCGACCAGCAGGACGATACCCGCCGCCTCGAACAGGAAGATGTAGCGGGTGTAGAGAATGCCGCCGATCGCCTGGATGTTGGAAAGTTCCGGATTGGCCGGGGCCGCACGCTGCGCGAGTTCGATCGGGCCGGCGCTCCACAGGCCGATTCCCAGGACGATTTCCGCCAGCAGCACGAGCGCGATCAGCAGGCCGAACGGCAGATAGCTGACGAAGCCGGCGCGCAGTTCGGCGAAGTCGATGTCGAGCATCATGACGACGAACAGGAACAGCACCGCGACCGCACCGACATAGACGATGACAAGCAGCATCGCGATGAATTCGGCGCCGAGCAGGATCATCAGACCGGCAGCGTTGAAGAAGGCCAGGATCAGCCAGAGGACCGAGTGGACCGGGTTGCGCGACAATATCGTGAGCGCGCCGCTGCTCACCACCAGAATGGCGAACAGGTAAAAGGCGAGGACGTGGATCACAGGTTCATATTCCCTTTGACGCCGGCGGCTTAACGATAGGGGGCATCGGCAGCAAGATTGGCAGCGATGGCACGCTCCCACTTGTCACCGTTTTCCAGGAGCTTGGCCTTGTCGTAGATCAGCTCCTCGCGGGTTTCGGTCGCGAACTCGAAGTTCGGGCCCTCGACAATCGCATCGACCGGGCAGGCTTCCTGGCAGAAGCCGCAATAGATGCACTTGGTCATGTCGATGTCGTAGCGCGTGGTGCGGCGGCTGCCATCGTCGCGCGGCTGCGCCTCGATGGTGATCGCCTGCGCCGGACAGATGGCCTCGCACAGCTTGCACGCGATGCAGCGCTCTTCCCCGTTGGGATAGCGGCGCAGCGCATGTTCACCACGGAAGCGCGGCGAAATCGGGTTCTTCTCGTACGGGTAGTTGATCGTCGCCTTGGGCTTGAAGAAATACTTCAAGGTCAGCCAGTGCGCCTTCACGAACTCCCAGAGGGTGAAGCTTTTGACGTAGTAACCGAGGCTCATTGTGCGCCTCCATAGCGCGTCAGCATGAGGAAGCCCGAAACCAGGAAGACGAAGAAGAGCGAGGTCGGCAGGAAGATCTTCCAGCCCAGCCGCATCAGCTGGTCATAACGGTAGCGGGGCACCGTCGCCTTCACCCAGGAGAAGACGAAGAAGAAGAAGGCGATCTTGAGCAGGAACCAGATGATGCCCGGCACCATGTACAGCGGCGCCCAGTCGAACGGCGGCAGATAGCCACCCCAGAACAGGATCGCATTGAGGCCGCACATCAGGATGACGTTGGCATATTCGCCGAGCCAGAAGAGCGCGAAGGCCATCGACGAATATTCGGTCTGGTAACCCGCGACCAGTTCGGATTCCGCTTCGGTCAGGTCGAACGGCGCGCGCGCCGTTTCCGCCATGGCCGAAATCAGGAACATGATCGCCATCGGGAACAGCAGCGGGTTGAAGCCGTTGCCGTTGAGGAAGCCATAATAGCCCTTCTGGCTTTCCACGATCGCCGACATGTTGAAGCTGCCGGCCCACAGCACGACGGTGATCAGGATGAAGCCGATCGAGACTTCATAGGAGATCATCTGCGCGCTGGCGCGGATCGCGGAGTAGAAGGGATATTTGGAGTTGGACGCCCAGCCCGCCAGCACCACGCCGTAGACGCCGAGCGACGAGATGGCGAGGATGTAGAGCAGGCCGACATTGACGTTCGACACCATCACGCCGACGCCGAAGGGGATGACGGCCCAGGCCATCAGCGCCACGGTGAAGGTGATGATCGGCGCGATCAGGAACAGGGCCTTGTTCGACGCCGAGGGAACGATGGTTTCCTGCAGGAAGACCTTGAGGCCGTCCGCGAAGGACTGAAGCAGGCCCAGCGGGCCGACGACGTTGGGACCACGGCGCAGCGCCATGGCCGCCCAGATCTTGCGGTCGGCATAGATGATCATGGCGACGGCCAGCATCAGCGGCAGTGCGATGACCAGAATACCGACAATGGTCGAAAGCAGCCAGGCGCCCTCGAAAGGCAGGCCAAGGCCTTGGAAGAAAGCGGTCACTCTGCGGCCTCCGCGAAGCTTTCACCATGGATCAGCTCGGCCGAGCATTGCTGCATCGTCGGGCTGGCGCGGCAGATCGCGTTGGTGAGGTAGAAATCCTTGATCGGCGAACCCAGCTCGCCGGTCGCACCGGTGGGCAGCGACGGAACCGACCAGCCATAGTCGGCGATACCCTCGACGCCGAGCGCCGGAACCGCCTTGACCATTTCGGCGCGCAGCGCGTCGAAGCTGTCGAACGGCAGCTTGGCGCCCAGCGCTTCCGACAGGGCGCGCAGGATCGACCAGTCCTCGCGGGCATCGCCCGGCGCGAACACGGCCTTTTCACCGAACTGCACCCGGCCTTCCAGGTTGACGTAGGTGCCGGCCTTTTCGGCATAGCTTGCGCCCGGCAGGATCACGTCCGCCGCATGGGCGCCCTTGTCGCCATGATGGCCGACATAGACCTTGAAGCTGGTTTCGAAGGCCGAATAGTCGACTTCGTCGGCACCCAGCGAGAAGAGCAGCTTCGGCGCGGCCGCAGCCACGGCCTTGATGCCGCCCTTGGTCGCATAGCCCAGCATCAGGCCGCCCATGCGGGCCGCCGCGAAGTGCAGGACATTGTAACCGTTCCAGCCATCCTTGATCAGGCCCAGCGTCTCGACCAGCGCCAGCGTGTCGCCATGCGCACCGTCCTTGGCCAGCACGCCGCCGCCGACGATCATCGCCGGACGGGCAGCGCCCTTGAAGGCTTCGAGCACGGCGTCCGGCAGCTTGGCCAGCAGCGACGCGTCATTGCCCAGCCATTCGACCTTGTAGGTCAGGTCGAATTCAGGACCGACGGCAAAGACCTTCGCGCCCTTCTTGATCGCCTTGCGGATGCGGGTGTTCACCAGCGGCGCTTCCCAGCGCAGGTTGGTGCCGACCAGCAGAATGACGTCCGCGGTTTCGAGATCGGCGAGCGGGGTGTTGAACACCACCGACGACAGGCTCGACACGTCGTAGGACAGGCCGGTCTGGCGGCCTTCCAGCAGCGAACCGCCGAGCTTTTCGACCAGCGCCTTGCCCGCGAACATGGTTTCGCAGTCGAGCAGGTCGCCGGCGATCGCCGCGACGCTGCCGCCATGCTGGACGGCGGCGACGGCAGCAAAGGCTTCCGCCCAGGTCGCCGGAACCAGCTTGCCATCCTTGCGGACGAACGGCTTGTCGAGGCGCTTGCGGACCAGACCGTCGACATTGTGACGGGTCTTGTCCGACGCCCACTCCTCGTTCACGTCGTCATTGATGCGCGGCACGGCGCGCAGCACCTGGCGACCACGGCTGTCGAGGCGGATGTTGGTGCCGACCGCGTCCATCACGTCGATCGCATGGGTCTTCTTGAGTTCCCACGGACGCGCTTCGAAAGCGTAGGGCTTGGCGGTCAGCGCGCCGACCGGGCACAGGTCGACCACATTGCCCGACAACTCGCTCTTGGCGGCATGTTCGAGATAGGTGGTGATCTGCATATTCTCGCCGCGATAGATGGCGCCGATTTCCGGCACGCCCGCGACTTCCTCTGCAAAGCGCACACAACGGGTACACTGGATGCAGCGGGTCATGACCGTCTTGACGATCGGACCCATATTCTTCTCGGTGACGGCGCGCTTGTTTTCGTCATAGCGCGACGAACCACGGCCATAGGCGACCGACTGGTCCTGCAGGTCGCACTCGCCACCCTGGTCGCAGATCGGGCAATCCAGCGGGTGGTTGATGAGCAGGAACTCCATCACCCCTTCGCGGGCCTTCTTGACCATTTCGCTGTCGGTGCGGATTTCCTGGCCTTCGGTGGCCGGGAGCGCGCACGAAGCCTGCGGCTTGGGCGGTCCGGGTTTCACCTCGACCAGGCACATGCGGCAATTGCCGGCGATGGAAAGGCGCTCATGATAGCAGAAACGGGGGATTTCCTTCCCCGCCTGCTCGCAAGCCTGGAGGACTGTGGCGCCCGCCGGGACTTCGAGTTCTACGCCGTCTACTTTGACCTTCGGCATGGTTACTCCGCTGCCTCCATGACGGGGGCACTACCCTTGTTCTCGTTGATCCGGCGCTCGATTTCCGGACGGAAGTGCCGGATCAGCCCCTGGATCGGCCATGCCGCTGCGTCGCCAAGCGCGCAGATGGTGTGGCCTTCAACCTGCTTGGTCACCTGGAACAGCATGTCGATTTCGCTCTGGTCGGCGTCGCCGGTGCGCAGACGCTCCATGACGCGCCACATCCAGCCGGTGCCTTCGCGGCACGGCGTGCACTGGCCGCAGCTCTCATGCTTGTAGAAGTAGGAGAGACGCGAAATGGCGCGGACGATGTCGGTCGACTTGTCCATGACGATGACGGCGGCGGTGCCCAGGCCCGAGCCCAGCGCGCGCAGACCGTCAAAGTCCATCGGTGCGTCCATGATTTCCTTCGCAGGAACCAGCGGCACCGACGACCCGCCCGGAATGACCGCGAGCAGATTGTCCCAGCCGCCACGGATGCCGCCGCAATGGCGATCGATCAGTTCGCGGAACGGGATCGACATCGATTCCTCGACGACGCAGGGCTTGTTCACATGACCGCTGATCTGGAACAGCTTGGTGCCGCGGTTATTCTCACGGCCAAAGCCGTTGAACCAGGCGGCGCCACGACGCAGGATCGTCGGCGCAACCGCGATCGATTCCACGTTGTTCACCGTGGTCGGGCAGCCATAGAGGCCCGCGCCGGCCGGGAAAGGCGGCTTCAGGCGGGGCTGGCCCTTCTTGCCCTCGATGCTTTCGATCTGGGCGGTTTCCTCGCCGCAGATATAGGCGCCGGCGCCACGATGGACGAACACGTCGAAATCATAGCCCGACCCGCAGGCATTCTTGCCGATGAAACCCTTTTCATAGGCCTGCTCGACGGCGGCGAAGAGCACCTTCGCCTCATAGATGAACTCACCGCGGATATAGATGTAGGCGGCACGCGCCCGCATCGCGAAACCGGCGATCAGCGCGCCTTCGATCAGCTTGTGCGGATCGTGGCGAATGATTTCGCGGTCCTTGCACGAACCCGGTTCGGATTCGTCGGCGTTGATGACCAGGAAGCTCGGACGACCGTCCTTGCTTTCCTTGGGCATGAAGCTCCACTTCATGCCGGTCGGGAAGCCGGCGCCACCACGGCCGCGCAGGTTCGACGCCTTGATGGTGTCGATGATCGCGTCCTGGCCGATTTCCATCAGCTTCTTGGTATTGTCCCAATCGCCACGCTTCATCGCGGCGTCGACGCCCCAATCCTGGAAGCCGTGGACGTTGGTGAAGATGCGGTCCTTGTCGGACAGCGGCCCGACGAAGGGGGCCGGAGTCGGAGCTGCTGCGGGTGCATCGGTCATGCCGTCGCTCCTTCGTTCCATTGACCGCGATAGTCGTGATTTTCACCGACCATCTCCTTGAGGGTGGTCGGGCCACCTTCCGGCGCGCTGGTCTGGCGATCGATCTGCGGGCCGATCTTGGGCTGGCCGCCGGCGGCCAGCGTTTCCAGGATGGCGATGGTGCTGTCGTAGGTCAGATCTTCGAAATTATCGTCGTTGATCTGGACCATCGGCGCGTTGGCGCAGGCACCAAGGCATTCGACCTCATTGAGGGTGAACAGGCCGTCGGGGGTCGTGCCGCCCTTGACCAGGCCCTTGTTCTTGCACGCGGCAAAGACATCGTCCGACCCGCGCAGCATGCACGGCGTCGTGCCGCAGACCTGCACATGGTAGCGGCCGACCGGCGCCAGATTGTACATGGTGTAGAAGGTCGCGACCTCATAGACGCGCATGTACGGCATATCGAGCTGACGCCCGATATATTCCATGACCGGAACCGGCAGCCAGCCATTGGTCTGCGTTTCCGCACCGACCTGGCGCTGGGCCAGGTCGAGCAGCGGCATCACCGCCGACTGCTGGCGACCGGCGGGATAGCGCGCGATGACCTTCTTTGCCTGCTCGGCATTTTCGGGCGTCCACTCGAACGCGCCCCAGCGCGCGCGGGTTTCGGCCTCATCGGGGATATGAACTGCGTCAGCCATTATCGGTCACATTCTCCGAACACGATGTCCATCGCGCCCAGTACAGCGGTTGTATCGGCCAGCATGTGGCCCTTCATCATGAAGTCCATCGCCTGCAGATGGCTGAAGGCGGTCGGGCGAATCTTGCAGCGATAGGGCTTGTTGGAGCCGTCGCTGACCAGATAGACACCGAATTCGCCCTTGGGGCTTTCGGTCGCCACATAGACTTCGCCCGCGGGGACGTGGAAGCCCTCGGTATAGAGCTTGAAGTGGTGGATCAGCGCTTCCATCGACTTCTTCATCTCGCCGCGCTTGGGCGGGGAGACCTTGCGGTCGAAGCTGGCGATCGGCCCTTCCGGCATCTCGTTGAGGCACTGCTTCATGATGCGCGCCGACTGGCGCACTTCCTCGACGCGGACCATGAAACGGTCATAGCAGTCGAACGCAGTGCCGACCGGAACGTCGAAGTCCATGCGGTCATAGACGTCGTAGGGCTGCGCCTTGCGGATGTCCCAGGCGATGCCCGAGCCACGCAGCATGGGACCGGAGAAGCCCCACTTCAGCGCGTCTTCCTTGCTGACGATCGAGATGTCGACATTGCGCTGCTTGAAGATACGATTGTCGACCACCAGGCTCATCGCGTCCTCGAACAGGCGCGGCAGACGGGTGTCGAGCCAGTCGGCGATGTCGGTCAGCAGCTTGAGTGGCACGTCCTGATGCACGCCGCCCGGCCGGAAATAGGCCGAGTGCATGCGGGCGCCCGACGCGCGCTCGAAGAAGTTGAGGCAGTCCTCGCGGATTTCGAACAGCCACAGGTTCGGCGTCATCGCGCCAACGTCCATGACGTGCGAACCCAGGTTGAGCATGTGATTGCAGATGCGCGTCAGTTCCGCGAAGAACACGCGCAGATATTGCGCGCGCAGCGGCACTTCCAGATTGAGCAGCTTTTCGACCGCCAGAACATAGCTATGCTCCATGCCGAGCGGCGAACAATAGTCCAGCCGGTCGAAATAGGGCAGCGCCTGCATATAGGTCTTGTGCTCGATCAGCTTTTCGGTGCCGCGATGCAGCAGGCCGACATGCGGGTCGCAGCGCTCGACGATTTCGCCGTCCAGTTCCATGACCAGACGCAGAACGCCGTGCGCCGCAGGGTGCTGCGGACCGAAGTTGATCGTGTAGTTCTGGATTTCCGTGTCACCATAGGCCGGGTCGGCCGCATCGGTGACATGATCCATCTTTTCGAGATAGTCGGACATCAGGCCTTACCTTCGGGCTTGGCAGCCCCCTTGCCTTCATCGGTTTCGGCGGCGGGCTTGGCCGGCGCGTCGGCCGACTTTTGCTCGGCCTTCTTGTTGGCGGCATCGCCAGCACCGGTGTCGGCCTTGCTTTCCGTCGCCTTGGGCGTGGGTGCGGCTGCGGGCGCAGGAGCAGGTGCCGCCGCCTTCTCGTCACCCGGCAGCACGTACTGCGCGCCTTCCCAGGGCGACATGAAGTCGAAGCTGCGGAAGTCCTGGGCCAGCTTCACCGGCTCATAGACGACGCGCTTGTCTTCTTCGGAATAGCGCAGCTCGACATAGCCGGTCAGCGGGAAGTCCTTGCGCTGCGGATGGCCCTTGAAGCCATAGTCGGTCAGGATGCGACGCAGGTCGGTATTGCCGTCGAAGATGACGCCATACATGTCGAACACTTCGCGCTCCAGCCAGCCGGCGACCGGCCAGAGGTGCGTGACGGTCGGCACCGGCGTATCCTCGTCGGTCGAAACCTTGACGCGGACGCGGTGGTTCCGCGTGACGCTGAGCAGGTGATAGGCGACCTCGAAGCGGTCCGGACGTTCCGGATAGTCGACGCCGGCGATTTCCATCAGCTGCTGGTAATGCGCCATGTCGCGCAGCGCGACCATGGCATTGGCCAGGTCGTCGCGCGCGACAACGAAGGTCAGCTCGTCGGCATGATCGATGGTTTCGATCAGCATCGAACCCAGCAGGGCGCCGATTTCCTCGGCAATCCCTTCGGGGTTCACGATCTTGGGTGCAGAATGGCCCATATTAACGCTCAATCGTCCCGATCCGGCGGATCTTCCGCTGCAGCTGCATGATGCCGTAGAGCAGAGCTTCGGCAGTGGGCGGGCAGCCCGGCACATAGATGTCGACCGGCACAATGCGGTCACAGCCACGGACGACCGAATAGCTATAGTGGTAGTAACCACCGCCATTGGCGCAGCTGCCCATCGAAATCACATATTTCGGGTTGGACATCTGGTCATAGACCTTGCGGAGCGCCGGGGCCATCTTGTTGCACAGCGTGCCCGCGACGATCATCACGTCGGACTGGCGCGGAGACGCGCGCGGCGCGGCGCCGAAGCGCTCCATGTCGTAGCGCGGCATGTTGACGTGGATCATCTCCACGGCGCAGCAGGCCAGACCAAAGGTCATCCACCACAGCGAACCCGTACGGGCCCACTGGAACAGTTCCTCGGTCGAGGTGACAAGGAAGCCCTTGTCGCTGACTTCACTGCTGAGCGCGTTGAAGAAGTCCTGGTCGGGCTGCGTCCCCATCGGCGGCATGGTGCCGGGAATGGGGCTGGTCAGTTCTACTCCCAATCGAGTGCTCCCTTCTTCCACGCATAGACGAGGCCGAGCACCAGCTCCGCTATGAAGATCATCATCGTCGCCCAGCCGGCCCAGCCGATCTGGTCAAGGCTCACCGCCCAGGGAAAGAGGAATGCCGCTTCCAGGTCGAAAATGATGAACAGGATGGCGACAAGGTAGAAACGCACGTCGAACTGGCTGCGCGGCTCTTCAAATGCGGGGAAGCCGCATTCATATTCGGACAGCTTGGCAGGATCGGGCTTGTGCGCACCGGTCAGGCGGCCAACCAGCATCGGCAAGAAGACGAAGGTGCTGGAGAGCAGCAGAGCGATCCCGAGAAAGATCAGGATCGGCAGATATTGGCTGAGATCGACCAATGGAATCCCCTGGGCGAAAATTGTTCTGGGGGGGCCTTTAGGCCTGCTGCATATGCGAAGCAAGGGGCGAACCCATGAGAATGATTCGCAACAATTGCAAAGGCTTGATCGCGTTACCAAAAGCGCAAGAGACGATTGCCGCAGACACAAAAAAACAGGCGCCGGACCACCTTTGGAAGCCCGAAGACTCGCCGCGGTGGGCCGACACCCTTTGCTCTTAAATCAGAAGCTTAGCAGAGCCTGATTCACGCCATCGGCGGAAGCGCGGCGCGCCTCCCCCTCAGACGGTCAGGCTCTTAGCGCAGCGCGCCAGCGACCAGCTTGTGCAGCTTGCTGTGGGTCGCGTCATTGCCGGCGATCACTTCCTTGCGGTCGATCATCTGGTCGCCGCCACGGAAGTCGCTGACGAAGCCGCCGGCTTCGCGCACCATCAGGATGCCGGCTGCCACGTCCCAGGGCTGGAGGCCGCTTTCCCAGAAGCCGTCATAGCGGCCCGAGGCGACATGGGCGAGGTCGAGCGAGGCGGCACCGAAGCGACGCAGGCCAGCGACCGAAGGCGCCACCGCACCGAAGATGCGACTCCATTCAGCCATGTTGCCATGGCCCATGAACGGGATACCGGTGGCGATCAGGCAGTCGGCGAGGTCACGACGGGCCGAGACGCGCAGACGCTGGTCATGACGCCAGGCGCCGCGATTCTTTTCCGCCCAATAGCTTTCGTCGGTGACCGGCTGGTAGATGAGGCCCGAGGTCACTTCGCGCTTGCCGCCGAACAAAGGCTCCTCGACCGCGATCGAGATGGCGAAGTGCGGGATGCCGTGCAGGAAGTTGGTGGTGCCGTCGAGCGGATCGATGATCCAGCGCGGCTTGTTGGGATCGCCCTCGATCACCCCGCCCTCTTCCAGCAGGAAGCCCCAGTCGGGACGCGCCTTCTGCAATTCCTCGACCAGCGTCTGCTCAGCCTGCTTGTCGGCCTTGGACACGAAGTCCGCCGGCCCCTTGCGCGACACCTGCAGATGCTCGACCTCGCCGAAGTCGCGGCGCAGCTTGGAGCCGGCCTTGCGGGCGGCGCGTTCCATGACGGTGAGAAGGCCGGAATGGGATACCATGTAAAATCTCCGCCGCCCCGGTGGGCGGCCTTTGCTTTATTTCTTGGGGGCGGGCTTGGCGGCAGCCGGACGATAGCCACAGGTGCCGGCGATCACCGCCAGCATCTGCGAGGGATCCTTGCGGTTCACCTTGCCCGGATTGCCCGCGATCACCTTGTCGGTCGCCGCACTGATCTGCGACAGCGAATTGCTGTAGAGGCATTCGAACAGCGCGGTCTTGACCGGCTGCTCGACCTCCTTCGATTCCAGCGCGCTGCTGATGACCTGCAGCACATAGGCCGCACTGTCGATCTGCGCCTTGGACGGCTTGTTGACCGTCTGCGCAGGGAGCGCAGCCGGCACAGCGCCGATCGCGAGGATGGCGGCAACTGCCGTGCTGCGCCCGAACCGCATCAGTCGGCCCGCTTCACATATTCGCGCTCATAGACATCGACCACGATGCGCGTGCCGGTGACGATGTGCGGCGGAACCATGACGCGGACGCCATTGTCGAGGATCGCCGGCTTGTAGCTGGCCGATGCGGTCTGGCCCTTCACCACGGCGTCGGCTTCGACGATGGTCGCTTCGACCGTCTCGGGCAGCTGGACGCTGATCGGACGTTCTTCATACATTTCCAGCATGACCATCATGCCGTCCTGCAGGAAGGCGGCGGCATCGCCGACCAGGTCCATCGGCAGGTTGATCTGGTCATAGGTTTCGGTGTCCATGAACACCAGCATGTCACCCTCGGGGTAGAGATACTGGAAATCCTTGGTGTCGAGGCGGATGCGCTCGACGCTCTCCGCCGAGCGGAAGCGGACATTGTTCTTGCGGCCATCGATCAGGTTCTTCAGCTCCACCTGCATATAGGCGCCGCCCTTGCCGGGCTGGGTGTGCTGAATCTTGACGGCGCGCCACAGGCCACCCTCATATTCGATATTGTTGCCGGGACGAATGTCCACGCCGCTGATCTTCATGGGAAGAGCCTGCCTATATGTCTGAATGTGGAAAAGAGCCGGCCTCTGCGAGGCTGGCCGCGCCTTTACCGCGAGACGGCGCCAAGGGCAAGAGGGCGGCGTTTCCGCTTAACTTCGCACATTTCCCGCACATTTTGAAATTCGCTTTCCTACTTCGGCAATTTTCGATCGCGGCTGGCCCCGATGATAGCCGGTCGCGGGCCGATAGGACAGGTCATTGGCCGACCAGCAGCGGATAGGGATTGACCGGCTGGCCACCATACCAGGGATCAGCCGGCGCCATGCGGTTGACGGCGAAATGGAGGTGCGGCGCGGCGGGATCGGCATTGCCAGTGCTGCCCACGGTCGCGATGCGCTGCCCGCGCCTGACCGCCTGCCCTTCGTGCAGGCCCGGCGCATAACTGTCGAGATGGGCATAATAATAGAGGGTGTGCCCGTCGGGCGCGCGTTCATAAAGGGTGCGGCCACCCGCCTCGCTCCAAAAGATCTTCTCGATCCGGCCGTCGGCAGCGGCCAGCACCGCCCTGCCCCGCGCCGCCATGATGTCGATCGCGTCATGCGGACGGGCGCCGCCTGCCCGCGCCTGGGTGAAGGTGTCGGTGAGCGCGGAGACCGGCACACCCTCCACCGGGATCAGCAGCGCACCGTCGCTGACGGTTGGCGGCGCGGATGCAGCGGATCGCACCGGCGCATCGGCCGGGACGATCCGCACGCAATAGCGGGCGAAGGCGATGCAGAGCAGCAGCGCGACCGCGACACCGCCCCACAGCCGGACGTTCATGCTTGGAACTTCGCCTTGACGCCGCTCTTCACCATCTGCGCCAGCCGCGCCGCATCCCAGTTGGTAAGGCGGATGCAGCCATGGCTTTCGGTGCGGCCGATGAGTTGCGGTTCGGGCGTGCCATGGATGCCATAATGATCCTTGGACAGATCGATCCACACGACGCCGACCGGGCCGTTGGGACCGGGTTTCAGCACCGCCTTCTGATCCTTGGACGCGGCATCCCAGAACAGGTCGGGATTATAATGGAAGTCGGGATTGCGGCTGACGCCCTTGATCGTCCATTCGCCCAGCGGCAGCGGATCATGCTGTGACCCGGTGGTGACCGGGAATTGCGCGATCAACCTATTGTCCGCGCCATAGACTTTGAGCAGCCCTTCCGACTTGTCGACCACCAGATGGTCGGCCTGTGGCTGGTCCCTGGCGACGCCGAGGCCGGCGAGCGTTTCGCCCCAGCCACGCTCGTCGCCCTCGATCGGTGCGACCGGCTGATTGGCGATCGCCGGCACACGGATGGTCGCGCCGGCCGCGACCTTCGTATCGGGCGGGTTCATGCCGGTCAGCACTTCAGGCGTGGTGTGGAAGCGCTCGGCCAGCTTTTCGAGCAGGTTGCGATAGGTGAGCGCGGGCAGGCTCGCCTGATTGTTCAGCCCCTTGGGAATGTCGAAAAAGGGCCCGCGGGCAAAACCATCAGGAATGCGCACCAGCCAGGTGGTCGGCTTCGCCTCCCCCTCCAGCAGCGCGGCCGCGGTCTTCTGGTCATAATCGCCGGTGACCGGCAGCTTGTTCGCCTCCTGGAAGCCGCGCAAGGCCGCCTTGAAGCTCATGCCGTCCTTGCCGTCGATCACGCCGGGCGAGAAGCCCCAGCGATCGAGCGCCACCTGCGCCTGCAATATCTGGTTGGGCTGCCAGGGTTTGCCGCCGGGTTCCTCCACGACCTGGAAAGCATAGGCAGCCGAGGGGTCGGGCGCGGCCTGTGTCTGGTTGATCGGTGTCTGGTTGGTTGGAGCGGCTGGCTGGCTTTCATTGGCGTCGGTGGTCGACACATTGCAGGCCGCGCACAGCAGCGGCAGGCCGAGAAGACGATATTTCAAGGCGATACTCTCCCACATCATGGAAGAGACAACGCAGCAGGCGGCGGAAAGCTGCCTGTGCCGCTGCGATCAGATGGCTTCGACCTCCGCCTTGGCCTTCTCACGCTCGCGTATCCCCTCCAGATCGCGATCGAGGAAATAGTTGAGGAAGGTGCGGATGGCCGCGATCGCCCCGAGCTTGCCGATTTCCGCCCAGGTCGGGGCGATGCTGGTTTCCACGATATCGGCCGCAAGCTGGAAACTCAGCCCGGCGACCGCCCAGCGGCCAAAGCTCATCCAGACCGGCATGAGCTTCGATTCGTCCGCCTTGAACAATAACAGCCCCGTCAGGCCGATCGCGCCCTGAACCGAGCCGATGGCGATCGCCAGGATCGCCAGCAGATTGACCAGCAGCGCGACATATTCCGCCAATTGATGGACGAATTCTTCCAACGCCATGCCCAGCACCCCTTGCCCGATTGCGGGGATGCTGGCCCGGTGGCGGCCCTTTGCCTATCGGGATAAACCCGCGATTAGGCCCCGCCCAGCACCGACGCGAAGGCGGCGACGCCGGCCTTGGGCCCTTCGGGGTGATTCCACACCGTTCCGCTGACCGCCAGGAAATCGGCGCCGGCTGCGATCAGGGGGGCGGCATTGTCCGGCGTGATGCCGCCGATCGCGACGCAGGGCAGTTCGAACAGGGTGGTCCACCAGCCCAGGATCGACGGTTCGGCGCGGTGCGTCGTTTCCTTGGTCGTGGTCGGGTAGAAAGCGCCGAAGGCGACATAGTCGGCCCCTGCCTCACCCGCTTCCATCGCCAGATGGCGGCTGTCATGGCAGGTCACGCCGATCTGCACCTTGGGACCAAGCTGCTTGCGCGCCTCGCGCGGGTCGCCATCTTCCTGCCCCAGATGGACGCCATCGGCGTTCAGCCGCTTGGCAAGGCCGATGCTGTCATTGATGATGAAGGCCACCTCGCGCTCGGCACAGAGCGCCTGGATCGGCCCGGCCAGCGCGGCGATGGCATGATCGTCGATCCCCTTCAGGCGTAGCTGGAAGGCGGCGACCTTGCCGCCGTCGAACGCCTGGGCGAGCTGATCGACGAAAGTCTCGTCAATCGCCGGCGGCGAAATCAGGTAAAGTTGGCAGGCCGGGCGAAAGCCCTTTTCGAACTGCTCGGCAAAATGGGGGTCGAGCGCCAGTTCTTCGTCAGTGAAATCGGTCATGCGCGCCTTATAGCTGCTCGCGCGGCCGCGCCAAGTGCGGCTATGACCGCGATCACAATACCGAAGGATATTCCATGCGCCACGCTTTCGCCGCCCTGCTGCTCCTGTCCGCCGCGCCCGTGCTGGCGCAGGAGGCGCCGCGGCCGCGCGCGCGGGAGGCAGGCGTGACCGTCGGCATCCTCCAGCCTGGCCCGCTCAACGCGATCACCGATGTCGCGGGGGTGAAGGTCGGCCAGGTGACACTGCCCCGCAGCAAGGACGTCAATACCGGCGTGACCGCGATCCTGCCGCACGCCGGCAACCTGTTCCAGGACAAGGTGCCGGCCGGCTTCGTCGCCTATAATGCGTTCGGCAAGTTCATGGGATCGACCCAGGTCGCGGAGTTGGGCGAGATCGAGACGCCGATCCTTCTGACCAATACGCTGAACGTGGCGGAGGCCAGCGCGGCCTCGGTCGAATGGACGCTGGCGCAGACCGGCAATGAGGAGGTGCGGTCGGTCAATGCCGTGGTCGGCGAGACCAATGATGGCATGCTCAACGACATTCGCGGCCGGCATGTCACCATCGCCGACGCGCGGCGCGCGATCGAGAGCGCCAGGACCGGCCCGGTCGAGGAAGGCGGCGTGGGCGCGGGCACTGGCACGGTGGCCTTCGGCTTCAAGGCGGGGATCGGCACATCGTCGCGCAAGCTGCCCGCGTCGCTGGGCGGATGGACCGTGGGCGTGCTGGTGCAGGCCAATTATGGCGGGGTGCTGACGATTGCGGCCGTGCCGGTGGGGGTGAAGCTTGGCCGCTATGACTATCGCCAGCAGGTCGAGGAAAAGAAGGCGGACGGCTCCGTCGTGATCGTGATCGCGACCGATGCGCCGCTGTCCGACCGCAATCTGCGCCGCGTCGCCGAACGCGCCTTTGGCGGCATCGCGCGGACCGGGTCCAGCTTCTCCAACGGGTCGGGCGACTATGCCATCGCCTTTTCCACCAGCCACGCGGTGCGGCGGACGGCAGCGAAGCGCAATGCGGTGGCGGCGGTCGACGACCTGCCCAATGACCGCATGTCGCCGCTGTTCCAGGCGACCATCGAGGCGACCGAGGAAGCGGTGTTGAACGCGCTGTTCAAGGCGCAGACCGTGGTCGGCAATCGCGGCACGGTCGAGGCGCTGCCGCTCGACAAGGTGCTGCCTATGCTGAAGGCCAGGCCTTAAACCCGGATCATGCCCCCCACCTCCGTTCGTTTCGAGCTTGGTCGAGAAACGCGAGCGGCGCGCTAGCCGCTTCTCGACACGCTCGAAGCGAACGGGCCGGGGTGCAGGTGTCGCAGGTCGAAGGCAGCCTTAAAGGCGACTGGACCATCGAGCCGGTGGGCAAGGTAGCGGATCGTGCGCCGACCTGCCTTGGCCGGCGGGTCGAGCGCGATGACGATGTTGGGGTGGGCGACCAGCGCGCCGTTGAACAGGCCCGCCGCCTTGAGATCGGCCAGGGTCCAGTCGTCGCATGGCCCCGCGACTTGCGGCCAGGGGATGGAGAGGCTGCGCAGCGTACCCACGGGCCAGACCAGCGCGTCCGGGCCGATCCGCACCGGATGGTGGCGGAAGGATTGGATGAAGAGGATGAACCAGCCGATCATGGCGAGGCTCAGCAGCGAAAGGACAAGCGCCGCGCGCGGGCTCCACAGCGCGACCAGCAGATGGACCACGGACGTCTCGACGACCATCAGGCCCAGTAGAACCCAGAGCATCGGCGCGACCGCGCGATGATAGGAAAAGGCGGCGCCGGCGGGATTCCCCCCTGCCCGGCGCCGCCCATATGCGTCAGGCCGCGACCGGGGTCTTGGTGGCCGAAGCGGCGTAGATTTCGTCGATCGCCTCGCCCAGCGACGCGTTGAATTCGTCGTCGCTCATCTGGTGGCGCAGGTCATTGAGCAGCGCGCGGCTGAAGCTGGCGATGATGCCGCGATTCTTGGCGAGTTCGGCGCAGGCTTCGGTGCGGCTGAAGCCGCCCGACAGGGCCACGACGCGCAGCACCTTGGGATGATCGACCAGCGGATCGAACAGGCCGGCCTTGGCGGGCAGTGAGAGCTTGAGCATCACCTGCTCGCCTTCGGGCAGGGCGTCGAGCTGCTTGAGGATTTCCTCGAGCAGGATCTGGTCGGCCTCGGCGCGTTCGGGCGACTTGATGTTCACTTCGGGTTCGATGATCGGCATCAGGCCGCCGGCCAGCACTTGGCGGCCGACTTCGAACTGCTGCGCGACCACGGCGGCAATGCCCTCGCGATTGGCGAGGTTGACGACCGAGCGTTCCTTGGTGCCGAACACGCCCAGGCCCTTGGCGCGGGCGAGGAGAGCGTCGAGCTCAGGCATCGGCTTCATCAGCTGCACGCCGTTCGCCTCATCCTCCAGCCCCTTGTCGATCTTGATGAAAGGCACGACGCCGCGTTCGATCAGCGCGGTCGGGGTCGGCTTGCCGTCGACGCTACCGTCCATGGTACGCTCGAACAGGATCGCGCCCAGCACCTTGTCGCCGGTGAAGGCGGGCGAGGTGATGACGCGGCTGCGCATCGCGTGGATCAGGCCGAACATCTCCTCGTCATTGCTCCAGGCGCTTTCTTCGACGCCATAGCCCTTGAGCGCCTTGGGCGTGGAACCGCCGCTCTGGTCGAGCGCGGCGATAAAGCCCTGACCGTCGGAAACCTTCTTGACCATGTCCTGATCCAGCATCTGCACATACCTTCTCTTGGGGCGCGCCGCCCCCTCGGCAGCGCGGAAAGATGGAAGCCATCGGGCGAACCCGAGGGCATGACTGTAGCGCGCTGTCAGGCGCGCCGGTATCCGGGCTGTTAGCTAGTCCCATGTCGCACCGCAAGATGCTTGCCCCCGCGCGGCGACGGGGCGGCCGCCAATATCGTTGGCGCGTGCGAAAGTGCCTGATAGGCTGTGGCCAAAGGTCTGAATCGGGGGAAGAATGGGGATCGGGAAGATGCGGCCCGTCATGGCGGCCGCGCTGATGCTGGGGCTGTTCGATATCGGGGCGGCGCAGGCGGCGACCAAGCCGGTCGTCGGCGAGATGGCGCCGGACTTCGAGCTGACGCTGATCGACGGCAGCAAGGTGTCGCTGGCGGAACTGAAGGGCCAGGTGGTACTGCTCAATTTCTGGGCGACCTGGTGCGTGCCGTGCCGCAAGGAATTGCCGACGCTCGACAGCTATTATGGGCTCCAGAAGAAACATGGGCTGAAGGTGTTCGCGATAACGACCGAAGGATCGGTGCCGGTCGCGCAGTTGAAGCAATTGTTCGCGGCGATGCACATCCCGTCGGCCAAAAGGATCAAGGGCCCCTATGGCCCGCTGACCGGGGTGCCGACCAATTTCGTCATCGATCGGGCGGGCCGACTGCGCTACGCCAAGTCCGGCGCGTTCGAGCTGGATGACCTCAATGCGCTGCTGGTGCCCTTGCTCAACGAACAACCACCCGCCTGAGGGCAATTTCCGTTGCATTGCACAATGAAATTTCCGTCATCCGGTTGAAAGCCGGCCATGGCGGGACCATTAGGGCGGCATGACCAATTCTGCCGCCCTGCCCCTACCGCGCGATGATGCGCCCCTGTCCCGCTTCGCCATATTGCTGATGGCGGTCGCGTGCGGGACGATGGTGGCCAACCTCTATTATGCCCAGACGCTGATCGATGTGATCGGGCCGGAAATCGGTATGTCGGCCGGGGTTGCGGGCCTCATCACCACGCTGACGCAGCTCGGCTATGGCCTGGGCATCATCCTGGTGGTGCCGCTGGCCGACCTGTTCGAGAACCGGCGGATCGTGCTGATATCGGCGGTGGCGACGGTATTGGGCTGCATCGCCATCGCCCTGTCCAATGGTCCCGCGACCTTCCTGATCGCATCGGTCATGACCGGCGTCGGCGCGACCGGCGTGCAGGTGCTGATCCCGCTCGCCTCCCACCTCGCCCCGCCCGAGCGGCAGGGCCGCGTGGTCGGCACGGTGATGAGCGGCCTGTTGTTCGGCATCATGCTGTCGCGGCCGATCGCCAGCTTCCTTGCCGGATCGATGGGCTGGCGCGCGACCTTCCTGCTGTCGGCCGGGGTGATCGCGCTGGTCGCGATCGCGCTGCTGATCGCCTGTCCGCAGCGCCGGCCCAAGGGCGGCATGCATTATGGCGAAGTGCTGGCCTCCACCTTCTCGCAGCTCGGCAAATATCGCGTCGTGCGGATGCGCGCCTTCTACCAGGCCTCGATGTTCGCGGCGTTCAACCTGTTCTGGACCGCCGCGCCGCTGAGCCTGATCCATGACTTTGGCCTCAGCCATAATGGCATCGGCGCCTTTGCGCTGGCAGGTGCGGGCGGCGCGCTGGTGGCGCCGGTGGCAGGCTGGCTGGCCGATCGACGCCTGACCGGCCCGGCCTCGCTCGGAGCGCTGATCGCGCTGTCGATCGGTTTCCTGCTGGCGGACTGGACGGTGGCGGCCGGTAGCCTGATCGGCTTCACCATCATGGCGGTGCTGATCGATGCGGCGGTGCAGGTCAGCCAGATCACCGGTCAGAAGCTGATCTTCTCGCTCGATCCCCATGCGCGCGGCCGGATCAATGCGGCCTATATGACGGTGATGTTCGTGGTCGGGGCGCTGGGATCGGTGATCGGGTCGACCACCTATGAAGCGGGCGGCTGGAGCCTGAGCGCGATCGCCGGTGCGGCTATCGGCGGCGTGGCCGCGCTGGTCTTCATCCTGTTCGACCGGGGCGCCAGCGCCACGCGCTGACGCCCCCGCCGTCAAAAGGCTTAGGCGTAGAGCGCCTTCACGCCCGGCAGTTCCTTGCCTTCCATCCATTCGAGGAAGGCGCCGCCAGCGGTCGAGATGAAGGTGAAGTCGGCGGCCGCGCCGGCATGGTTGAGCGCGGCGACGGTGTCGCCACCGCCCGCGACCGACACCAGTTGGCCTTCCTTGGTGAGCGCCGCCGCCGTCTTGGCGAGAGCCACCGTCGCGGCGTCGAAGGGCGCGATCTCGAACGCGCCGAGCGGGCCGTTCCACACCAGGGTGCGGCAGTTCTTGAGCGCATCGCCCAGCGCCTCGACCGCAGCCGGACCGACGTCGAGGATCATCTCGTCCTCGGCGACTTCATGGACGTTGCAGGTCCGGACCGACGGCGGGTTGGCGGCAAATTCCTTCGCCACGACCACGTCATAGGGCAGATGGATGATACAGCCGGCTTCTTCCGCCTTGTCGAAGATCGCCTCGGCCGTCTCGGCCAGATCCTTTTCGCACAGCGACTTGCCGACATCGACGCCGCGGGCGTGGAGGAAGGTGTTGGCCATGCCGCCGCCGATGATCAGATGATCGACCTTGGTGACGAGATTGTTGAGCACGTCTAGCTTGGTCGACACCTTGGCGCCGCCGACGACGGCCGCGACCGGCTTGACCGGGGCACCGAGCGCGGCTTCGAGCGCGTCCAGCTCCTTTTCCATCGAGCGGCCGGCAAAGGCCGGCAGCTTGTGGGCCAGCCCCTCGGTCGAGGCATGGGCGCGGTGTGCGGCGGAAAAGGCGTCGTTGACATAGAGATCGCCGATCGCGGCGATCGCGTCGACCAGCGCGGGATCATTCTTTTCCTCGCCGGCATGGAAGCGGGTATTTTCGAGGATGGCAATGTCGCCGTTGCGCATCACCTTGATGCCGTCGGTCGCGGCTTCACCCTGGCAATCGGGAATGAACTGCACCTCGCGGCCCAGCACCTGGGTCAGCGGACGGGTGATCTTGCTCAGCGAAAATTCCGGGTTCTTCTGGCCCTTGGGCCGGCCGAAATGGGCCAGGATCAGCACCTTGGCGCCGCGATCGGCCAGTTCCAGGATAGTCGGCATCGCCGCGCGCAGACGGGTGTCGTCGCTGACCGAACCGTCCTGCATCGGCACGTTCAGATCCTCGCGCACCAGCACCACCTTGCCGGTGATGTCGCCCATGTCGTCAAGTGTCTTGAACGGCTTTGCCATGATCGCTCCTAGAATTTGGAATTATGTCAGAAGAAAAACCCCGCCGGTTGGTCCGGCGGGGCTGAGAAGGCTTAGAGGAACTTCGCCATGACACCCGAGGTGTCGATCATGCGGTTCGAGAAGCCCCATTCATTGTCGTACCAGCTGAGCACGCGGACCAGATTGCCCTCGATCACGGCCGTTTCCAGGCTGTCGACGGTCGAGCTGCGCGGATCGCCATTATAATCGATCGAAACCAGCGGCTCGTCCGAATAGCCCAGGATGCCCTTGAGCGGGCCGGATTCCGACGCCGCCTTGAGCAGGCCGTTGACTTCCTCGACCGTGGTGGCGCGGCTGGGGATGAACTTCAGGTCGACGACCGAGACGTTCGGGGTCGGCACGCGGACCGACGAACCGTCCAGCTTGCCCTTGAGCGCGGGCAGAACCTCACCCACGGCGCGGGCGGCACCGGTGGTGGTCGGGATCATCGACAGGGCAGCGGCGCGGGCGCGACGCATGTCCTTGTGGATCTGGTCCAGCGTGTTCTGGTCGTTGGTGTAGCTGTGGATCGTGGTCATGAAGCCGCGTTCGATGCCGATCGAATCGTTCAGCACCTTGGCAAGCGGCGCCAGGCAGTTGGTGGTGCAGCTGGCGTTCGAGATGATGATGTCGTCGGCGGTCAGCTCGTCATGGTTGACACCGAAGACGACAGTCTTGTCGACGTTGGTGCCCGGTGCCGAGATGACGACGCGCTTGGCGCCGGCGGTCAGGTGGGCGCCGGCCTTGTCCTTGCTGGTGAAGATGCCGGTGCATTCCAGGGCGATTTCGACGCCCAGTTCGGCGTGCGGCAGGTTGGCGGGATCGCGCTCTGCCGTCACCTTGATCTTCTTGCCGTCGACCACCAGGAAATCGCCGTCGACGCTGACTTCGCCAGCCCAGTTGCCATGGACCGAGTCGCGCTTGAACAGCAGGGCATTGGCCTTGGCATCGCCCAGGTCGTTGATGCTCACCAGTTCCAGATCATGGTCGGTGCGCGAGAGGATGGCGCGCGCCACCAGACGACCGATGCGGCCGAAACCGTTGATTGCTACCTTCGTTGCCACTGCACTTGTCTCCCGGTTTGCGTGTAGGTCTTGGGCTCAGGCGCCGAGCGCGGCCTTGATCTGCGGAGCGATCTTGGCGGCGGTCAGGCCGAAATGGTCGTAGAGCACTTCGGCCGGAGCCGACGCACCGAAGCTGTCGATGCCGAAGCGCAGGCCGTCAAGGCCGGTATAGCGTTCCCAGCCGAAGGTGGTGCCGGCCTCGATCGAGGCGCGCAGCACGCCGGCGGGCAGGATGTCGGCCTTGTAGGCGGCGTCCTGCACGTCGAAATGCGCCCAGCTGGGCATCGAGACGACGTCGGCGCCGATGCCCTGTTCTTCCAGCGCCTTGGCGGTGGCGACGGCGATCTCGACTTCCGAACCGGTGGCGAGCAGCACGACCTTGCGATCGGCGGTCGCGGCGACCAGGCGATAGGCGCCCTTGGCCGACAGATTCTCGCTCTTTTCCAGGCGCAGCTGCGGCAGGTTCTGGCGGGTCAGCGCCAGCACCGACGGGCCGGTCGCATCCTTGAGCGCCAGTTCCCAGCATTCCGCCGTCTCGACGATGTCGGCCGGGCGATAGACGTCGAGATTCGGGATCATGCGCATCGACATGACATGCTCGATCGGCTGGTGGGTCGGGCCGTCTTCGCCCAGACCGATCGAGTCATGGGTGAGGACGTGGATCACGCGCTGTTCCTGCAGCGCGGCGAGGCGGATGCCGGCGCGCATATAGTCGGAGAAGACCAGGAAAGTGCCACCATAGGGGATCACGCCGCCATGCAGCGCCATGCCGTTCATCGCGCAGGCCATGCCGAATTCGCGGATGCCATAATAGACATAGCGGCCCGAATAATCGTCACGGGTCAGCGGCCCGGTCGACTTGGTCTTGGTGTTGTTCGAGCCGGTAAGGTCGGCCGAGCCGCCAACGGTTTCGGGCAGCAGATCGTTGATCGCGCCCAGCGCCAGTTCGCTGGCCTTGCGGGTGGCGACCTTCTGCGGGTTGGCGATCAGGCTGTCGATATAGGCGTCGAGCGAGAAGCCAGCCGGCAGTTCGCCCGCCATGCGGCGCGAAAATTCAGCGCCTTCCGCGGCATTTGCCAGGCGACCTTCCCAGGCCTTGCGAACATCACCACCCTTGGCACCGATCGCCTTCCAGGCGGCGTCGATGTCGGCGGGGACGACGAAGGGTTCGGCGGTCCAGCCCAGGAACTCGCGGGCGGCGGCGACTTCGGCCTCGCCCAGCGCCGAGCCGTGGACGCCCGAGGTGCCGGCCTTGTTCGGCGCGCCATAACCGATCTTGGTGGCACAGGCGATCAGCGAGGGACGCGGATCGGCCAGTGCTTCGTCGATAGCGCGGCGGACATCGGCGACATCATGGCCATCGCACGACACGACATGCCAGCCGGTGGCGGCATAGCGGGCGCGGACATCTTCGTTGCTCGACAGGTCGACGGCGCCGTCGATGGTGATCTTGTTATCGTCCCACAGCACGATCAAGCGCGAGAGGTTGAGGTGACCGGCGAGGCCGATCGCCTCATGGTTGATGCCTTCCATCAGGCAGCCGTCGCCGGCGATCACCCAGGTGCGGTGATCGACCAGATCGTCGCCGAACTCGGCATTCAGGTGACGCTCGGCAATCGCCATGCCGACGGCGGTGGCGAGGCCCGAACCCAGCGGGCCGGTGGTCGCTTCGACCCCTGCCAGCTCGAAATTCTCCGGGTGGCCGGCGCAGGGGCTGCTGAGCTGACGGAAGTTGCGAATGTCGTCCATCGTCGGACGGGCATAGCCGGTCAGGTTCAGCAGCGCGTAGATCAGCATCGAGCCATGGCCGGCCGACAGCACGAAACGGTCGCGATCGGCCCATTTCGGCGCGGCCGGATCGAACTTCACATAATCCTTGAACAGCACGGTGGCGACATCGGCCATGCCCATCGGCATGCCGGGATGGCCGCTATTGGCAGCCTGCACGGCGTCCATGGAAAGCGCCCGGATGGCGTTGGCGAGCTGCGTGTCGGAAACGGTCATAGCGGGAAGATGTCTTTCATGACTGGCATGGAACGGCCCGCGCGAACGGGCGAGTCGATTTGGGTTCCCTTTGTCGCGTCAATCCCCATGCGTCAACCGCAGGCGGGGCGTGGTGCGCGGCAAGCCGTCCAAACAGCGCTTTTGCAAGGCGAAAACATTGGCTATGCAGAAAATATGGCAAGCGACCGCATGATGCAGGCGATCGGCACGCTGGAGCGCGCGATCAGTCGGCTTGAACAGAATGTGGCCAGCCTTTCGCAGGCTGTCCCCCATGGCAATTCCGGTATCGACCAGATGGCCGCCCAGGCGGCATTGCAATCGCTGGACGACCTGATCGGGGAATTGCGGGGGCGCACCGATGGCTGAAATCATGTTGCAGATCGCCGGCCGCCCCTATCAGCTGCGCTGCCGCGATGGCGAGGAAGCGCATATGGCGCATCTGGCCCAGATCATCGAGGACAAGGCCTATCAGGCGCAGCGCAGCACGCCGGGCCTGACCGAGGTGCGCACGCTGCTGTTCGCGGCGCTGTTCATGGCGGACGAACTCAACGAACTGAAGCGCGCCGCGGCGGGCCGACAGGAGCAACTGGCGCTGGATGGCGATGACGAGCCGGCCGCCCGCGCGGTCGAGGCATTGGCCGCGCGCGTAGAAAAGCTGAGCGAGGCTCTTGCCGCCCGCGCCGCCGACGCCTAGATTGGCGGCGACGGGCACTGCCTGGTGCGAGCTTTAGCGAACATCCCTGAGGCGATAATCACATCCACGGGGGCTGTCCCTGGGCGGGCTCTGGCCCGATCTACATGGTCCCCACCTGACGTTGAGGCGTCAGAGGATATTCCAGCAAACGGCCAAGGCGGTCCCGTCACCCTGCCCCTACCAGCAAAGGCACCCCATGCCCGACGACAGTGATGCCGCCGACAAGTCGACCCTGCGCGCGATCGCCCGGCAGCGGCGGCGCAACTTCGTCGCCTCGCTCGACGCGCTGACCCACAGGCTGGCGTTCAAGGCCGTCCCCTCCCCGCTCGCCCAGCGCATCGCCGACGCGCAGGTGATCGCGCTCTACATGGCGCTGGATGACGAGGCGCCGGCGCAGCGGCTTGCCCCGCAACTGGGCGTGATGGGCAAGCAGGTGGCGTTGCCGCGCGTGCTCGATCGCCTCGGCAGCATGGATTTCCTGCTGTGGCGGCCGGAGGACCAGTTGTTCCCCGGCCTGTTCGGGACCAGCCACCCCGAGCCATCCGGCGGTGCGGTGGTGCCGGATGTCATCATCGCGCCGCTGCTGGGTTTCGACCAGCGGATGAACCGCCTCGGCCAGGGCGGCGGCTATTATGACCGCGCCTTTGCCCGCCATCCCGATGCCTTGCGCGTCGGCCTTGCCTGGTCGGCGCAGGAACTGGATGACGTGCCGGCCGACCCGTGGGATCTGCCGCTCGACATGATCCTGACCGAAACCGCCGTGATCGAGGCAGCCTGAACCCGATGAGCATCGACCCGCGCCATTATCATCAGCCCAGCTGGCGCAAGCCCGCTGGCATGTTCGCGATCCTGGGGCTGATCCTGGGCTGGGCCGTGCTGGTTGGCAGCCTGTCGCCGCTGATCGGCCAGTTGCCGATGTGGGGCCAGGTGCCGGTCTATATTTTCCTGGGCCTGATCTGGATCTGGATCCTGCCGCTGCGGCGGCTGCTCGCCTGGATGGAAACGGGGCGCTGGCGTCAGGGTTAATCCCGATGCCCAGCCCATGCTGTTTCGCCTTATCCCTGACTGTTAGGCGACCGTAACGGACGCATCGCGGCTTAACGCGATGCCCGCGGCTCGCCGGAAACGGGGGCAACGGCATGTCCATGCGCCAGTCACCAGCATCGGCCGCCCATGCCGCGGACCGCCCCCTTCGATCATCCTGCATTCTCCGGGCGGCGCCACCCCGCACCGGTCCCAAGCCATGTCCGGTGGCAGGCGCACAGTGCAACAGGAGGCGTTGATGGTTCCATTGAGCAAGAGACTGTTTGCCGAATGCTTCGGCACATTCTGGCTGGTGTTCGGCGGGTGCGGCAGCGCCGTGCTGGCGGCGGCCTTTCCCGAGGTCGGCATTGGCCTGTTGGGCGTGGCCTTGGCCTTCGGCCTCACGGTGCTGACCATGGCCTTTTCGATCGGCCATATTTCGGGCTGCCACCTCAATCCGGCGGTGACGATCGGCCTGTGGGCTGGCGGGCGCTTCCCGGCCCGCGACATCGCCCCCTATATCGTCGTGCAACTGGTGGGCGCGGTGATCGCAGCCGCCCTGCTGCTGTTCATCGCCAGCGGCCAGCCGGGCTATGAGCTGGCGCCCAACGGCCTGGCGGTCAATGGCTATGGCCTGCATTCTCCGGGCGGCTACACGCTGGAATCGGGGCTGGCGATCGAGATGGTGCTGACCTTCGGCTTCCTGAGCGTGATCCTGGGCGCGACCGACAGCCGCGCGCCGGCGGGCTTTGCCCCGATCGCGATCGGCCTGGCGCTGACGCTGATCCACCTGATCAGCATCCCGGTCACCAACACATCGGTCAATCCGGCGCGCAGCACCGGTCCTGCCCTGCTGGTCGGCGGATTGGCGCTGCATCAGCTCTGGCTGTTCTGGGTGGCGCCGATCATCGGTGCGCTGGCTGCCGGCGGCGTCTATCGCTGGCTCGCCAACGAACCGCTGCCGCCGCATGTGACGGGCGAGCATCTCTGAGACGAATCGTCACGGGTCGATGCCGCTGGTGTCGGCCCGCTGGCCTGTATCGATATAAGGGAAAAGGATCGCCTGGCGATCGGATCACTTCGGGAATGAAGTGGCGCGAGTGACGGGGCTCGAACCCGCGACCTCCGGCGTGACAGGCCGGCGCTCTAACCAACTGAGCTACACCCGCGCAGGGCGGCATCCTATCGTGACCCATGGTCACCAGATGATGCAAATCTGTTTACCTTCCGACTTTCCTGTCAGGGAAAGTGGCGCGAGTGACGGGGCTCGAACCCGCGACCTCCGGCGTGACAGGCCGGCGCTCTAACCAACTGAGCTACACCCGCGTTCGGTGTGGGCGGCCGTCTATGCGGGTCCGGCCAAGCTGTCAACCGTCCTCGCCATCAGTTTCTTCACTTGTTGCATTTTCTTTGCGACGGCTGACCGTCAACGTCCCCTGTTCGAACAGGAAACCGGCAATGTCGGGCGTGCCGGCGGCGGCCACAACGGTCTGCACGATGATGAGCAACGGTACGCCGAGCAGCGCACCGGGCGTGCCCCAGACCCAGCCCCAGAAGGTCAGCGAAACGAGAATCAGCAGCGGGTTCATCGTCAGGCGACGGCCAAGGATGGTGGGCGTGATGACATTGGCCTCCACCAGATGGAAGCCGATCTGGAGAAAGGCGGGCAGCAGCGCCGTCCAGACATCGTCGAACACCATGAGGCCGCCCAGCGCCAGCAGCACGGCGGCCAGCATCGGGCCGAAATAGGGAATGAAGTTGAGCAATGCGACGATACCGCCCCACATCCAGGGCGAGGGCATGCCGATAAGCCAGAGCGCCAGCGCCACGGCGAGCCCCAGGCACAGGTTGATGGTGGCGATCGTCATCACATAGGCGGAGGTCGCGTCGACCACATTCTGGATCACCCGCGCGACCGCCATGGCACCGTCGAAACTGCCCCGGCTGTTGATCGTGCGGCGGCGCAGCCGGGTCCAGCCGGCAAGGAAGAAATAGATGATGAGCAGCGCGAACACCATCTGGATGATCGCGGACGGGGCGGAGGCGGCCGCGAACTGCAGCAGCGATCCGGGCGTTTCCACCGCCGCCCGGTGCGCGACCGATGCCGGCCCCGCGACCAGCATCTGGACGGTTTCGTCGACGAATCGCTGAGCCTGCGAATAAAAATCGATGAGCGGCGCCAGCGTCGCCTGAATCTTGGGTAGGCGCTGGGGCAGGATGCGGAACCAGTCGGTCGCCGGCACCACGATCAGCACCAGCGCGGTGTTGGCGACGCTGAGGAAGGCGACGACCGCCAGCAGCGCCGACAGGCCCGAGGGCAGCCCGCGCCGCTCCAGCCATTCGAGCAGCGGCACCAGCGCGATCGCGATCACCAGCGCGGCGGTCAGCGGCAGGAAGAATTCGGCGCCCGCACGCAGGGCGAAGGGCAAGGCAAGCAACAGGCCGACGCCCGAGGACAAGGCGATCGACGCCAGCAAACGGTCGCGCCGCCGATTGACTTCCAGTTCCTCGTTGGTGGTCACGCCCGATCCGTCCCCTGTGCAGCAGCCCTGCCGCTCTGCACCCGGCGCTGCGGCCGGTCAAATGCCATCGGCGAATCGCATCAGGAAGACGGCAAACAGGGGCTTAACCAAATATTGGGGAGACTGGCCGTAGGAGGTACGGACATTCGATAAGGGGGATATCGCATGGCAAGAGGGGTGATCGCGGGACTGGGCCTGATCGCAGGCATGACCGCATCCTGGCAGGCCGGGGCGCAGGATATGCGGCTCGACAGCCGGACCTTCGTCGAACGGGTACAGACCGACATTAATGGCCGCCCGCGCCGCACCATCGCCAATGCCGAACGCGCCATGTCGGGCGACCAGCTGATCGTCGTGGTCGACTGGCGCCATGAAGGCAGCCGGACGGCCCATGGGCTGACCGTGGTTCGCCAGGTGCCGCGCGGCACCCTGCTAGACCTGACCGATCCCGCCATGCAGGCATCGGTCGATGGCGGCGCCCATTGGGGCCGACTGGAGCAATTATGGCTGCCGACGCCGCTGGGCGGTGTCCGCCGCGCTACGCCCGAGGATATTACCCATATACGCTGGCGCCTGCCCGACAGCGTGGCACCGGGACAATCGGGACGGCTGACCTATCGGGCGCAGGTGCGCTGACGCAGGCTGGACCGGGGCGACAATGGCCGCCCCGATCCCGTGCATTCATCAGCCCTCGAACAACAGGACAGGCGTTTCCAGCAGCTTGCGCACCGCCTGGACGAAGCTGGCGGCGTCCCATCCGTCGACGACGCGATGGTCGCAGCTAATCGACAGGTTCATCAGCTTCGCCGCGACGATCTCCTTGCCCCGGAACATGGGGCGCTCGATCACGCGGTTGGGGCCGATGATCGCCACTTCGGGCCGGTTGATGACCGGGGTGGTGGCGATGCCGCCGAGCGGCCCAAGCGAGGTCAGGGTCAGGGTGGAACCCGACAGTTCGGCCGATGTCGCCTTGCCGCTGCGCGCGGCGTCGGCGAGGCGACGGATCTCGGTCGCGAGTTGCCAGACATTCTTGTCCTGCGCGTCGCGGATCACCGGCACCATAAGGCCCGCATCGGTCTGCGTCGCCATGCCGAGGTGGACGGCGCCATGACGCGTCACCACGCCCGCTTCGTCATCATAACGGGCGTTGAGCATGGGGAAGTCGGGCAGCGTCCTGCAGATCGCCACGATCAGCAGCGGCAGCATGGTGAGCTTGGGCCGATCGCCGCGATGGGCGTTGAGCTGTGCCCGCGCCTCCTCCAGCGCGGTGACGTCGATTTCCTCGACATAGGTGAAGTGCGGGATGTGGCGCTTGGACGCGGCCATATTCTCGGCAATGCGGCGGCGCATGCCGATCACCTTCACCTGCTCGTCGGCGCGCGGCGCCACACGGCCGGCCGGGCGATAGCCCTGCCCCGAACCGTAGAGGAGATAGGCGTCGAGATCGGCATGGCGGATATGGTCGCCATTGGGCTTCACCAGCGCGAGGTCGATGCCCAGTTCCCTGGCGCGCGCGCGGACGGCAGGGGACGCGAGGATGGGGGCGGCAACATCCGTCCCCCTCCCTTCCAGGGAGGGGTTAGGGGTGGGTACCGGCGAAGCCGGTGCTTCTGGCTCAACGGCAGGCAGCTCGCTTTGCTCGCCACCCACCCCCGGCCCCTCCCTGGAAGGGAGGGGAGCATCGATGGAGGCCTCGACCGTTTCGACCGACGGCGCAGGGGCGGCAGCCGCCCCCTCGCCTTCCGTCTCGATCTCGACCAGCATCGATCCGATCGACACCTGATCGCCCGGCTCTCCCGCCAGGCGGACGACGGTGCCCGCGACCGGGCTTTCCATTTCGACCGTTGCCTTGTCGGTCATCATGTCGGCGATCGGCTGGTCTTCCTCGACCCGGTCGCCGACCTGGACGTGCCAACCGACGATTTCGGCCTGCGCAATGCCTTCGCCGATGTCCGGCAGCTTGAAGGTGAATAGGGCCATCTTACTCTCCGTTCGTGTCGAGCGAAGTCGAGACACGTTTATCATAGGGCGGCGCTTCCGTTTCTCGACTT
This sequence comes from Sphingobium sp. BHU LFT2, assembly GCF_018604485.1. Lineage (NCBI taxonomy): Bacteria > Pseudomonadati > Pseudomonadota > Alphaproteobacteria > Sphingomonadales > Sphingobiaceae > Sphingobium > Sphingobium sp. BHU LFT2. Next base: position 263,277 of record NZ_JAFCGW010000004.1, read on the forward strand.
CGCTCGAAACGAACGGAAGGGGTGCGGGATGGTCAGTCCCGCATGATCTTGTTGATGGCTTCGCGGATGCGCACGGGGCCGGGGAAATAGGCCCATTCCAGACTGTGCGGATAGGGCGTGTCGAAGCCGGTGACGCGCTCGATCGGCGCTTCGAGATGGTAGAAGCAGCGTTCCTGCACCAGCGCCGACAGTTCGGCGCCAAAGCCGCTGGTCCGCGTCGCTTCATGCACGATCAGGCAGCGGCCGGTCTTTTTGACCGACGCCTCGATCGTGTCGATGTCGAGCGGCACCAGCGTGCGCAGGTCGACAATCTCGGCATCGATGCCCAGCTTCGCCACGGTATTTTCGACGACATGGACCATCGTGCCATAACAGAGGATGGTCAGCGCCTCGCCGGGTCGGGCGATCCGCGCCTTGCCGAGGTCGATGCGATAATAGCCCTGCGGCACCTGCGCATCGGCATGGCCCGCCCAGCTCTTGGCCGGCGTGTCATAATGGCCGTCGAACGGGCCGTTATAGATGCGCTTGGGCTCGAAGAAGATGACCGGGTCATTATCCTCGATCGCCGCGATCAGCAGCCCCTTGGCATCATAGGGGGTGGACGGGATCACCGTCTTAACCCCGGACACATGGGTGAAGATGCCTTCCGGGCTCTGGCTGTGAGTCTGGCCGCCGAAGATGCCGCCGCCAAAGGGCGAGCGCACCGTCATCGGCGAGATGAACTCGCCGGCCGAGCGATAGCGCAGCCGCGCTGCTTCGCTCACCAACTGGTCGAGCGCGGGGTAGATATAGTCGGCGAACTGGATTTCCGGCACCGGCCGCAGGCCATAGGCGCCCATGCCGACCGCGACGCCGATGATGCCGCATTCGGTGATCGGCGTGTCGAACACCCGGTTCTTGCCATATTTCTGTTGCAGGCCGGCGGTGGCGCGGAACACGCCGCCGAAATAGCCGACATCCTCGCCCATCACCACGACGTCGGGGTCGCGGCCCATCATCACGTCCAGCGCGCTGTTGATCGCCTGGATCATGTTCATCTGGACGGGTCCGTCCGGGCCGCCGGCGGCGACCGTTTCCATGCGCATGTCGTTCACAGCCCTGCCGCCTTCCATTCGTCGAGCATCTGCTGCTGCTGTTCCTTCAGGTGCCAGGGCATGTCCTCGAACACGTCCTGGAACATGCTTTCCATCGGATGGTGGAGGCCATGGCCCAATATGCCGTTCTTTTCCGCCTCGCGCGCGGCGTCGCGGACCATCTCGGCCAGTTCCTGGTCCATCGCGGCGTGGCGTTCCTCGTCCCAGATGCCCAGCGTGATGCAATGCTGTTTCAGCCGCGCGATCGGATCGCCGAGCGGCCATTTGCTGCTTTCCTCGGCCGAGCGATAGGCGGTCGGATCGTCGGACGTGCTGTGTCCTTCGACGCGATAGGTGAAATGCTCGATCAGGGTCGGACCGCCATTGGCGCGGGCGCGATCCGCGGCCCAGCGGGTGGCGGCATAGACGGCCAGCACGTCATTGCCGTCGACGCGCAGCCCGGCAATGCCATAGCCGATCGCGCGCGCGGCGAAGGTGGTCGCCTCCGCCCCGGCAAAGCCGGAGAAGCTGCTGATCGCCCACTGGTTGTTCACCACATTCATGATGACCGGGGCGCGATAGACGCTGGCGAAGGTGCAGGCCGAATGGAAGTCCCCCTCCGCCGTCGACCCCTCGCCGCACCAGGTCGCGGCGATGCGGGTGTCGCCCTTGGCCGCGCTCGCCATCGCCCAGCCCACGGCCTGGGGATATTGGGTGGTGAGGTTGCCGGAGATGGAGAAGAAGCCGGCCTCGCGCGCCGAATACATGATCGGCAGCTGGCGCCCCTTCATCCGGTCGCCCTTGTTCGAGTAGATCTGGTTCATCATGTCGACGATGGACCAGTCGCGCGCGATCAATATGCCCTGCTGGCGATAGGAGGGAAAGCACATGTCGTCGCGCGACAGGGCAAGCGCGGCGCCGATCGACACCGCCTCCTCGCCGGTCGACTTCATGTAGAAGCTGGTCTTGCCCTGGCGCTGGGCGCGGAACATGCGGCCGTCGAAGGCGCGGGTCAGCGCCATGTAGCGCAGCATCCGCAGCAGCGTGTCCGCCGGCAGCTTGGGATCCCAGGCGCCGACCGCATGGCCATCCTCATCCAGCACGCGGACCAGCCCATAAGCGAAGTCGCGCATCTGCGACGGGTGGGTCGCCTCGTCCGGGCGCGGCGCCGCGTCGGCCGCGGGAATGTCGAAATGGGTGAAGTCCGCGCTTTCACCGGGCCGCGCGGGCGGCTCGGGCACATGCAGCTGCAGCGGCGGCAGGTTGCGCCCCTGCCCGTCCGTCACAGCGCCGGATTCGATCGAATCGGTCATCCTGCCTCCTATTGTGCGTTGCAATAATATTGCTTGTGGCAATTATTATATTTCAACGCCGCGCAAGGCAAGCCTTACTGACCCAATTCCTTTTCGCCTGTCGCCTTCGCTGTCACCTTAAACAGCGACGGGCGCGGAAATATGGGCCTGCGGCGCATAATCCTGCACCTCGAAATCCTCGATCTTATAGTCGAAAATGCTCGAAGGCCGGCGATTGATCCGCAGCTTCGGCGCGCCGGCTGGCGTGCGGCTGATCTGCTCCTCCACCAGATCGGCATGGTTGAGGTAGAGATGGACGTCGCCGCCCTGCCAGACCACCTCGCCCGGCTCCAGATCGCATTGCTGGGCCAGCATCCGGGTGATCATCGACAGGCCGAAGATGTTGAAGGCAAAGCCCAATCCCAGGTCACAGCTGCGCTGGAAGAGCAGGCCGTTGAGGCGGCCGTCCGACACCTGAAACTGATAGGTCATGTGGCAGGGCGGCAAGGCCATTTGCGCGACTTCCGCGACATTCCAGCCGGTGAAGAGCAGGCGGCGCGAACCGGGATTGGTGCGAATCGCATCGACCAGCGCGGCGATCTGGTTGTGGCCCTGCGCCGCCCGGCGGAACAGGCCGTCGCCGGCCGGCTCGTAGCGCGGCCAGTTCACCCATTGGGCGCCATAGACCGGACCGAGATCACCCCATTGCCGGGCAAAGGCTTCATCCTCGATGATTCGCGCCTCGAACGCGTCGCGGTCGATATCCTCGCCGGTCGCCTTGCGGTAGCTGTCGAGCGGCCAGTCGGTCCAGATATGGACATTCTGCTTCACTAGTTCGCGGATATTGGTGTCGCCGGTCAGGAACCACAGCATCTCGCGCGCGGCGACCTTCCAATAGACCCGCTTGGTGGTGAGCAGCGGCACCGCATCGTCGGCCAGCGAGAATCGCAGGGTCGCGCCCAGGATCGATCGGGTGCCAACGCCGGTGCGGTCGATCCGCTCGTCGCCATGGCGCCAGATATGGCGCATCAGGTCGAGATATTGCTCTTCATAATGGGGCGGCTGCGGCGACATGGCGTGCAAGGTCAATGATCCTGGGATGGGAATGAATCTGGGCGTTCCGTCCATGTAGCATCCCCCCTGCCCCGCTGTCCCGACCAAAGGTCGCGCCATAACGGATGCGACTGCCCGCCAGGCCTGCCCCGTTCCGCCACTACGGATCATTCCTCACCTCCGATCCCTGCCCATTGCTGACAGGCTGCGTGCCCAGGGGGTGCAATGCTGACATTGGTGATTCTCGACGAGGACGGCCAGCCGCGCGACCGGCTGCACCCCGATGGCAACTGGCCCTGCCTGGTCGCGCATCTGCTGGCCAGCGATGCGCGACGGGTCATCCTGCACCAGCGGCGGCACACTGCGGCGCCGCAGCCGGTCGATATCGCCCTGACCCGTAGCCTGCACCGCCGGCTGCGAGCGCTCGACATCCACCTGGCCGACCATCGGATCGACACGCCAACCGGCTGTTTCAGCTTCCGCGATGCGGGTCTTTTGTAGAATTTTCAAAAAAGCGCATCAGGTGGCTTGCCAGCCCTCAAACCCCTCTCTATAGGCGCACTCCTGCCTTACGGGGCCGCCCCAAAAGCGGCTTCGGCACCGGTCGGGGAATAGCTCAGCCTGGTAGAGCACTGTCTTCGGGAGGCAGGGGCCGGAGGTTCGAATCCTCTTTCCCCGACCAACTTATTCGCCCGGACTTCGGTTCGGGACGGTAAGCAGAAAAACCCCGGACTTCCATCGGAAGTCCGGGGTTTTTGCGTTCTGCTTCCTTGCCATGCCCGTCGAACCGCAGACCGACCGAGGGCATGCCGAACCTGGTTCGGCATGCCCCCTGTCCTGACTTCAAGAGCCTATCACCCCTGGGTTGCCGGCACCGCCAATTTGGCAATCGCGTCGATCAGGTCGGCGACCTTGAAGGGCTTTTCGATCACCGGCACCGCATCGAACGCTTCGGGCAGATGATCGCGCCCATAGCCGCTGACGAACAGGAAGGGCATGGCCCGGTCCGCCAGAACACGCGCAACCTGCTCCACGCCCTCACCCTGGAGATTGCCGTCAAGCAGCACCAAATCGCACTCCGCCTGATCGATCAGGGCCAGCGCATCGGCCACGGTCGCAGCCTGCCCGACGATATGGCCGCCCGCATCCTCCAGCGTCGCGGCCAGTTCGAAGGCGACCAGCGGCTCATCCTCGATCAGCAGCAGCCGGCGGCCGCCCAGATGCGCCTTGCCGTCACTGCCACTACCGCCAGCGCCCTGCTCGCGGGGCGCCGGACGTGCCTTCTTGCGCAGGCGCGGGCTGGAGGCATAGGGCAGCGTCAGCGTCCATCCCATGCCCTCTGGGCCGTAATGGGGCTGGGCACTGCCGCCGTCGGAACGCAGGCTGCGCTCGATCAGCGCGGTGCCGAAGCCGCGACGGCTGGGCGGCGAAACCGGGGGGCCGCCGCGCTCGCGCCAATCCAGAACCAGCTGGTCATTGGTCAGGCGCCATTCCAGTTCGACACGGCCGGTCGGCGCCGACAGCGCGCCATATTTATGGGCGTTGGTCACCAGTTCGTGCAGCACCAGCGCCAGGTGCAGCGCCGGTTCGGGGCGCAGATCGACCTCCGGCCCGTTCCAATGGAAACGCTCACCGTCGATCGCGCCGATCGTCACCTGCCCCTCGATCAGATCGCCCAGCCGCGCGGCCTGCCAGGTTTCGCCGCTCAGCAGCGAATGGGCGCTGGCCAGCGCATGGATGCGACCGATGAAGGTCGGGGCGAAATCGGACGGGCCCGACGAATGGCGCAAGGTCTGAGTGGCGATCGCCTGGACCGACGCCAGCGTGTTCTTCACCCGGTGATTAAGCTCACCGATCAGCAGCTTCTGCGTCGCCTCCGCCCGCTTGCGTTCGGTCACGTCGAGGATCTGCAGGCTGATCGAGAAGAGCCGGCCGGCGGCATCGCGCAGCGCCGAGCAATAGCATTCGCAATCGAGGGTCAGTCCCTCGGCCGTGTGGAAGCGCAACAGGCGGTTGGTGCGCGGCACGGTGCCGGCGATCATCTCGTCGATCAGGCCGGCAAAGTCGCCGCGCTGGCTGTCGTCCAGCCATTTGAGTTCGGACGCACCAAAACCCGCCACTTCTGCCGCACGCCAGCCGAACAGTCGTTCCGCCCCCTTGGACCAGGCGACGACATGGCGCTGCGCGTCGATTTCCACGATCGCCAACGGGCTGTTGTCGCCATGGGCCTGGATGCGGGCCAGCGCCGCGGCATGGCTGTCACGTTCCCGCGCCAGTTCCTGCCGCTGCTGGAACAGCTCGACGAACAAGGCGACCTTGTGCCGCAGGATATGGGGGTCGACCGGCTTGAACAGATAGTCGATCGCGCCGCTTTCATAGCCGCGAAACTGGCGCCGCTCGTCGGTCGCCACGGCGGTCAGGAAGATGATCGGCACACGCCGGGTCCGTTCCGTGCCGCGCATCAGTTCGGCCAGCTCAAACCCGTCCATGCCCGGCATCTGCACGTCGAGCAGCGCCAGCGCGACATCCTCCACCAGCAGCAGTTCGAGCGCCTGCATGCCCGATCGCGCCTTGATGAGGGTCACGCCTTCGTCCGCCAGCAGCGCTTCGAGCGCGGTCAGATTTTCCTCGACATCGTCGACCGCCAGGATCTTGGTGGGCTCAGGCTGCATGGTCGAGCGCCTTCAGATCCTGCAGGTTGCGGCGATAGATTTTCTCGCCCTCGTCGAAATCGGCAAAGCCATCGGAATAGCGCGAGAAGCGCAACGTTTCCTTCGAGCCCAGCCCCAGGAAGCCGCCGCGGACCAGCGATTCCCCGAACAGGCCGAGCGCGCGGTCCTGCAATTCGCGATCGAAATAGATGAGCACATTACGGCTGGACACCAGCTGTACCTCCCCGAAGACCTGGTCGCTCGCCAGATTATGTTGTGCAAAGACCGCATGGCGACGCAGCGTCTTGTCGAAGACGGCAGCGCCATAGGCGGCAGTATAATAGTCGGACAGCGAGGCCTTCCCGCCCGCGAGCCGATGATTTTCGCTGAATTGCGGCAGACGATCGATCGCGTAGATGCCCGCCTCCGCCTTTTCGAGCGCGGCCGGGCTGATGTCGGTGCAGTAGAAGATCGTGCGATCCTCCAGCCCTTCCTCGCGGAACAGGATCGCGAGCGAGTAGAATTCCTCGCCATTGGCGCAGCCGGCGATCCATACCTTGAGCGAGGGATAGGTCTTGAGATGCGGCACGACCTGCTCGCGCAATGCCCGGAAATAGGCGGGATCACGGAACATCTCGCTCACCTGAATGGTGAGGAAGCCCATCAGGTCGGCGAATACGGCGGGATCGCGCAGCAGCAGATGCTGAAGCTGGGACAGGCTGTCGCAGCCATGCTGATGCTGGGCACGGGCCAGCCGGCGATGCAGCGATCCGCGCGAATAGCCGCGAAAGTCGTAATGATAATGGCGGAAGATCGCTTCGAGCAGCAGGTCGAGCTCCAGCTCGTCCCGCGGCCCGAAATGTTCTTCCATCAGCGCGGCATCCATACACGCACCAGGCTGAGCAACTTGTCGACGTCGAGCGGCTTGGCGAGATAGTCGTTGGCACCGGCCGCCAGACATTCCTGCTGGTCCTGCGCCATCGCCTTGGCCGTGAGCGCGATGATCGGCAGGCCCACGCCCCAGCCCTGCTTGCGGATTTCGCGCATCGCGGTCAGCCCGTCCATTTCGGGCATCATCACGTCCATCAGCACGAGATCGACCTTGGGCGCATCGGCGCGCGCAGCCTCTTCGAGCGCGACAAGCGCCTCGCGGCCATTGCGTGCGATACGGACATGAACCCCATGGGGTTCGAAAATGCTCGTGAGAGCATAAACGTTCCGTATATCATCCTCGACAACCAGAATATTTTTGCCTTCCAGCGCCTCGTCGCGGCTGAGCGAACGGGCGATCAACTGCTGCTGGGGTTCGGGCAGTTCCGACACCACCTGATGCAGGAACAGCGTCACTTCATCGAGCAGCCGTTCGGGCGATTTGGCGCCCTTGACGATGATCGACTTGGAATAGCGGCGCAGGCGCAGTTCCTCCTCCGCGCCAAGGTCGCGGCCGGTGTAGACGATGACTGGCGGGAAGCCGACGCTGTCGTCTGCGCTCAACCGTTCGAGCAGATCGAAACCGGACGCATCGGGCAGGTTGAGATCGAGCACCATGCAGTCGAAGGTCTCGCGGCCCAGCATCTCGAAACATTGGGCGGCCGAATGGGCCTCCAGCGTCTCGACCTCACGCGAGGCGAGCAGCAGCTTGATGCTCTGCGCCTGCTGGGCGTCATCCTCGACCACCAGAACCCGGCGCATGCGCTGAGCCATGCGCGCCTCCAGCCCTTCGAGCATGTCGATCAGCGCATCGCGCTTCACCGGCTTGAACAGATAGCCGATCGCGCCGCTGGCCAGCGCCGCCTGGCTGTCATCATCGACCGACACGACATGGACCGGGATGTGGCGGGTGCGCATGTCGCGCTTGATCCGGTCGAGCACCGACAGGCCGGTATGGTCGGGCAGGTTCATGTCGAGGATGACGGCATGGGGCAGATATTGCCGAGCCATCAGCGCGCCTTCGTCGGCGGTGCCGGCGATCAGGCACTGGAAGCCCTGTTCATGCGCGATGTCGCACAGGATTCGGGCGAAGACCGGATCATCCTCCACGATCAGGATCAGGCGCGAATCCCCGGACAGGGTTTCGCGATCATCCTGGGTATCGACCAGGCTGGCGACACGCTGGCGCGCGGGCGCCACCGGCTGGGGCCGCGGCGCTTCGGCCAGGCTGATCGAAGGCAGATGACTGAGCGCGGGATCGAAGCGATCGGGCAGCAGCAGCGAGAAGGCACTGCCCTCACCCGGCTGGCTTTCGACGCGCAGTTCGCCGCCCAGCAGCCGCGCCAGTTCGCGCGAGATGGATAGGCCAAGGCCGGTGCCGCCATATTTGCGGCTGATCGTGCCATCGGCCTGGCGGAAGGGTTCGAAGATCAGCTTCTGCTGCGCTTCCGCAATACCGACGCCACTGTCCTGCACGGTGAAGGCGACCCGGCCATCCGCATGCCGGCCGACGGTCAGCGCGACCTCGCCCCGATCGGTGAACTTGATCGCATTGGACAGGAAATTCTTCAGCACCTGCTCGACGCGCTGCGGATCGGTTTCGATCTCGACCGGATCGGCGCCGGCGGCGAGGCGGAAGGACAGGCCCTTGGCCTGGGCCGAAGGCGCGAAGATCGCCTGCAGCTTGTCTAGCATCGGCGCGATCCGCACCGAACGCGGCTGCAATTCCAGCTTGCCCGCCTCGATCTTGGAAATGTCGAGAATGTCGTTGATCAGGGTCAGCAGGTCATTGCCCGACGTCTCGATCGTCTCGGCATGACGCACCTGATCGGCGCTGAGATTGCCGGCACGATTTTCCGCCAGCAGGCGTGCCATGATGAGCAGCGAGTTGAGCGGCGTGCGCAGCTCATGGCTCATATTGGCGAGGAATTCGGATTTGTAGCGGCTGGCCTGATCCAGCTCGGCGGCCTGTTGCTGGAGCGACAGCTGGGCACGGGCGAGATCGTCGCGCTGCGCCTGCATGTGGCGGGCCTGCTCCTCCAGCTGGACATTGGTCTGTTCCAGCTCGCTCTGCTGCGCCTCCAGGCGGGAGGCGGAGTCCTGAAGCTGGCGGCTCTGGGTTTCCAGCTCGTCATTATTGGCGCGCAGTTCCTCGCCCTGGGCCTGCAATTCCTCGGCCTGACGCTGGGTTTCCTCCAGCGCGTCCTGCAACCGGGCGCGGAAACGGGCCGAGCGCAGTGCGATGCCCATGCCGGCACTCGCTTCCTCCAGCAGTTCGAGCACGCGGTCATCGACCGGATCGAAGGCGCCCAGTTCGAGCACCGCATTGACGACGCCGTCGGTCACGGTCGGCACGATCAGCAGATGGCGGGGACGATCGCGGCCAAAGGCCGAGCCGATCGTCAGATAATGATCGGGCACATCATGCAGCAGTTGCGCCCGCCCTTCGGCCGCGACCTGCCCCAGCAGGCCTTCCTTGGCGACGAAGCGCTGCGGCATGTCGGCATCGGCCGGCACGCCGAGCGTTGCGACGCGGTTGAACTGGCCTTCCTCCCCCTTGAACAGGGCACCGCCCTGGAAGCCGAGATAGCGCGCGAGGAAGGCGAGGATCGCCTCCCCCAGTTGCTCGACGCTCTGGTCGCCGCGCATGGCGTCGGCCAGCCCCAGATGCCCCGCCTGCAACCAGGCCTGGCGCGCGCGCGCCTTGCTGTTGCGGCGTACCAGCAGATAGACGGCGATGGTCAGCACCACGCCCAGAAGGCCGGTGACGAGGCCCGACATGATCGCGGTCTGCGAGGCCGATGCCATGTCGGCAAGGCGGATTTCCCGCAGTCGCAATTCCTCACGCGCCATCGTGTCGAGCTGGGCCCGGACGGCGTCCATTTCCTGCTTGCCGCGGCCGGTGGTGACGATCGTCAGCGCCTGGATGATGCTCTGGTTGCGCCGCGCCTCGATCGTTTCCCTGAGTTCGGCAAACTTGGCATCGACATGACGCCGCAGGCGGGCGAGATTATTCTGCTGGGTCGGGTTGTCGCGGGTCAGCCTGGCCAGCGCATCGAGCCGGCCGGGCATGGTCGCCACCGCATTCTCATAGGGCTCCAGATAGCCGCGATCGCTGGTCAGCAGATAGCCGCGCTGGCCAGTCTCGGCATCCTGCGCGGTCGAAAGCAGTTCATCGAGCGCGATCAGCACATTATGGGTATGGCGGATCGCCCGGTCGCTCTCGCCCAGGCCCTGAATATTGAGATAGGCGACAGCGCCGCTTACCAGGAAGAAGGCAATCCCGAGGAACAGGCCCAGCGCCGCCCATGCATCCGTGCGCCCGCTGACGGAGCCAAATTTCGCCTTGCCCATTATCATCCTGTTGTCGTTGCCGTGACGGAGGTGCCGACTAAGGGGCATTTCCGCGCGAAAGCAAGCGCCACCTTGCGCCGGAGCGCCAGGGCTGATCGAGATCAACCTATTGATGCGCCTGATCGCATCCCGAGCGCCCACAACCATTGCGCACAGGCTGCACCGTCGCCATCATCGCGCGACACGGAGTGGCGGGAGGCCGGCGATGGAGACGATCGGGCGCGATCTGCGGGAAATGCAGCGTGTGCCGCTGACGGCCGAGCATGTCGCGGCGCTGCGGGCCGAGGGCAGCGAGGCCATCTATCCCGCCGGCACCTATATCGTCCGGCCCGGCGACCCGGTCGACCGCTTCATCTATGTCGAGGATGGCGAGATCGAGGTGGTCAATCCGTTCGGCGAGGAACGGCATGTCCCCTCCACCATCGGCCCGACCCAGTTCATGGGCGAGATTTCCTTCCTGGGCGGCGGCAGCTGGTCTATCCCGATGCGGGCAGCGCGCGATACCCGCGTGCTGGAAGTGCCGCGCCCGGCGATGCTACGGCTGATGGCGGCGATCCCGGAAATGTCGGACATCATCATCACCGTGCTGGCGGCGCGACGCCGGCGGCAGCTCGACATGGGCGACAGCACCCTGGTGCTGATCGGCGAGGATGAGGATCGGGCGGTGCGCTGCATCGCCGAGTTCGCCAGCCGCAACCGCCTGCCCTACACATCCCATGCGCTGGGCAGCGACGACGCCCGGCGGGTTGCCGCCAGTTGCGGGGCGCGGGCGGACCAGCCCGCCGTAATCTTCGGTCGCGACAATGTCGTTGCCGATCCCACCCCCGAGAAGGTCGCCCGGCTGTTCGGCCTCGACCGCGGCTTTACCGAGAATGAGACGGTCGACCTGCTGATCGTGGGCGGCGGACCAGCCGGCGTGGCGGCCGCCGTCTATGCCGGGGCCGAAGGGCTGAACGCGCTGGTGGTGGAGGATATCGCGATCGGAGGCCAGGCGGGGACGTCGAGCCGGATCGAAAATTATATGGGCTTTCCCACCGGCATATCCGGCGCCGACCTGGTCTGGCGCGGCGAGGTGCAGGCGATGAAGTTCGGCACCCGCTTCCTGATGCCGCGCCGGGTGACGGCGCTGGAGGAAGCCGGCGACGGCCATTATTGCGGCGTCTTCGACAATGGCCAGCGCATCTGTGCGCGCGCGGTGCTGGTCGCGACCGGCGTGGAATATCGGCGCCTGCCGATTAACCGGCTCGCCGATCTGGAGGGCGCCGGCATCTATTATGCCGCGACCGAGAATGAGGCCCGCTATTGCCGCCAGGCCGAAGCCGTCGTGGTCGGCGGCGGCAACAGCGCCGGCCAGGCGGCGATGTTCCTCAGCCGCAGTGCGCGCCATGTCCATCTGCTGGTGCGCGGGCCTTCGCTCGCCCTGTCGATGTCCAGTTACCTGTCGAGCCGGCTGGAGGCCGACCCGGCGATCAGCATCCATTATGACACCGAAATTGACAGTTTGCATGGCGATGTGCAGCTCGACGCGGTAACCATCCGTCACGCCGACGGCAGCGCGCGCGAGATCGCCTGCTGCGCCCTGTTCATCATGGTCGGCGCGGCGCCCAATACCGGCTGGCTGTCGGGACTGGTGGCGCTCGACGACAAGGGGTTCGTGCTGACCGGCGATGCGGTCGAGGCCCCCTCCCCCTATGAAACCTCACGCGCCGGCATCTTCGCGGTCGGCGACGTACGCGCCGGATCGGTGAAGCGCGTCGCCTCGGCCGTGGGCGAAGGATCGGTCGTGATCTCGCGCATCTGGAGTCATGTGAATGACGGGTCGGTCAGGCCGCGCGCTGCAGCTTCTCCCGCAGCGTGACCAGCGACTGGTTGATCGCAGCGATTTCCTCGATCGAGATGCCGACGGCCTCCATCAGTTCGGCCGGGACGCAGGTTGAGACGTCCTGCGCCACCGACTGGCCATGCTGCGTCAGGCGCACCCGCACCACACGCTCGTCGGCGGTGTCGCGCTGACGGGTGACGAGGCCCGCCGCCTCCAGCCGCTTGATCAGCGGGGTCAGCGTGTTGGATTCGAGGAAGAGCTGACCGCCCAGTTCGCCGACCGTCTGGTCGTCGCGCCGGGCCAGCGCCACCATCACCAGATATTGGGGATAGGTAAGACCGTACCGATCCAGCAGCGGCTTGTAGAGCCGGTTGAAGGCAAGCCCGGTCGAATAGACGCCGAAGCAGAGAAAATCGTCGAGCGCGCCGCGCGCGGTATCTTGGGTGGTCATGGCGGGGGTGGTCATGGCGATACTCCTTGGCCCGAAATATAAATCGCACGCGATATGATCGCAAGGGTTGACGACTCAGATCGGCAGGCACATATAGATCGCACGCGATTTAATCGCAGATGATTAAATGAAAGGACCGATCGATGAGCAGCAAGATCCTCTATTCCACCAGCGCCACCGCAACCGGCGGCCGCGACGGCAAGGCCGCAACCACCGATGGCAGCTTCGCGGTGACGCTGGGCACGCCCAAGGAACTGGGCGGCAATGGCCAGGGCAATAATCCCGAACAGCTGTTCGCGTCGGGCTATGCCGCCTGCTTTCTGGGCGCGATGAAGTTCGCCGCCAGCCAGGACAAGGATCTGCCCCGCGTGCCCGCCGACGCCAGCGTCACCGCCACGGTCGGCATCGGCCCGCGCAGCGACAAGGGCTTTGGCCTGGACGTCGCGCTGGAAATCAGCCTGCCGGGCGTCGACAAGGCGGCGGTCGAGGCGCTGGTCGCCGAAGCGGACACGATCTGCCCCTATTCGCACGCCACCCGCGGCAATATCGACGTGCGCCTGAGCGTCGCCTGACGCACGGCAATCCGCGACGAGAAAAAGGGCGGCCTGTGCGGGCCGCCCTTTTCATTATCAGCCGATCATCATCAGGCTGGCATTGCCGCCCGCGGCGGTCGTGTTGATGGAGGTCGACACCTCCTCCAGCAGCCAGTCGAGATGCCAGGCGCGCTCGTCGCCGGGCGCGGCTGCGTGGACGGTGACGATCGGCCCGTCCAGTTCGGCCACCGCCTGGGTAGCGGCGAGGATCTGGTCGGCGTCCCCCTCCACCAGCATCGCGGCAAAGGGCGCATCCGGCTGGGCGAGGAAATGGGCGGCGACGCTGGCGGGCAGGCCCTGCGGCAACCGAGCGCCCTCGATCACGGCGCGGTTGCCAGTCGCCAGCACGGCGGCCATCTGGGCGAGCAGGCCGCGCCGCGTGCCCGGACGCAGCAGCAGCAGGCCGCGCGGATGCAGCGCATAGAGGTTGGTCTCGCCGACCGGGCCGGGCAGCGCCAGTTCGACGCCGAGCGCCGACGCATCACCATAATGGCGCGCAACCGCTGCCGCCTCATGATCGTCCTGTGCTTCCAGCCAGCTGACGAAATCATGGATCGGCGAAGCGAGATAGCCGACCCGCTCGGCAAAGACCGGCGCCGTGCGGGTCAGGCGGCCGAGATAGAGCGGCCCGCCCGCCTTGGGTCCGGTGCCCGACAGGCCGCGCCCGCCGAACGGCTGAACCCCGACGATCGCGCCGATGACGTTGCGGTTCATATAGATATTGCCGGCCTTCACCCGCGCGGTGACGCGCGCCACCGTCTCGTCGAGACGAGTGTGCAGGCCGAAGGTCAGGCCATAGCCGGTGGCGTTGATCGCATCGACCAGCGCATCCATCCGCTCGCGGCGGAAACGGATGACGTGCAGCACCGGGCCGAATATCTCGCGGGTGAGGTCGGCGATGCTGTCGAGTTCGATGATGGTCGGCGCGACGAAGGTGCCGTGCGCCGCCTCCTCGGGCAGGTCCTGCTGCTCGACCTTGCGGCCGAGCGCGCGCATCGCGGCGATATGCTGTTCGATGCCCGCCTTCGCCTCGGCCGTGATGACCGGGCCGGTGTCGACCGCGAGCCGATCGGTGCGGCCGATGCGCAATTCCCTGAGCGCGCCCTTCAGCATGGAGAGGGTGCGATCGGCGACATCCTCCTGCAGGCACAATATGCGCAGCGCCGAGCAGCGCTGGCCGGCGCTGTCGAAGGCGGAGGCGATGACGTCGGCCACCACCTGTTCCGCCAGCGCCGAACTGTCGACGATCATCGCATTCTGGCCGCCGGTTTCGGCGATCAGCGGGATCGGCTTGCCGGCGGGCGACAGGCGGGTGGCAAGCTGGCGCTGGATGAGGCGAGCAACCTCAGTCGAGCCGGTGAACATGACGCCCGCCGTTTCCGGCGCGGCGACCAGCGCGGCGCCGATGCGGCCGTCGCCGGGCAGCAGTTGCAGCGCGTCGCCGGGCACGCCGGCGTCATGCAGCAGGCGGACGGCTTCGGCCGCGATCAGCGGTGTTTCCTCGGCGGGCTTGGCCAGCACCGGATTGCCCGCGACCAGTGCGGCCGCGACCTGTCCGGTGAAGATGGCAAGCGGGAAGTTCCAGGGGCTGATGCAGACAATCGGCCCCAGCGGCGTTTGGTCCGGGCCGAAGGTGCCGCGCGCCTGCGCCGCATAATAGCGCAGGAAGTCGATCGCCTCGCGCACTTCGGCAATGGCGTTGGGCAGCGACTTGCCGGCTTCGCGCATGATGAGGCCGAGCAGCACCGGCATCCGGTCCTGCATCGCGTCGGCCGCCCGATCCAGCAGGACGGCGCGATCGGCGACGGGCGTGTTGGGCCAGCAGGCGTTGGCGGCGCGGATCGCGGCGGCGCGAGCGTGATCCGCGCTCGCTTCCCACACGGTGCCGACGATGTCGCGATGGTCGGCGGGGTTGCAGACCGGGCGCGCTTCCCCTTCCCCGCCCTCTGGCGCGGCGGCCCAGGCGATGGTCGCGCTGTGCTGCAGCGCCTGTGTCAGCTTAGCTAGCGCGCCTTCATCGCTGAGGTCGATGCCATCGGAATTGCGGCGATCGGGATAGAGGCCGGCGGGCGCGGCGATCTGGTCGTGCCGGGCGCCGGGATGCGGCATGGCGCGGACGATCTCGACCGGGTCGGCGATCATCTCCTCGATCGAGACATCGGGATCGGCGATGCGGTTGACGAAGCTGCTGTTCGCGCCATTTTCCAGCAGGCGGCGGACCAGATAGGCGAGCAAGGTCTCATGCGTGCCGACCGGCGCATAGATGCGGCACGGGCGGTCGAGCTTGTCCTTGCCGACGACCTGTTCATAGAGCGGCTCGCCCATGCCGTGCAGGCACTGGAACTCATATTTGCCGATCGCGAAGTCCGGCCCGGCCATCTGGTAGATGGTGGCGAGAGTCTGGGCATTATGCGTCGCGAATTGCGGGAAGACCGCGTCGGGCGCGGCCAGCAGCTTCCTGGCGCAGGCGACATAGGCGACGTCGGTATGGACCTTGCGGGTATAGACCGGAAAATCGGCGAGGCCATCGACCTGCGCGCGCTTGATCTCCGCATCCCAATAGGCGCCCTTGACCAGACGCACCATCATCCGGCGATTGGCGCGACGGGCGAGGTCGATGATCCAGTCGATGACGAAGGGGCAGCGCTTGCCATAGCCCTGGACGACGAAGCCCAGGCCATCCCAGCCGGCAAGGTCGGGATCAAGCGCCAGGCTTTCGAGCAGGTCGAGCGAGAGTTCGAGCCGGTCGGCTTCCTCCGCGTCGATGTTGAGGCCGATGTCGTAGCGCTTCGACAGCAGCGCGAGTTGCTTAACCGCCGGCAGCAATTCGCCCATCACCCGGTCGGCTTGCGCGCGAACGTAGCGCGGATGGAGCGCCGACAGCTTGATCGAGATGCCGGGGCCGGCATAGATGCCGCGACCGGCCGACGCCTTGCCGATGGCGTGGATCGCCTTTTCATAATCGGCATAATAGCGCGCCGCGTCGGCAGCGGTGGTCGCCGCCTCGCCCAGCATGTCATAGCTGTAGGCGAAGCCCTTGGCCTCCAGTTCCTTGGCGCGCTTGACCGCTTCCTTGATCGTCTCGCCAGTGACGAACTGTTCGCCCATCATCCGCATGGCGAGATCGACGCCGCGACGGATCACCGGTTCGCCGGCGCGGGCGACCAGACGGGCGAGCGCTGCTGCGAGGCCGCGATCATCGACGCTGCCGACCAGCTTGCCGGTGACGACCAGACCCCAGGTCGCGGCGTTGACGAACAGCGACTTGCCGCCGCCCAGATGCGAGCTCCAGTCGCCGTCGGCGATCTTGTCGCGGATCAGGGCATCGCGCGTGTCATTGTCGGGGATGCGCAGCAGTGCTTCGGCGAGGCACATCAGCGCCACGCCCTCCTGACTGGAGAGCGAATATTCCTGGACCAGCCCTTCGACCCCGGTGCCCTTGTGATTGGCGCGCAGGGTGGTGACCAGATGGCGCGCCGTGTCCGCCACGGCGGCGCGGGTGGCGTCGGGCAGGGTCGCCGCGTCGAGCAGCGGGGCAAGGCACTCGGCCTCGTTCCGGCGATAGGCGGCGGTGATCGCCTGGCGCAGCGGCGACTGATCGCGGATGGCGGGGGCGAAGGCGGCAAAGGGATGCTGGTCGGTCATGCGACCAGAATATCCGATTGGCGCATTTCATTCCGTCTTATGAATGCCCCGATAAATGCCAAAGTGACTTATTAATGGCAGCATGATAGGAAAATTGCATGAGCAACAAGCCTGCTATGGTCGAAATGGATGAGTTCGACCGGCGTATCATCGCCGCGCTGGTCGAGGATGGCCGCATAACCGTGACCGATCTGGCCGCCAGCGTCGGCCTGTCCAAGACACCCTGCCAGGTGCGGTTGAAGCGGTTGCAGGAGAGTGGCGTCATTCGCGGCTTTCGCGCGATCGTCGATCCGGCCAAGCTGGGGATGGACCATGTCGCCTTTACCGAGGTGAAGCTGAGCGACACGCGAGAGAGCGCGTTGCGCGAGTTCAATGCGGCGGTGCGGCGCATCCCGGAGGTCGAGGAATGCCATATGCTGGCGAGCAATTTCGACTATCTGCTCAAGGTCCGCACGTCCGATATTCGCCGCTATCGCATGGTGCTGGGCGAGAAGATTTCCGCCCTGCCCCACGTCGCCAGCACATCGACCTTCGTGGCGATGGAGACGGTGCTGGAATCCGGCAGCAAGCGGCCGCGCCGTTAACGCGGGACCGAAGGCCCTTCCACCCGGATGCCGCGCCGCTGAAGCTCGGCCCGCGCCGCCTTCTGATGCGGGGTCAGGCGCTGATAATCGGTGGTCGAACGCCAGATGTCGAGCACATCCTGATCACTGCGAAACGCGACGTCCGCCTCTGCATTGGCATAGTCCTGCAGACGATATTTCCTCGGCGCTTTTTCGATCACCCGTCATCCCTTTCGCGGGAGACGTAGCGGATTTTACGTAAAAGCCGCGTGATGGCGATCACGCGGTTAAGGCGTGTTAATCAAACAGGGTCAGCGGCACGGCGTCACCCATGGCGCGATAGCCGGCCGGATTGGGATGGAGCGCATCGCCGCCATCATAAGCGGGCAGCAGCCGGTCCGGCCGCGCAGGATCGCGGGCGGCACGGTCGAAATCGACCAGCCCGTCAAAATGGCCCGGCGCGCGGATCCAGGCATTGACCGCCTGCCGGTCCGCCTCATTCTGGGCATCGGCATGATAATAGGCATTGCCGACGAAGGGCATGATGGTGGCGCCGATCACCTTGATCCCGCGCGCATGGGCGCGGGCGATGATCTGGCGATAGGCGCCGATGATGCGGGCGACATGGGCCTTGTGATCCGCGACACTGACCGGCGCGTCGCGAGTCAGGGTGCCAAGATCATTGACGCCTTCCAGCAGGACCAGATGGGTGACGCCGGGCTGGGCCAGCACATCGCGGTCGAGCCGGGCCAGCGCATTGGGGCCAAGCCCGTCGTTCAGCAGGCGGTTGCCGCCGATCCCCTGATTGACGACGGCGATGTCGCGGCGCTTGGGATCGGCCTGCAACCGCTGGGCGAGCCGGTCGGTCCAGCGATCATTGCCGTTGGTGGTCGAACCCTTGCCATCGGTGATGGAGTCGCCCAGCGCCACGACCAGCCGTGCGGGCGCGCAGCGTTCGACCTCCAGCGCGGCGAGATTGAACCAATGATCGAACGAGGCGGCGCCCGCCATCGCCGTGTCGGTCAGATGATCGCCGGGCAGATGCCAGGAAGTGGCGCGCGAGCCGGGATGCGAAGTCTGTTCCGGTTCGCCCTGATAGCGGATGGTGATGGCGATATTGTCGAGCGCGGCAACCGGGAGCGATACCGGGTCGGAGAGATAATCGGCACCCGCGGGCACGGTCAGGTCCGGGCTGCCATCGAAGCGCAGCGAAATGAGCGTGCCGGGATCGATCGCCGGCGATGAGCTGGTAGTGGCACGGGCGATGCTGACGCCGGCAATATGGAGCGGCGCCGTACCGGCGAGGTTGGAGATGCGCACCCGCAGCCGTTCCCCGGCGATCGAGGGACGGACGATCTGGCGCAGCGACTGGTCCTTGAGCGTGCCGGCCGGCAGTGCCGCGTCGCCGGTCGGGCGGAATTGCGAGGAGGCCCAGCCCGGCACCCAGGTCGGCGTGCAGGTCTTTGCCGTGACGGGCTGGGACAGCAGCAGGGCCAGCGGCAGGCTGGCGAGCAAGGGACGGATCATCGGCTTCCTTTCGGTCGGGGATGGCGGGCGGCGCGTCCCCCAAAATGGGCATATGAGGGTCACTGAATCGAAGTTCACAGTGTCGTGCGGCAGGCGTTGACGCATTTCCGCGCCTTTCCGAGTTTGCCGCGACCTGCAACGCGCCGGTGACGCGACACCAGGGTCACAGCCACGCGCCAGTGACACGCCCATAAGGCGACAGGGACGCGACGACCGGGTCACGACGAGGTCATGGCAAAGGCGTCCGCGAAGACGGGTTCATGGCCAAGGGTAGACCAAATATCCTCCAACATTGGAAGGCCCCTGCCCTATGCCGAGCCGCGGTCCCAACCACTTCCAAGAAAAAGGGCCGGCGTTGCCGCCGGCCCTGTCAGTGCATCCCTGGGGGAGGATCAGAAGTTGGCCCGGATACCGGCCAGCACGGTGCGACCGGGATAATAGACCGAATAGGCCGCGTTCGAATATTCGAAGGTGGTGCGGATCGGCTCGTCGGTGATGTTCAGCACATCGAGCGTTAGGCGCAGCGCCTTGTTGAAGAAGGGCAGCTGATAGCCGGCCGACATGTCGAGCTGGCCACGGGCGTCGGACTTGAGGTCGGCGCCGTTGATGCCGTTCTGCGGACCGTTCACGGCGATCGCCTCGTCATTCCAGACATA
The DNA here is from genome assembly GCF_018604485.1 of Sphingobium sp. BHU LFT2. Classification (NCBI taxonomy): domain Bacteria; kingdom Pseudomonadati; phylum Pseudomonadota; class Alphaproteobacteria; order Sphingomonadales; family Sphingobiaceae; genus Sphingobium; species Sphingobium sp. BHU LFT2. The sequence goes on from NZ_JAFCGW010000004.1 coordinate 282,887, forward strand.
GTTCACGCTGACCGACAGACCGCCATTTTCATAGAAGCCCTGCAGGTTGTAGCTCCAGGGCGACACGCCGGTCGCGACCAGACCCGAGGAGGAGGACTGCTTCAGGTAAGTGCCGTTGGCCGAGAAGCCGAGGCCCTTCACCAGGAAGTCGAGCGGCTGGACCCAGGTCGCTTCGATACCCTTGATCTTGAGATCGCGCAGGTTGACCGGACGGTTCACGGTGATCGGCAGCTGAGCGACCGGGATGCCGGTCTGGAGCGACCGGTCGTTGAGGGCGTTCTGCTGCGTCGAGATCAGGCTGTCGAACGGAATGTTGAGCGACCCGAAGGCAACCTGTTCGGAGGTGGTGACGGTGAAGCCCTGGATATTCTTCATGAACAGCGACACGCCGACATAACCGATGCCGCCGGTGTAGATTTCGCCGCCCAGGTCATAATTGTCCGAGGTGTAGGGCTTGAGGTTCGGATTGCCCGCCGTGGCAGTCAGCGCCGAAGGATCGGAGAAGGTGATGCCCGGCAGGATCGCGCCGGCATCCGGGCGGGTCATCGTCCGCGAGGCCGACGCACGCAGCTTCACATTGTCGGCGACATCATAGGTCAGATTGATCGACGGCAGGAAATTCTCGTAGGTCGAGGACGAGGTGATGTCGACGATCTCCGTGCCGACCTGGCTCGGTCCGACGACCAGCTGGTCGGTGTGGGCGTAGCGCATGCCGGTGTTGATGTGCAGGTCGCGGCCGGCAATGGTCGTGACGCCGTTCAGTTCGAAATAGGCACCCCAGACCTTTTCATCCATGTCGCCGGTCGCACCGCCGGTGACGGCCCCGCGCGCCTCGGGCGCGCTGTCGCGATAGCTGGCATAGTTGGTGGCCTGCTTGAGCGCATCGAAGTCCGGCACGATGAAGCCGGCGGTCGAGGAACTGCGCAGATACTGAGCGATGGCGCTGGTCGGCACGGTGCCGGTGGCGCCGGTGCAGCCAGTGCCGCAGACCGACAGCTGATAGGCGGTGCTGTTGTCATAGGCGCGGATCGAACGGGTCGCCTGATCATAGGCGCCGCCGACCTTCACGTTGAACATGTCATCGCCATAGGTCACGTCGAGATGCGCGCCCTTGGTCTCTGTCTTGCGACGGACCAGCTGGATATTCTGGCGATACCATTGCCAGCTGCCATTGTTCGGATCGTTGAGGTCGAGATTGCTGGTGATCGACGGATAGTCGCCACCGGTATTGTCATAATAGGTTTCGACGCCCGACTGCGGCGTGGTCTGGAACGCCCAGGTCGGCTGTTCGCGGAAGAAGCGGCTCTTCGACCAGTTGGCGCTGAGGTCGACCTTCAGATCCTCGGTCGGCTGCCAGCTGACGCTCGGGTTGACGTTCCAGAATTTGGTCGTCTGCTTGAACAGGCTGGCTTCGAGGAAATAGGAGGAGTTGGCGAAGGTGCCGCTGGTGACGACGCCATTGTCATCGACGGTCAGGTCGATCGGCACCATGCCACCAGTCGACTGGGCGCTGGTGCCCGGCCCCGAGTTGCGGACCTGCCAATTCATGTTGACCTTGCTGTAATCACGCTTGGACTTGGCCCAGATGCCGTCCAGGGCGAAATGCAGCTCGTCCGACGGGCGCCATTCGAGCGAGGCCAGCGCCGAGATGCGCGAGCGATCGCCTTCGGTCAGGCTCTTGCGGCCGAGACGCGGGATCAGCGCGGTGCTGAGCTGGTCGCGGGTCAGGCCAGAAGTGGCGACGACATCGACCGGCTGGCCGGCGACCAGGCCATGGCCGGTATTGTTGGGAACGACCGAGGCCCAGGAGAAATTATTGCCGCCGGCGTCGCCGGTGCCGAGATTACCGTCGGTCCAGCCGACCGATTCAAAGCCATCGACGCGGGTCTTGGTCTTCACCCCGGCAACGCCGACGAGGATGCCGAACGTGTCGGTGGTGTGGCTGGCGACGATCGCGCCGCGCGGGCTGAACTTGTCGTTATTGTCGGTATATTGGCCCTGCGCCACGACGGTGACATGGGTGCCTTCCTTGTCGAAGGGACGGGCATTGCGCAGGTTGACGGTGCCGGCGATGCCGCCTTCGAGCGTCGAGGGCGACGGGCTCTTGGCGAGGTCGAGGCGGGTGAAGAGTTCCGACGGGAAGAAGTCGAGATCGACTTCGCGGTTGGCGCTGCCGCCGTTAGTGCCGCCATCCGATGCGACCTGAAGCTGCGAACCGTTGAGCAGCACGCGGGTGAAGCTGGGGCCAAGGCCGCGGATCGCGACCTGGGTGCCTTCGCCGTTGATGTCGCGATTGAGGCGCACGCCGGGCATGCGGTTCAGCGTTTCAGCGAGGTTGGTGGCGGGCAGCTTGCCGATATCTTCCGCGAAGATCGAGTCGCCAAACGCAACCGCATTCTTCTTGGCGTTGGTGGCGCTTTCCAGCGAGGCGCGGATACCGGTGACGACGATGTCGGCGGTTTCGCTGTCCTGCGGCGCGGCGGCGGTTTCGGCCGGTGCAGCGGCATCCTGCGCGGCGGCGGCCTGGGCCAGGCCCAGCGCGCCGAAGGCGGATGCGGCGAACAGGGCCGCACGGATATTATGGTGGCGTGAAACGTTCATACAACCTCTCCCCGAGCGCTGCCCCCGACTATCCGGTGGGCGTATCTGGTAGCGCTATCAGATGCAGACCAATAAAGTGCCCGTCCCAATTGTCAAGATATGGGACGGGTGAAAATGGTAACGTTATTAATTTTCAGCGGACTGTGGCATTTGTGCTGATGACGGCCTGCGCCGCGGTCAGGCCCGGCGCGCTGGCGCGGACGGTTACCCGCCCCTTCTCGCCCGGCTTGGCCTTCACGATCACCAGCGCCAGGCCATTGAAAGCCTTGCGATCTTTCGACGGAAAGGCGGTCAGATCGGTCGGGTCGCCATTGTCGGTGGCAATGATCTCGCCCGGTCCCTCGATCGAGAAGCGGATGTCCTGCTTGGCGGCCGGGACGACATTGCCGTCCTTGTCGAGGACCTTGAGCGTCACGAAACTGAGGTCGCGACCATCATCGGCAATGGCGCTGCGATCGGCGGTCAGCGACAGTTTCGCCGCCTCGCCCACGGTACGGATCGTCTCGGTCGCCCAGGGCTGGCCCTTCTTCCAGGTAACGACCTTCACCTCGCCCGGTTCATAGACGACATAGTCCCAGCGGAAGCGATATTCATAATCGCGCTTCTTGACCTTGCCCTGCGACTTGCCGTTGACGAACAGCTCCGCCTCGTCGGCCGAGGAAAAGACATGGACGGGCGTGATCTGGCCGACGCGGTCCGGCCAGGTCCAGTGCGGCAGGATATGCGCGAATTTGAGGTCGGGCCGCCAGCGCGCCTGGTAGAGCCAGAAGCGGTCCTTGGGGAAACCGGCGAGATCGAGGATGCCGGAATAGGAACTGCGCGACGTGTAATAGGGGGTCGGTTCGCCGAGATAATCGAAGCCGGTCCAGACGAACTCGCCCGCGACATAGGGGTTCTGGTCATCGGCGGCCCAGACCCGATCGGGCGAGGAGCCGAAATCGGCGGCATGCATCTCATAGGCGGACACCTGATGCGTGTCGGGATTGCCGCCCGACCAGGGACGGACCGGCCCGCTGATCGCGCCGGCGACCGGGAACATATATTCGCCGCGGCTGGAAAGGGCCGAGGCGCTTTCGGTGGACAGGATGAGCTTGTCCGGGAATTTCGCGCGGAAGGCGGGATATTGGCCGACGATGCCGCGAATGCCGGCGCCCTGATAATTGAGGCTGATGACGTCCACGGTGGTCGGCAGCAGCATGTCCGCCTTGGCATAGTTCATCGCGCTGGTGGCGGGACGGGTCGGGTCTTCCTGATGGGCGATGGCGACCAGTTCGCGGCCGATCTTCGCCCCCGCCTCGCCATCATATTGTTCGCCGACCTCGTTGCCGATGCTCCAGATGATGATCGAGGGATGGTTGCGGTCGCGGCGCAGCATGGCGCGCGCGTCGGCCTCATGCCAGTCGGGGAAGATCAGGTGGAAATCGTGCGGGGTCTTCTTCTTTTCCCAGCTGTCGAACACTTCGTCCATCACCAGGAAGCCCATGCGGTCGGTGAGTTCGAGCAGTTCGGGCGCGGGCGGATTATGACTCATGCGCACGGCGTTGGTGCCCATGTCGCGCAATATTTCGAGCTGGCGCTCGGCCGCGCGGGCGTTGAAGGCGGCGCCGATCGCGCCGAGATCATGATGATTGTTGACGCCGCGCAGCGGGATCTGCTCGCCATTGACGATCACGCCCTTGTCGGGATCGAACTTGATGTCGCGCACGCCGAAGCGGGTCTCGTAGCTGTCGATCAGCTTGCCGCCCTGGGTCACGGTCGAGACGGCGACATAGCGGTTGGGCGCTTGCGTGGGCGGCGGCCCCCAGAGGCGCGGGTTGCTGAGGATCGTGCTGCCCTTCAGCTCCGCCTTGCCATGGGGGGCGATGCTGGTGGACTGGCGGGCGATGTTGGCGACGGGGCGGCCGATGCGCTTGCCGCTGGCGTCGATCGCATAGAAAGCGGTCGCGACCTCGACCTGCGCCGGGGTGTCGCCGTCATTGTCGAGGGTGAGGCTGAGGTCGACGCTGGCCTGTGCCTTGCTGACCTGCGGTGTGCGGACGATGCTGCCCCACTGGCCGACATGGACCTTGTTGGTGGTGGTGAGATAGATGTCGCGATAGAGGCCGCCGCCCGGATACCAGCGGGCCGAGGCCTGGGGATTGTCGAGCCGGATCACCAGCTGGTTCTGCCCGCCCGGCACCGCATAGGGGGTAAGGTCGAGGCGGAAGCTGTTATAGCCATAGGGCCAGCCGCCGACGAGCCGACCATTCAGCCAGACGGTGGCGTAGGACATCGCCCCTTCGACATCGAGGAAGATCGACTTGCCCTTGTCGCTGGCGGGGATGGTCAGCGCCTTGCGATACCAGCCAATGCCCCAGCTGGGCAGGCGGCCCATGCCGCCATAGGGGCCGTCCTTGATGAAGGGGTCAGCGATCGCCCAGTCGTGCGGCAGGTCGACATGGGTCCAGCCGCTGTCGTCGAAGCCGGGCTGGACATAGGAGACGGTGCCGCCAGGATTGCCGGCGGGGCGGACATGATGTTTGGCGGGATCGGCGATGAAGGGGTTGGCGCTGGGCAGGATCCAGGGTTTCAGCACGCGGGCGCCGCTATCGTCCACCTGCACCGCCGCGTCGGGACGGGCGTCGGCCACCTTGCCGTCGCCGGCATCCTCGATCGGCGGACGGACATCATAGCGCAAATCCTCGGTCAGGCCGGCGGGATCGCCCTTGGTAAAGCGCCAGTCGCGGCTGATCGAGACGCTGTCGCGCGGCGCGGCCAGCAAGGTGGCCGGGCTGAGCAGACAGGAGGCGAGCAGGATGGTGCGCAGGGTCTTCATCAGCGGCTCCGTCAGAGCTGGGCGAGCGCGGCGCGGGCGCCGTCGGCTTCGAGGATGGCGAGCCAGCGGATCAGCGCGGCGCGGAAGACGGCATTGCCGGCAAGGTCGGCGGGCACCACGGCGTCGAAGGCGAGGATGGCGTCAACCCGTGCCTCTGTGGAAGGGGCGTCGGCAAGGCGGGCAGCGATGGCGGCGGCGAGCGGATCGTCGACGACATGGGCCTCGCCCCGATCATCGACACCGGCCTGCCAGCGGACCCAGGCGGCGACGGCGAGCGACAGGGCATCGATCCCCTGCCCTGCCGACAGCCGCGCGGCGATGGTTGCGAGCAGGCGCTGGGGCAGCTTCTGCGATCCGTCCATCGCGATCTGGCGAGTGCGATGCTGCAGGGTCGGATTGTCGAAACGCGCCATCAGCTCGCGGCGATAGGCGGCGACGTCCAGTTCGGGCGGCGGCGACAAGGTGGTCTGCGCCTCGTCCCACAGACTTTCGACGAAATGCCGGGCTTCGGACAGCGCCAGCACTTCGTGGACATGGTCGATGCCGGCGAGACCGCCGAGATAGGCGATGCCGCTATGCGCGCCGTTGAGCAGGCGCAGCTTCGCCTCCTCCCAGGGGGCGACGGCGGCGGTGACCTGAACCCCGGCGCCGAAATCCGGGCGCGGGCCGCAGAATTTATCCTCAATCACCCATTGCAGGAAGGGTTCGGTCTTGACCATGGCCTGGTCTTCCACCCCCAGCCGGTCGGCGAGCGCGGCGATGTCGGCGTCGGTGGTGGCGGGGACGATGCGGTCGACCATGGTTTCGGGGAAGGCCCCCTCCGCCGCGATCCAGTCGGCCAGCGCCGGGTCATGCCGCCCAGCGAGCGCGAGCACGGCGTTGCGCAGCCGGGTGCCATTGTGCGGCAGATTGTCGCAGCTGATCGCGGTAAAGGGCGGCAGGCCCGCGGCCCGTCGCGCGGCGAGCGCGGCGACGAGGAAGCCGGGCGCAGTCTGCGGCGCGGCGAGCGAGGCAAGGTCGGCGGCGAGCTGGGGATCGCCCTCGATCAGGGCGCCGGTCGCGGGGTCGAGCTTATAGCCCTTTTCGGTCACGGTGAGGGTGACGATATGGGTGTCGGGCGCGGCGAGCGCGGCGACCAATGCGGCCGGGTCTTCCGGCGCGACCAGCACCTCGCTGACCACGCCGATGATACGCGCCTGCTCGGCCGAACCATCGCGCACCAGCATGGTGTAGAGGCAGTCCTGCGGCATCATCTGGTCGCGCACGCCGGGCGAACGCAGCGACGCGGCGATCACGCCCCAGCGCAGGTCGCCGGCGGTCAGCGCATCATCGAAGATGACTGCCTGATGCGCGCGGTTGAAGGCGCCGATGCCGAGATGGACGACGCCGGGGCGGACCGCCGCGCGATCATAGCCGGGACGGACGATATCGGCGGGCAGGCCGGCGAGCGTGGCGGACGATAGACGGGTCACAGGATCAGGCAGCCTCTTGCGAGAGAGTCACGGGCGCATAGCGCGGGACGATAAGGTGCAGCACCAGCAGCGCCAGCAGATAGGCACAGGATGCGACGATGAAGATCGGCTGGAAGCTGCCGATGGTTTCCAGAATGATGCCGGCGAACTTGGCCATCAGCATGCCGCCGATCGCGCCGGCAAGACCACCAAGGCCGACCACCGACCCCGCCATCCAGCGCGGGAAGAGATCGCCCGGTAGCGCATACACATTGGCCGAAAAGCCCTGATGCCCGGCGCAGGCGAGGCCGATCAGGCCGACCGCGATCCACATGCTGGGCGCCTGTGCGGCAAAGGCGATCGGCAGGGCGCAAAGCCCGGCGCAGAACATCGCCGTCTTGCGGGCGCGGTTGATGGCCATGCCCCGGCCCATCAGCCGCGACGACAGCCAGCCGCCCGCGACCGAACCGACATCGGCCAGCAGATAGACGGCGATCAGCGGCGGGCCGAAGTCCAGCATCTTCACGCCATATTGCTTGTTGAAGAAATCGGGCAGCCAGAAGAGGAAGGTCCACCAGACCGGATCGATCAGGAAGCGCGAGGTCATATAGGCCCAGGTCTGGCGATAGCGGAACAGGGTGCGCCACTTGACCGGACGGGCCGGTTCCTGCGGGTCCGCCTCGATCCAGGCCAGTTCCTCGGCGCTCAGCCCCTTCTTTTCGCGCGGGCGGCGATAGAAGGTCAGCCAGGCGGCAAGCCAGAAGACCGTCAGCAGGCCGGTGAGGATGAAGGCCCAACGCCAGCCCAGCGTGACCGCAATGACCGGGACGATCAGCGGCGTCAGGATCGCACCGACATTGGAGCCGGCATTGAAGATGCCGATGGCGAAGGCGCGTTCCTTCTTGGGAAACCATTCATTGGTGGCGGCGATCGCCGCCGGGAAGGTGCCGGCCTCGCCGATCGCCAGCGGTATGCGGGCGAACAGCATGCCGGCGGTCGAGGTAAAGAAGATGTGCATGACATGGCCGACCGTCCACAGGCCGACCGCCAGCGCATAGCCGGCCCGCGCGCCGATCCGGTCGATCAGCCGGCCGAAGGCGACATAGGCGATGCCGTATCCGGCCTGGAACCAGATGGCGAGATCGGCATAGCCGCTCTCGCTCCAGCCATAGCGGGCCTGCAGATCGGGCTTGAGCGTCGGCAGGACAAGCCGGTCGATATAGCTCAGCACCACCGCCGCAAAGAGCAGGCCGCAGACGATCCAGCGGACTTTTCCGGACGGTTTGGGGATGGTGGTCATTGGCCACTCCGACAATGTTTCGTCATTCCCGCGAGCGCGGGAATCCACCTCCGGACCTCGCGATTGGGGCTATGGCAGGAGATGGATCCCCGCTTTCGCGGGGATGACGGAGTGGAGTGGCCAAAGCAGGTCAAGCGATCACCAGTTGAACATGGTGCCGTCTTCGAGCCGGTTCACCGGCAGGAAGGCACGATTATATTCATATTTGGCGGCCAGTTCCTCGTCGATGTCGACGCCCAGGCCCGGCTTGTCGCCCGGATGCATCGCGCCGTTTTCAAACGTATAGGCATGGGGGAAGACGGCGTCGGTTTCCGGCGTGTGGCGCATATATTCCTGCACCCCGAAATTGGGCACCGACAGGTCGAAGTGGAGCGCGGCGGCCATGCAGACCGGCGACAGGTCGGTCGCGCCGTGGCAGCCGGTGCGGACCTGATAGAGATCGGCGAGGTTCGCGATCTTGCGCAGATGGCTGATGCCGCCGGCATGGACCACGGTGGCGCGGATATAGTCGATCAGCTGGTTCTGGATCAGCTCGCGGCAATCATGGATCGAGTTGAAGATCTCGCCCACGGCCAGTGGCGTGGTGGTGTGCTGGCGGATCAGCTTGAACGCGTCCTGATTTTCCGCCGGGGTCGCATCTTCCAGCCAGAAGGGGCGATATTGTTCCAGATCCTTGCCCAGGCGACCGGCCTCGATCGGGGTCAGGCGATGATGGATGTCGTGCAGCAGATGCACGTCCCAGCCCAGCGCTTCGCGGGCCGCCTTGAACAATTCGGGGACGATGCGGAGATATTTGCTGGTGTTCCAGACATTTTCGGTCGGCAGGTCGGCGTCGGCGGGTTCATAGAAATATTTGTCCTTCGACACGCCATAGGTCGACGCCATGCCGGGGACGCCGCACTGGATGCGGATCGCCTTGTACCCCTGCGCCTGATATTCCAGCGCGACCTTGACCGTATCCTCGATCGTCGTGCCATTGGCATGGCCATAAACCATGACGCTTTCCCGGCTGGCGCCGCCGAGCAGCTGATAGACCGGCAGGCCGGCAATCTTGCCCTTGATATCCCAGAGCGCGGTATCGACGGCGGCGATGGCCGACATCGTCACCGGGCCGCGGCGCCAATAGGCGCCCTTGTAGAGATATTGCCAGATATCCTCGATCTGGTGCGCGTCCCGGCCGATCAGGCAGGGAATGACATGGTCCTGCAGATAGGAGGCGACGGAGAGTTCGCGGCCGTTGAGGGTCGCATCGCCCAGACCATAGACGCCCTCTTCGGTCTCGATCTTGAGGGTGACGAAATTGCGGCCAGGGCAGGTAACAATGACCTTGGCGCCGGTAATCTTGGGCATGGATGCTCCCCTAAAACTGGTATGACCAATCATGGCCATAGGCGATAATCAAATTTCCTTCAACGATATTGGTCAGGCCAATACCGTCAGGCGATCTCCAATGTAACCGTCTGAAGCGTGGCGCTGTCCGGCCCGACCATGATGTCGAACAGGCCGGGTTCGACCACTTCGCGCATGTCGAGATTCCACAGCGCGAAGGCCTCCGGGCCGATGGTCAGGCGCACGGTGCGGCTTTCGCCGGGCGCCAGCGCGATCCGTTCGAAGCCCTTCAATTCCTTGAGCGGGCGCGTGACCGAGGCGGTCTGGTCATGGACATAGAGCTGCACCACTTCCTCGCCCGCGACAGCGCCGATATTGCGGACATCGACCTCCACCGTCACGTCGCCGCCCACGCCGATGCGGCTGGCCGACAGGCGCGGCGGACCGAAGGCGAAATTGGTGTAGCTGAGGCCGAAGCCGAACGGGAAAAGCGGGCTGGCATCGGCGAAGAGATAGCCGCGCCGCGAGGATGGCTTGCGGTTGTAGAAGATCGGGATCTGGCCGGCGTCGCGTGCCACCGTGACCGGCAGCTTGGCACCCGGATTGACGTCGCCGAACAATATGTCGGCCATGGCCGTGCCGCCCTCCTGCCCCGGATACCAGCATTCGATCAGCGCATTGGCGCCATCGACCACGGCCGGATAGCTGGGCGGGCGACCGTTGATGGCGCACACCACCACCGGCTTTCCGGTCGCCTTCATCGCGGCGAACAGGTCATTCTGTTCGCCGACCAGATCGAGGCTGGTGCGGTCGCCCAGATGGTTTTTGGCAAAGCCTTCGCGGCTGGTCTGTTCGGTGTCGCCGATGGCCAGCAGGATGATGTCGGCGGTCTTCGCGACCTCGACCGCTTCGGCGATCAGCTGGCGGTTCTTCGCGGGGTCAGCCAGCAGCACTTCGTCCACCGAGCGGTCCTCGCTCTGGGTGATGAAGACGCCCTGGGCGTGGACGATGTCCGCCCGGTTGCCGAGCTTCGCCCTGATGCCGTCGAGCAGCGAGACCGCCTGGCGCGGGATCGAGGAATAGCCGCCCAGCCGCGCAATCGCGGCATTGGGGCCGATCACGGCGACCTTGCGATGGGCGCCGGGCTTGAGCGGCAAGGTGCCGTCATTCTTGAGCAGAACGATCGACTTGTGCGCCGCCTTGAGCGCGAGCGCGCGCGCCTCCGCATTGCCGGTGAGCGCATCATAGTCGCGACGCGGCCAGGGATTTTCGAACAGGCCCGCGCGGAACTTGAGCGTCAACATCCGCGTGCAGGCGAGGTTGACGGCCTCAAGAGGCACTTTTCCGGCGCGGACCTGGCCGACGAGCGTGCGATAGGCCAGGCCATCGGGCAGCTCGCAATCGACCCCGGCGCGGAGCGCGGCACGGGCCGTCGCCTCCAGGTCGGGCTGGACATGGTGGATGGTGTCGAGTTCGGGGACGGCGCCATAGTCGCTGACCACGGCGCCGTCGAAATGCCATTCGCCGCGCAAAATATCGCCGAGCAGCCACTTGTTCTGGTGGCTGGGGACGCCGTCAATCTCGTTATAGCTGGGCATGACGGCGGCGATGCCGGTGCGCTTCACCACCTGACGGAAGGGCGGGAAGAAATTCTCGCGCAGTTCGCGCTCGCTGATCGGCGCGGGCGCGATATTCTCGCCCGCCTGCGGCTGGCCATGGCCGGTCATATGCTTGAGCGTGGCCATGACCTTGTCCGGGCCGATCTGCTTGCTCTCGCCCTGCAGGCCCAGCACGGCAGCAACGCCCATCTCGCCGCAGAGATAGGGATCCTCGCCAAAGGTTTCCTCGATCCGGCCCCAGCGCGGGTCGCGGGCAATGTCGACCACCGGCGAGAGGGCGAGATGGACGCCGCGCGCGCGGACCTCCCGAGCGATAACCGACTGGACATCGGTCATCAGCTGGCGGTCGAAACTACCGGCAAGGCCGATCGCCATCGGGAACATGGTGGCGTCGGTCGCCATGTAACCGTGGAGCGATTCCTCGTGGAAGAGGACTGGGATGCCGAGGCGGGTGTCCTCCACCGCCCATTTCTGGACGGCGTTGATGAAGGCGACGGTATCGGCCGGGGTGCGCCAGCGCGCGCCGACGCCGCCGGCCTGGGTCGATCCATTGGGCGCGCCGCGCCGGTCGGACGGGCGGGTGATCTGGCCGAAGCTGGCCGGATAGGCCTTGCTCGCCTTGGCCGGCGAGAAGGTGAGATCATCCATGATGTCGGCCTTGGTCGCCCAGAGCGCGATGATCTGGCCGACCTTTTCCTCCAGGGTCATGCGGCCGAGCAGGTCGCGCACGCGCAGGTCGATGGGGGCGGTCGCATCCTTGTAGAGCGGACCGCCCTTCCCCTTCGCCGCCAGCGGGGCGGCGGCGAGCGCGGAGGTGGAGGCGAGCAGACCAAGGGCCTGGCGGCGGGCGAAGCGGGTCGTCATCATGGCTTATTGCACCGTCAGGGTAGTGGACTGGAGCGCGACCGAGCTGTTGCCGGTCATGATCTCGAAATCGCCGGGTTCGACGACGCGGTGCATCTGGTCGTTCCACATCTGCAGCGCCTCGGGACCGACAGTGAAAGTGACGGTGCGGCTCTCGCCGGGTTTCAGCGTGATGCGCTGGAAGCCCTTCAGCTCCTTGACCGGGCGGGTGACCGAGCTGACCTTGTCGCGGATATAGAGCTGGACGACCTCGTCCCCTTCGCGCGCGCCGGTATTGCGGACATCGACCGAGACGCTGGTCTTGCCGCCGGTGCCGATCTTGGTGGCGGAGAGGCGCGGCGCCGACAGGCTGAAGCTGGTGTAACTGAGGCCGAAGCCGAAGGGATAGAGCGGGTCGGTGGTGTCGAACAGATAGCCGCGCCGGGCCGAGGGCTTCATATTGTAGAAGAGCGGCAACTGGCCGGCCGAGCGCGGGACGGTGACAGGCAGCTTGCCGCCCGGATTGACATCGCCGAACAGGATGTCGGCCACGGCATTGCCGCCCTGCTCGCCCAGATACCAGCCTTCCAGGATGGCATTGGCCTGTTCGCTGACCTTCACCGTGGAAGCGGGACGGCCGTTGATGAGGACGACGGTGATCGGCTTGCCCAATGCCTTCAATGCATCGAACAGCTCCTGCTGCTCGCCGACGAGGTAGAGGCTGGGGCGGTCGCCCAGATGATTGTCGGCCCAGCCCTCGCGGCTCGACTGTTCGGTGTCGCCCAAGGTCAGGATGATGCGGTCGACATTGCGCGCCGCCTCGACCGCCTGCGCGATCAGCTTGCGATTTTCGGCCGGGTCCGACTTGGTGACGCTGTCGGCCCACCAGTCGTCATCCTCGGTGATCTTCACGCCCTGGGCGAAGACGATGTTCGCCTTGGCGCCGACCCGCGCCTTGATCCCTTCGAGGATCGAGACGCTGTGCGGCGGCTGGCCATAATAGCCGCCCAGCCGCGCGACCGCCGCGCTGGGGCCGATCACCGCGATCGTGCCTTCGGGCTTCAACGGCAGCATGCCGTCATTCTTGAGCAGGGTGATCGACCGCTGCGCGGCGGTGCGGGCGAGCGCGCGGGCATCTTCATTATTGGTGATCGCGGCGGCCGCATTGGCGTCGGCATAGGGATTTTCAAACAGGCCGGCGCGGAACTTCAGCTCCAGCATGCGCCGCACGGCGAGATCGACCTTCGCCTCGCTGACCTTGCCCTCGCGCACCAGCTTGCCGAGCGAGGCGTAGGACAGGCCCTCGGGCAGGTCCGCATCGACGCCGGCATCGAGCGCGCGCATCGCCGCCTCTTCCAGATTGGCGGCGATATGATGGATGCTCATCAGCTGGTCGACGGCCGAATAATCGGAGACGACGGCGCCGCGAAAGCCCCACTCTTCGCGCAGGATATTTTCCAGCAGCCAGCGATTGGCGTGGCTGGGCACGCCGTCAATCTCGTTATAGCTGGCCATCACCGCCTCGATGCCGGTGCGCTTCACCACCTGTTCGAAGGGCGGGAAGAAATTCTCGCGCAGTTCGCGTTCCGACACCGGCGCCGGGCCGATATTGGTGCCGCTTTCGGGCTGGCCATGGCCGGTCAGATGCTTGAGCGTGGCGAAGACATGGCCGGGGCGCAGCAGGCGCGAACGGCCAACGCCCTGAAGCCCCTCCACCGCCGCAACGCCCATTTCGCCGACCAGATAGGGATCCTCGCCATAGGTTTCCTCGATCCGGCCCCAGCGCGGGTCGCGGGCGATGTCGACCACCGGCGAGAGCACCATCGGCACGCCGCGCGCGCGGATTTCGCGGGCGATCACCTGATTGACCTGGCGCAGCATGGCCGGATCCCAGCTCGACGCCATGGCGATCGACTGGGGGAAGCTGGTGGCGCCGACGGCGGCATAGCCGTGTAGCCCTTCCTCATGGAACAGGATCGGGATGCCGAGCCGGGTCTGCGTCACCGCCCATTTCTGCAGGCCATTGACCAGCGCCACGGTGCGGCGCGGATCGCGACCGGGCACGACGCGCGGGCTGAAACTGCCGCGCCCGTCCGACGGACGGGTGAAATGGCCGATGCCGTTGGGGAAGGTCGGGCTGAGCTTGCTGGGGTCCAGTTCGCCCTGCGCGTCCAGCAGCTTCACCTTGTCGGTCCAGACGGTGGTGATCTGGGCGATCTTTTCATCCAGCGTCATGCGCGACAGCAGATCATCGACGCGCGCCTCGATCGGGGCGGACGCATCCTTGTAGAGCGGGCGGGCCGACTGGCCGGTCGCGGGCGCGGCCGTAACGGACGTGAGCGGCGCCGCCATCACCAGCGACAGCGCTGATGCTGCGCACAAAAACTGAACTGACCGGATCACGACGCCCCTCTCCAATTTTGTCGCGGCTTTCCTTTTTGCTTGCCGCCGATCAACTGATAGCGTTACCATCACAACCCAAGAGCAGCTTGTCAATGCCACCGTTGGCAATGCACCAAAAAATTGCCTGCGGGCCAAGGGGGAGAGGACCGAATGTTTGCGCGCCTATTTTGCTGGATCATGGCCAGCGCCCTTTTGATCGGCGCGCCCCGCGCGCTGGCGGAAGACGGTTATGATCTGTGGTTGCGCAATGCGCCGGCCGATGCCGCCGCTGCCCAACAGATTGGGGCCAACGCGCGCAGCATTGTCGGCGGGGCCAGCCCTACCCTGATGATCGCAAGGCGGGAATTGCAGCACGGCATTGCCGGGCTGACCGGCACCACCGTGCCCCTGACAGCAACAGTGCAGCAAGGTGCGATCCTGCTGCAATCGGCCGCGCAGCAGGACAAGCCATCGGTGCCGACCGACGGGCTGGGCGCAGACGGCTATGCGATTCGCACCATGACGGTCGCGGGCAAGCCGGTGACGGTGATTGCCGGCGCGACCGATGTCGGCGTGCTGCACGGCGCCTATGCCTGGCTGCGCCTTGCCCGCACCGGCGCGGCGCTCGACCGGATCGATATGCGCAGCGCGCCGCGCATCGGCCTGCGCCTGCTCAACCATTGGGACAATCTGGATGGCACGGTCGAGCGCGGCTATGCCGGCCAGTCGATCTGGGACTGGTGGCGCCTGCCCGATTATAAGGGGCCGCGCTATACCGACTATGCCCGCGCCAATGCCTCGCTGGGCATCAACGGCACGGTGCTCAACAATGTGAATGCCAAGTCGGACAGCCTGACGGCGGCCTATATCGCCAAGGCGGCGGCGCTGGCCGACCTGTTCCGCCCCTATGGCATCAAGGTCTATCTGTCGGTCAAATGGACCGCACCGATGGAACTGAATGGCCTGAAAAGCGCCGATCCGCTCGACCCGGCGGTTGCCGCTTGGTGGAAGGCCAAGGCCGACGAAATCTACAAGGCGATCCCCGATTTCGGCGGTTTCCTGGTGAAGGCGAACAGCGAGGGCCAGCCCGGCCCGCAGGATTATAAGCGCACCCATGCCGACGGCGCCAACATGCTGGCGGCCGCGGTCAAGCCGCATGGCGGCATCGTGATGTGGCGCGCCTTCGTCTATGCCCATGACAATCCCGACGATCGCGCCAAGCAGGCCTATAGCGACTTCAAGCCGCTCGACGGCCAGTTTGCCGACAATGTCATCGTCCAGGTGAAGAATGGCGCGATCGACTTCCAGCCGCGCGAACCCTTCCACCCGCTGTTCGGCGCGATGCCCAAGACGCCGCTGATGATGGAATTCCAGATCACCAAGGAATATCTGGGCCAGTCGACCCACCTTACCTATCTCGGCACGCTGTTCGAGGAGACACTGAAGAGCGATACGCTGGCCAGGGGCAAGGGATCGACCGTCGCCAAGGTGATCGACGGATCGCTGGAAGGCCACAAGCTGACCGGCATCGCCGGGGTCGCCAATATCGGCGTCGACCGCGACTGGAGCGGGTCGATCTTCAACCAGGCGGACTGGTATGCGTTCGGTCGCATGGCGTGGGACACCGACCTGACCGCCGAGGCTGTCGCGCGCGAATGGGCGGCGCAGACCTTCTCCCCCGATCCCAGGGTGGTTGCACCGATCGTCGCGATGATGATGGGATCGCGCGAGGCGGCGGTCGACTATATGACGCCGCTGGGCCTGGCCCATATCATGGGCACCGGCCATCATTATGGCCCCGCCCCCTGGGTGTCGGAACTGGCACGGCCCGAATGGAACCCGGTCTATTATCACAAGGCCGACAGGCAGGGCATCGGCTTTGACCGGACCAGGACGGGCAGCAATGCCGCCGGCCAATATGCGCCGGCGCTGGCGAAGCAACTGGACAATCCGAAGACCACGCCGGAACGCGAGCTACTGTGGTTCCACCACCTGCCCTGGGATTATCGCCTGCAATCGGGCGAGACGCTGTGGGACGGCCTCATCCATCATTATGACCGGGGCGTCGAAACGGTGGCAGCGATGCAGCGGGACTGGGCCAAGCTGAAGCCCCAGGTCGATGCCGAGCGCTTCGCCCAGGTCGAGACCTTCCTGGCGATCCAGCATCGCGAAGCGCAATGGTGGCGCGACGCCTGCATCGCCTATTTCCAGTCGGTGTCCGGCCGCCCCCTGCCCGCCGGCAGCGCGGCGCCCGCACATCCGCTCGACTGGTACAAGGCGCTGAGCTTCCCCTATGCGCCGGGGCATCCGAAATGAGATTTTACTTAAGCTTGCGCAATGATCCCGCTAGCAGAGAGGTTTAGTCCCATGTCGAAGGCCCCGAAAAACTGATGGAAGCCAGAAGTTCCCGCCGCCAGCGCAACGCGCCCACCATCAACGATGTGGCGAAACATGCCGGCGTGTCGCCGATGACGGTGTCGCGGGTAATCAACGGTGAACAAGTGGTGCGGGCGGCGACCAAGGAGAAGGTGGAGGCGGCGATCGCCGCGCTCAACTACTCCCCCAGCGCCGCCGCGCGCAGCCTGGCGGGCGGCGACGAGACGCGGATCGGCCTGCTCTATTCCAACCCGTCTGCATCCTATCTGTCGGAATTCCTGGTCGGCAGCCTCGACCAGTCGAGCCGCGCCGGCATCGACCTGGTTGTCGAGAAATGGGACGAGCAAACCGCGATCAAGGCGGTGGTCGACCATCTGGTGCGCGGCCGGATCGACGGCGTCGTGCTGCCGCCGCCGCTGTGCGACCATGAAGCGATGATCGATGCGCTGCGCGAGGCGGGCATCCCCGCCGTCGTGGTGGCGACGGGCCATGCGCCGGCCAGCCTGGCCGCGGTCAGCATCGACGACCGGGGCGCGGCCTATGAAATGACCCGGCACCTGATTGGCCTGGGCCATAACCGCATCGGCTTCATCAAGGGGCATCCGAACCTGAGCGCCAGCGAGGAACGGTATCAGGGCTATATCCGCGCGCTGGGCGAGGCCGGCATCGCACTGGACGACGCACTGGTGGAACAGGGTTTCTTCACCTACCGATCCGGGCTGGACGCGGCCGAGCATATATTGGCGCGGGACAATCCGCCGACCGCCATCTTCGCCAGCAATGACGACATGGCCGCCGCGACGGTGGCGATCGCCCATCGCAACGGGCTGGACGTGCCGGGCGACCTTACCGTCTGCGGCTTCGACGACACTTCGCTCGCCACCACCATCTGGCCGGAGCTGACCACCATCCACCAGCCGATCAGCGCCATGTCGCGGGCGGCGGTCGACCTGCTGGTGCGCCATATCAAGGGCCGCCGCACCCAGAGCGAGGATGGCCCGCCGCACATGCTGCTGGACTATGAACTGGTCCGCCGCCAGTCCGACGCGGCGCCACGGCTGCGCCCCAAGCACAAGGGCCGAAAATAGGATCGGCCGAGCTTAACTTCGCATATTTCCCGCACATTGTGACATTTTCGTGCGCGCGTTGGAAATCTTCGTGCGAGGATGGAGGATGCGCGGACGATGGGAAAGAGCCTTGGCCCGGTGTAGCAGGGTGGGCGGGGTGTAGGACAGATTTGGGTGGATTTGAGACGGTCAGGTTTGGAGTGATAACTGGCGATAGCGGATGATGCGCGGAAAAATCGTTCGGCAACACACGCCCCATTGCAGTCGTCTCTGGACCGTTCGAATGATGTGGTTCAGGCGTTGCATATCAGGCTATCTGATGCTTTTTCGGCACAAACTCAGTGCTACGACCATTTTCCAACATGCTACTCGCCGGATTCAGAATGAGCTTAATTCCCGACCGCATCATCAGAACTTCTGGCGAAGGGCTGCTGCCCACCTGCTATGAACCGCAAATACCTTCGGACATTAGAGAAAACGAGCGCGTTCGCGTTATACCGCCGAGCCCGCCTTGGCGCCCAGTATCTGCCGATGACCTCATCCGGGTGTTCGAGGATAAGGCCCCGCAAGATCAGCGCTACTGGTTCATCCGTAGTGCGGATGAAGAAAAACTTCCGGCCTTTGAATGGGATTTCCAATCGGATTGCAGATCGAAGGTATTTGGTTCCGGCAACGGTCTCAACTCTCTTCCAAATGACACCAATATCCGTTTCAAAAGCCAAGCCGCCAAAGCTAATATTCCCGATCTATGGGCCCCTTTCGGGGATCAGGTGCTGTTAGCAAGTAAATACTTATTGGATCTGATGATCCAATTTCACGAAACTGCACTCGAGCATCGCCGCGTGATCCTCCGCGCGTCTGACAACTCGTTGATTGGCGAAATTTATGTGATCGATGTAGTGTTGAACATTCCTGCTGTTGATATAGCCAATTCAATAGTCGATTATCGAGGTCCAGCGCGAAACCGTCCTCCCGCGCTTAAAGGATATGTTTCATGCAGGATTCGCGACGATATTAGCGAAAGCGTGCACCTGTTTCGTCAAATTAGCTTCTCGGGATCGGGCGGGTATTTGATGATTACATCTGATGAATTCCGTCGCGCTGTCATTAATGCTGTCCCGCCACTAGAAAACATCCGATTTTATGCGTGCGGGTAAAAGCTGACAAGCGAATAGCCCCACGAAAATGCCATAGCTAGTTGGGCAGCAATATGGCCGCCATCCATCCCTTTTGGCCATAATAGTCGCTAAATGGAATGTCCGTTTCCGGGAAGCGGGGCATCATGGATCAACGTCTTGGAATGGTCGCCTCCAGACCTTCCTCACCTGCAAGGGGAGGTGGCTGGCCGAAGGCCAGACGGAGGGGTATCCCCCTCTCGATAGCGTGACACCCCTCCACCACTTCGTGGTCCCTTCGGCAGAGTCGCGTGCCTCTGCCGAACCTTGCAGGGGAGGATTTTACAGCCGCTTCTGGTCGTCATTTTTCATCATGACTTCGCCATGCTCGCAGGAACGAAAAAGGGCGCCGGACCGGGTGGTCGGGCGCCCTTTTCTTCAGTGTCGCGCGGCAATGGCCGCCTCAGTGTCAGGCTTCGCCGAACACGCGGGCGAAGATCGTGTCGACCTGGCGGAAATGATAGTCGAGGTTGAACTTGTCCTCGATTTCCTGCGCGCTCAATGCCTTGGCGACGTCTTCGTCGGCCTTGAGCAGTTCGAGCAGCGAGAGCTGGCCGTCGGATTCCCAGACCTTCATCGCGTTGCGCTGGACATAGCGATAGCTGTCTTCGCGGCTGACGCCGGCCTGGGTCAGGGCCAGCAGCACGCGCTGCGAGTGGACGAGGCCACCCATCTTGTCGAGATTCTTCATCATCCGCTCGGGGTAGACGAGCAGCTTGTCGATCACGCCGGTCAGGCGGCCGAGCGCGAAGTCGAGGGTGATGGTCGCGTCGGGGCCGATATAGCGCTCGACCGAGGAGTGCGAGATGTCGCGCTCATGCCAGAGCGCCACATTTTCCATGGCGGGCAGCGCATAGCTGCGCACCATGCGGGCGAGGCCGGTGAGGTTTTCGGTGAGGACCGGGTTGCGCTTGTGCGGCATGGCCGACGAGCCCTTCTGGCCAGGCGAGAAATATTCCTCTGCTTCCAGCACTTCGGTGCGCTGCAGGTGGCGGACCTCGACGGCGAGGCGCTCGATCGAGCTGGCGATGACGCCGAGCGTCGCGAAGAACATGGCGTGGCGATCGCGCGGGATCACCTGGGTCGAGACCGGCTCGATCGCGAGGCCGAGCTTTTGCGCGACATGCTCCTCGACGCGCGGGTCGATATTGGCGAAGGTGCCGACCGCGCCCGAGATGGCGCAGGTCGCGACTTCCTCGCGGGCCGCGATCAGGCGGGTCTTGCAGCGGCTGAACTCGGCATAGGCTTCGGCCATCTTGAGGCCGAAGGTGACCGGTTCGGCATGGATGCCGTGGCTGCGGCCGATGGTCGGGGTCAGCTTATGTTCGAAGGCGCGGCGCTTGATGACGTCGAGCAGCTTGTCCAGATCCTCGATCAGCAGGTCGGCGGCGCGGGTGAGCTGCACGGCAAGGCAGGTGTCGAGCACGTCGGAGCTGGTCATGCCCTGATGCATGAAGCGGGCTTCGTCGCCCACCTGTTCGGCGACCCAGGTCAGGAAGGCGATGACGTCATGCTTGGTGACGGCTTCGATCGCGTCGATCGCGGGCACGTCGATCGCGGGGTTGGTGGCCCACCAGTCCCACAGCGCCTTGGCGGCGGACGGCGGGACGACGCCCAGTTCGCCCAGCTTCTCGGTCGCGTGCGCCTCGATCTCGAACCAGATCTTGAAGCGGGCTTCCGGCTCCCAGAGGGCGGTCATTGCGGGACGGGAATAGCGGGGGACCATGGGCGAATCCTGCGGCTGGAGGGTGGATATTGCCGCGCCGCCTAGCAGCCCGCGCCCTTTGGGGCAATTGAGGAGGCTCCCCTGCCCCGCGCGCGCCTCATCCGGCCGCAATTATCCAAGCAAAGACAGTCGAACCGAAGCATTTCATAAGTCCAAATGCGTAGATGAACCGATGTTCAGGAACTTTTCCTAGTCTTCATGTATTATGTGATGGCAATTAAGGCATGAAGCCAAAGCAGGCGCCCAATGCAGGCCCTGCGCGTTTCAATGATATAAAGGATGTCGCCATGATCCGCACCTTGCTTCTGACGAGCGCCATGCTGGTCGCAGCGCCCGCATTGGCGCAGCAGGCTGCGCCGGCCGATCCGGCAGCGCAGGCCGCACAGCCGGCAGCGCCCGCAAGCCCCGCCGAACCGCAGGCTGCGCAGCCGGCAAACCCGGCCAATTCGGTCGCCGCGATCGTCGAGTCGGAATTCCCGGCCTATGACACGAACAAGGACGGACAGCTGGACCAGGGCGAGTTTTCGCGCTGGATGGTGGCCCTCAAGGATCAGGAGATGAAGGCCACCGGCAAGACGCTGCCGCCGGCCGAAGTCACTGCCTGGGCCAGCGGCGCCTTTACCACTGCCGATGCCGACAAGAGCATATCGGTCAGCAAGCCCGAACTGATCAGCTATCTGAGCGGCAGCGCGGGCGCATAAATATTTCCCTTCCCGTCACGAAGGCAGGGAAAATACAGAACCCCAAGCGGGTCGCACCGGGGCGGCATGTCACAGAACATGCCGCCTCCTTTTTTTGATGGCGGATGGCCGCGGGGCCGGGAAGAGGCCCCGACAGGTTCAGCGACGCTTCTTGGTATAGAGCAGGGCAGCGACGATCGCGGCCGAGCCGATGCCCACGGCCGTGCCCATCCACACGGCCTTTCCGGCGGACTTGCGCGCCGCATCGGCAAGATCGGGGGCATTATCCTCTGGCTGGAGGGCTTCTGCGCCGGCGTCCGGCACGCTCTCTTGGTTCTTCTTCATAGTCCCCCTTCTATGCCGCAGCCCGGCGGGACTGAAAAGGGCTGACGTAGCGGCAAGGCCGGAAATTCGCCGTGCCACGCGCACGCCATGACGCCTGGCCCGCAGCCAACAAAGCCCCGACGCCCCGTCGCTGCGAGCGATTTTCATCAGGGGGTCTTGACTTGCACCGCCCTTCCATGTTGGTAGCGCTATCAATCAACAACCAGGTGCATAGGAGAAGATGATGCCGGGGGATACCGCCTTGCTTGACTGTCTGCCGCATGACTGGCGGACCGGGCTTTTCCTGGGCCGCATCCAGACGAACGCGGGCCCGAGCCCGATCCTGGTGTCGCAGGGCATCGTTTACGACATGAGCGCGATCGCGCCGACCAGCGCCCAGCTGGTCGAGAAGCTGCCCTTCGTCGCCGCCGCCGATGGCGAGAAGATCGGCGATCTGGACGCGATCGAAGCGGTGCTGCTGAGCCCGGTCGACCTGCAATGCGTCAAGGCCTGCGGCGTGACCTTTGCCCTGTCGGCGCTGGAGCGCGTGATCGAGGAACGGGCGCGCGGCGATGCCGGCGCTGCCGCCGAAATCCGTGGCCGCCTGGAAGAGCGGGTCGGCGGATCGATCCGCGCCGTGGTGCCGGGCACCGAGGAAGCCGCAGCGCTCAAGGCCGCGCTGATCGAGGACGGCCTGTGGTCGCAATATCTGGAAGTCGCCATCGGCCCGGACGCAGAAGTGTTCACCAAGGCGCCGGTGCTGGCGACGGTCGGCCCGATGGCGGAAATCGGCATCCGGTCCGATTCCACCTGGAACAATCCCGAGCCAGAGGTCGTGCTGCTGGTCAATGCCGATGGCCGGGCCGTGGGCGCGACCCTGGGCAACGACGTCAACCTGCGCGATTTCGAAGGGCGCTCCGCCCTGCTGCTGGGCAAGGCGAAGGACAATAATGCGTCCTGCTCGCTCGGCCCGCTCGTCCGCCTGTTCGACGGCGACTTCACGATCGACGATGTGCGCAATGCCGAAGTCGGCCTGACCATCGAGGGGCCGGAAGGCTATATGCTCGAAGGCACGAGCCGGATGGACCAGATCAGCCGCGATCCGCTGGAACTGGTGCGCCAGACCCTGTCGGAACATCAATATCCCGATGGCTTCGCCCTGTTCCTGGGCACGCTGTTCGCGCCCGTGCAGGACCGTGACGAGGAAGGCCGCGGCTTTACCCACAAGGTCGGTGACATCGTTGCCATCTCCACCCCGCGCCTGGGCAAGCTGATCAATCCGGTGGTGACGTCGAAGGACGCCGCCCCCTGGACCTTTGGCCTGACCGCGCTGATGACCAATCTTGCCGGGCGCGGTCTGCTCTCGGCCGTCGACCAGAAAGAAACTGCATGAGCCGCGCCATCTACCCGAGCCTGAAGGGCAAGCGGGTCTTCATCAGCGGCGGCGGCAGCGGCATCGGCGAAGGGCTGGTCGAAGCCTATGCGATGCAGGGCGCGCATGTCGCCTTCTGCGACATCGCCATCCCCGAGAGCGAGGCGCTGGCCGCACGGCTGAGCGGCTGCGCCTTCACCCCGATCTTCCACGCCTGCGACCTGCGCGACATCGACGCGCTGCAGGCGATGATGGCGCGGGTCGAGGCGGAACTGGGCGGGATCGACATATTGATCAACAACGCCGCCAATGACGATCGCCACACGATCGAGGACGTGACCCAGGCCTATTGGGACGAGCGGATGGCGGTCAATCTGCGTCACCAGTTCTTCGCGGCGCAGGCGGCGATCCCGGCGATGAAGCGCGCGGGCGGCGGCGTGATCCTGAACTTCGGTTCGATCAGCTGGCACCTGGCCCTGCCCGACCTCATCCTCTACCAGACCGCCAAGGCGGCGATCGAGGGGCTGACGCGCAGCCTGGCCCGCGACCTTGGCCGCGACAATATCCGCGTCAACACCATCATTCCGGGCAATGTGAAGACGCTGCGCCAGGAAAAATGGTACACACCCGAAGGCGAGGCCGAGATCGTCGCGGCCCAGTGCCTGGACGGCCGCATCCTGCCGGTCGACGTCGCCGCGCTGGCCATGTTCCTGTCGTCGGACGATGCGCGCTATTGCACCGGCCATGACTATTTCATCGACGCCGGCTGGCGCTGAGATGCGCGACGCCGCACCGCGCAGCGTCCTGTCGGTCGGGGCGATGCTGGGCGAAGGGCCGATCTGGGTCGAACGCGAGGCGGCCTTGTGGTTCGTCGACATCAAGGGCCATGCGATCCACCGCTTCGACCCGGCGCTGGACGTGTCCAAGAGCTGGACGACGCCGGGCCAGGTCGGCTGGATCGTGCCGACCGATGACGGGCTGTTCGCGGTCGGCCTGCAATCGGGCGTGCATCGCTTCGATCCCAGGAGCGGCGCCTTCACCCTGCTCCACGCGCCCGAAGCGCATCGGCCGGGCAACCGGCTGAACGACGCCACGGTGGCGCCCGGCGGTGCCCTGTGGTTCGGGTCGATGGACGATGCCGAGGAAGAGGAAAGCGGCCGTTTCTACCGGCTGCATCGCGGCGACCTGGTCGAGAGCGGGCTGGCCGCCGTGTCGATCACCAACGGCCCTGCCCTCTCGCCCGACGGGCGCATCCTTTATCATACCGACACGCTGGGCCGCGCCATCTGGCAATGCCCGGTCGATGCCGATGGCGTCGCCGGCGCCGCCACCCTGTTCACGCGGATCGAGGATGGCGCGGGCTATCCCGACGGCCCCACGGTCGATGCCGAAGGCTGTCTGTGGACCGGGCTGTTCGGCGGATGGGCGGTGCGCCGCTATGACCCGGCCGGGCGGCTGATGCGGGAAATCCGCTTCCCCGTCGCCAACATCACCAAGATCGCCTTTGGCGGCCCGGACCTGATGACGGCCTATGCCACGACGGCGCGCAAGGGACTGGATGTGACAGCGTTGACAGAACAGCCCCTTGCGGGCGATCTGTTCGCCTTCGACGCCGGCGTCGCGGGGCTGCCGGGCCATGTCGCCACGATATAGAAGAAATAGAGAGCTGGAAGGACAAGCAGATGAGTGAGGGGAGCGCCGGGAAGGTCAATATGGCCTTCATCGCAGCGATCGTGGCCGTCGCCACGATCGGCGGTTTCATGTTCGGTTATGATTCGGGCGTCATCAACGGCACCCAGAAGGGGCTGGAAGCCGCTTTCGACCTGGGCAAGCTGGGCATCGGCGTCAATGTCGGCGCGATCCTGGTCGGGTCGTCGATCGGCGCGTTCGGCGCGGGCCGCATGGCCGACATCATCGGCCGTCGCGGCGTGATGATGCTGGCGGCGATCCTGTTCCTGGTGAGCGCACTGCTGGCCGGTGCCGCCGGTTCCTCCGCCATCTTCATCATCGCCCGCATCATCGGCGGCCTGGGCGTGGGCGCGGCGAGCGTCATCTCGCCGGTCTATATTTCCGAAGTCACCCCCGCATCGATCCGCGGCCGGCTGTCGAGCGTGCAGCAGGTGATGATCATTTCCGGCCTGACCGGCGCCTTTGTCGCCAATTTCGTGCTGGCCCGCTATGCCGGCGGTTCGACCGCGCCCTTGTGGCTCGACTTCCCGGCCTGGCGCTGGATGTTCTGGCTGCAGGCGATCCCGGCCGCCATCTATTTCCTGGCGCTGCTGGTGATCCCGGAAAGCCCCCGCTATCTGGTCGCGCGCGGCCAGGACGAACGCGCCCGCGCGGTCCTGACCAAGCTGTTCGGGGCCGAGGAAGCCAATCGCAAGGTCGGCGAGATCCGCGCCAGCCTGGCCGCAGATCATCACCGCCCCAAGCTCAGTGACCTGATCGACAAGGCCAGCGGCAAGGTGCGCCCGATCGTGTGGGCCGGCATTGGCCTCGCCGTCTTCCAGCAGCTGGTCGGCATCAATGTCGTCTTCTATTATGGCGCCACCCTGTGGGAAGCCGTCGGCTTTTCCGAGGATAATGCGCTGCAGATCAACATCCTGTCGGGCGTGCTGTCGATCGGCGCGTGCCTGGGCACGATCATGCTGGTCGACAAGATCGGCCGCAAGCCGCTGCTGCTGATCGGTTCGGCCGGCATGGCGGTGACGCTGGCGATCGTTGCCTATGCCTTCTCCACCGCCGTCACCGGCGCGGATGGCGGCGTGGTGCTGCCGGGTCATAATGGCCTGATGGCGCTGATCGCAGCGAACCTCTACGTGATCTTCTTCAACCTGAGCTGGGGTCCGATCATGTGGGTGATGCTGGGCGAGATGTTCCCCAACCAGATCCGTGGTTCGGGCCTGGCCGTCGCCGGCTTTGCCCAGTGGATCGCCAATGCCGCGATCTCGGTCAGCTTCCCGTCGCTCGCCGTGTCGCCGGGCCTGGTCGTGACCTATACCGGCTACGCCCTGTTTGCCGCCATTTCCTTCTTCTTCGTGCGCGCCATGGTTCATGAGACCAAGGGCCGCGAGCTTGAGGACATGGTCGGCTGAGCAAGATCGTAACCCTGAAGGCGGGCGCGCTCAGCTGCGCGCTCGCCCCGGACATTGGCGGGTCGATCCTGTCCTTCGATCGCGACGGCGTGGCCCTGCTGCGCCGCGCGCCGCAGGACAGCCATGATCCGCTGGACATGGCCAGCTTCCCGCTGGTGCCCTATGCCAACCGCATCGCCCATGGGCGCTATAGCGTGGACGGGCAAAGCTATCAGTTGCCGCTCAATTTCGGCGATCATCCCCACAGCATCCATGGCTTTGGCTGGCAGCGGCCCTGGCATGTGCTGGAACAGTCGGGCCATGACGTCAGGCTGGAACAGGATCATGCCGGCGATGCCGGCTGGCCCTGGGCCTGGCGCGCGCAGCAGCATGTGCGGCTGAGCGAGGATGCGCTGGAAGTCACGCTGCTGGTGCAGAATCTGGGCGACAACCCGATGCCCTGCGGCCTTGGCTTCCATCCCTATTTCGCGCTGGACGGCGACACGATGCTGCGCTTCCACGCCGACACGCTCTGGCTCTCCTCCCCCGACATGCTGCCCGAACGGGAAGTGCCGGCCGATGCGCTGGGCGACTGGTCGCAGGGTGCGCGCGTGACCGGCGACAGCCTGATCGACAATGTCCATGGCGGCTGGGACCATATAGCGGTCGTCGAACGCGGCGACGGCATCCGCCTGACCTTGATGGCTGAGGGCGCGGACTGGCTGCATGTCTTCCGTCCGCCCGCTGGCGACTTCTTCTGCCTGGAGCCGGTCAGCCATATGCCGGACGCGATCAACCGGCCTGAAGGCATGGCGATGCTGGCGCCAGGCGCGACGCAAAGCCTGTCGATGATGGTCGCCGTCCGCGAAATCTGAACAGGCGCTTTCGCCTTTCGCCAAAATCGCCTAGGCTGACCGCCCTATCAGCAGCGAGAGGATCGCCGATGCAATTTCTGCGGACTGCCTTCTGGGTCGTCATCGCCGTCGCCCTCGCCTTCTTCTGCATGGCGAACTATGTCCCCGTGACCGTGCGCCTGTGGGGCGACATGGTGATGGAAACCAAATTGCCGGTGCTTCTGATCGGCGCATTCCTGCTGGGCGCCATGCCCTTCTGGATCATGGCCCGCGCGACGCGCTGGCGCATGAAGCGCCGGCTGGAGAGCACCGAGCGTGCGCTGGTCGCCGCGACCGCTTCCGCCGCGCCGGCCACGCCCGTGACGCCTGCGACGGTGACAACCCCGATCTTGCCCGACGCCACGCCGTCGCCCCTTACCCCTACAGGACAAGCATGAGCAGCCCGATCTATGTCGCCATCGACACGCCCGACCTTGCCAAGGCCCAGCATCTGGCCGGGCAGGTCCGCAACCATGTCGGCGGGCTGAAGCTGGGGCTGGAGTTCTTCTGCGCCAATGGCCATCATGGCGTGCATGAGATGATGAAGTTCGGCCTGCCGATCTTCCTTGACCTCAAGCTGCACGACATTCCCAATACGGTGGCCAAGGCGGTGCAGGCGCTGCACGGGCTGGAGCCGGCGGTGCTGACGGTCCATGCCGCCGGCGGCCGGGCGATGCTGGAGGACGCCAAGGCGGCGGCCGGCACCAAGACCAAGGTGGTGGCGGTGACGGTGCTCACCAGCCTCGACAATGGCGACCTTAATGACATTGGCGTCAATGGTGCGGCCGAGGAACAGGTGACGCGCCTCGCCGAACTGGCGCGGGACGCCGGCCTGGACGGCATCGTCTGTTCCGGCGAGGAAGTCGCGCTGGTCAAGAAGATCTGGCCCGACGGCTATTTCGTCGTGCCCGGCGTGCGCCCGGCGGGTGGCGCCATGGGCGACCAGAAGCGGGCCGTGACCCCGCGCGAAGCGCTGGACCGGGGCGCGTCGATGCTGGTGATCGGCCGCCCGATCAGCCAGGCCGAAGATCCCGACCAGGCGGCGCGCGCGATCGAAGCCACGCTGTAAGGATGGTGGATCGCACCGGCGGCATTGGGCCGATCCGGTGCGATCCTCCCCTGCCCCTTATTTCCGGAAGAACGTCTTCAGCCGCTCCGCTTCCGCCGGGGTGATCGGGATGACGGCGCCGTGCTTGGGCTGGGTGAAGTTAGTCGCCTTCATCGGCGATCCCGGCGCGTTGAAATGGCCGATGTCGCGGAAATGGACGAAATCCTCCGTCTCCGAAAAGCCCATATTGTTGACCGGCTTGGCGCCGAACACATCATACATCAGCACATAGGTGTCGGTGCCGTGGCGCCGCCACAGATTGGGCGCTTCGGTGCCGACCGTTTCCGGGTCGATCTTGGCGGGATCGAAGACATAGCCGCCATCCATGCGCGATGAGGTCGCCTGGCGCAGATGGCCGGGCTTGTCATGCGCGACATAAAAGAGGCGGTAGCGGTCGCCGACCTTGGTGATGTCGCCGTCGATCGTGCCGATGCCGGGCTTGGGATAGGTGAACAGGTCGCGCGGTTCGCTGGTCAGCGTGGTGAAGGCGTCGTCCGCATAGGCATAGACCATATGGTCGGTCTCCTTGCCGTTGCGGGTGCTGAAATAGACCATGATCTTGCGCTTGTCGGGATCGTAGATCATTTCCGGCGCCCAGGCGGTGCCGGCATTGGCGGTCGACTTGAACAGCTGATCTATGGTCACGGACGCGAGCGTCCAATGGGTGAGATCATAGGATTTCATGAAGAGCATCGAGCGGTTATTGCCCCAGCCATAGGCGTCGGTCGGCCGCTGCCAGTCGGTATCCCGCAGCCCTTCGCGCCTGGCGAAAATATGCAGGTCGGTCATGGCGAGGTAGAAGGCATTGTCGGGGCCGCGCATGATATAGGGATCGCGGATACCCTTCTGTTCAGCGACGTCGCGGCCATTGAGGACCGGCGCACCGTCATTGACGTCGGTAAAGCTGTAGCCATCCGCCGATGTCGCGAAATGCAGCGAGTGGGTCTCATCCTTGAAATAGACGAGGAGATAGGACGTCCGGGCGCTGGCTTCGTCCTTCGCCTCCGGCTTGGCCTTGACGATGCTTTTGACGATGTCGAGCAGGCGCGGCGGCGTGGCGGGGGCCGCGATCGCCATGGTGGCGCTGCCCAGCAGCAGGCAAAACCCCAGATATGTCATTCCCGACTGCCACCGCATCAAAGCCCTCTCCCTCATTCATCGGGCGAGCGCATGATGATCGACAGACGCGCTTCGCCGACAGGGCCGCAGCGGACGGCGCGCTTCGCCGCCCCGTTACCGGCCCTTCATTTGTCGGACTAATGCAAACATCCGGGCATGGGTCAAGCGCGTTCCCACGCTGCAACCATGCCATTCACATAATGGGATCAGTCGGCGCTGGTGCCGCTGTCGTCGGGCGCGAAGAAATGCTGCATCACTTCGCGGGCGATGCGGGCCGGGCGCAGGGTGGAGGCATCGACGCAGCACCAACTCGACTTGACCTCGGCCAGCACTTCCTCGCCACGGCGGATGACGGTTTCGTAGAAGGCACGGGCGCCCTGCACCTTTTCGAGGAGGACGGTGGCGATCACCTCATCATCCAGGAAGGTGGGCTTGCGGTAGGTGATCTCATGCTTGAGCGCGACCCAGAGATGCTGGGCCACCGCTTCGGCCGGGGCGAGCGCGCGCCAATGGTCGAGCACGGCATCCTGAACCCACTTCAGATAGCTGGCATTGTTGACATGCCCCATGAAGTCGATGTCGTCGGGCTGGATGCCAACCGGGTACAGGTGGGGAATCGCGTTACTCACAACCATGTAAGTAACATCCCCGCAGGGCGGCTGATAGAGGCTATGGGCGGATGCTGCAAAAAAGGGGCCGATCGGTGACCGCCCCCCTGTTTTCTGTATCGAATGCCCTCTGCCCCGTTCGTTTCGAGCTTGTCGAGAAACGCTTCTGCATCGCACTTCTCGACTTCGCTCGAAGCGAACGGGTGGGGAGGATAGTCTGACGTCTTAGAAGCGCCAGCCGACCGAGGCGACGACCTGATGGCGGTCGGTGTCGACGTCGAATTCGCTGCTGGTCGAGCCATCCATGAAGTCGATATGGGCGCTGTCATATTTGGAGTAGCGATATTCGATCTTGGCGAAGGTATTGGCATTGAGCGCGCGCTCCACGCCGCCGCCGACGCGCCAGCCGTCCAGCTTGAACGAGGTGTCGGTGACCTGATTGGTGTCGCCGGCCAGCACGCCCAGCTTGGTGTTGGTGTAGCCGCCCTTCACATAGATGAGGGTCGAGGGATCGGCGAGGATACCGGCGCGGGCACCGATATAGAGATCGCGGCCCTGCTTGACGCGGCCATAACCGAACTGGTCGGTGAAGTCGTTGCGGCTGCTCTTGGCGGTGGAGTCGGTGAACTCGCCCTCGACGCCGACGACGGCGCCGCCGACATTCACGTCATAGCCCGCGCCGACACCATAGAGCAGGCCGTCGATCTTCTGATCGTCGCTGCCATTGTCATTGTCGATCGAGCTGCCGGCCCCGGTATGGTCATAGCCCAGGATCGCTTCGACACGCGGGCCGGTGAAGGTCGGGGTGGCATCCTGTGCGAGCGCCGGCGCGGCGACTGCACCACCGGCCAGCAAAGTGGCGACCATCAACTTACGCATAAACATCACTCCGTTGTCTTTCTCTTCCCCTTGGGGGTGAGACGCTCAAGCCGGAGCGGTCATATTTGTTTCATGAACCTCAGATAAACAGCTGATAATGTGGCATTAATGCCACGAAAGCCGCTCAGTTCGGCGCGTTCCCGTGGGCCGGGAGCGACGAAATGAGGCCGCCTTCCTTCAGCATTCCACGACATTGACGGCCAGACCGCCAAGCGATGTCTCCTTGTAGCGGCTGGCCATATCCTCGCCGGTCTGGCGCATCGTCTCGATCACCGCGTCGAGGCTGACGATATGACGGCCATCGCCCTGGAGCGCGAGATAGGCGGCGTTGATCGCCTTCACCGCGCCCATGGTGTTGCGTTCGATGCAGGGGATCTGGACGAGGCCGCCGATCGGATCGCAGGTGAGGCCCAGATTATGCTCCATGCCGATCTCGGCGGCATTTTCGACCTGGCTGTTGGTGCCGCCCAGCACGGCGGCGAGGCCCGCCGCCGCCATCGAGCAGGCGACGCCGACTTCGCCCTGGCAGCCCATTTCGGCGGCCGAGATAGAGGCGCGCTTCTTGTAGAGGAAGCCCATGGCGGCGGTGGTGAGGAGGAAGCGGCGTTCCCCTTCCCGATCGGCGCCGGGGACGAAGCGGCGATAATAATGAAGCACCGCCGGGATCACACCGGCCGCGCCGTTGGTGGGTGCGGTGACGACCCGGCCGCCGGCGGCATTTTCCTCGTTCACGGCGAGCGCGAACAGGCTGACCCATTCGAAGATCTGGGCGGGGCCGACGCTGGCGCCCTGCAGCCGCAGCTTGTTGTGGATCGCCTTGGCCCGGCGGCGCACCTTGAGCCCGCCGGGCAGCAGGCCCTCTTCTTTCAGGCCGCGATCGATCGAGGCGGACATGGCGTCGATCACGCTGTCGAGAAAGGCCTCGGTCTCTCCCTGGGCGCGCCAGGCGCCCTCGTTGCGGAGAACCAGCGTGGCGATGCTGAGGCCGGTTGCCTCCCCTTGCGCCAGCAGTTCGGCGCCAGACGAGAAGGGAAAGGGCTGGACCACATTATGGCCGAGCGGAATATCCGGGTCGGCGGGAATGGCGCCGGGCAGCACCGCGCCGCCGCCGATCGAATAATAATCGCGCACCAGCGGATCGTCCCGGCCCGGCAGCCAGGCGGAAAAGCGCATGCCGTTGCTGTGCGCCTCCAGAAATTCGCCCATGCGGAAGACAAGGTCGCGCGCTTCCTCGAACGGCACCCAGTCGAGATGAGCGCTGCCGGCGCGAATGCGGCCATCGTCGCGGATCGCCTGAAGAATGGCGGGGATGGCATCGGGATCGACATTTTCGGGGCTGTGGCCCGACAGGCCGAGCAGGATCGCGCTGTCGGTGGCATGGCCCCGGCCGGTCAGCGCCAGCGACCCG
Source organism: Sphingobium sp. BHU LFT2 (assembly GCF_018604485.1). NCBI lineage: Bacteria > Pseudomonadati > Pseudomonadota > Alphaproteobacteria > Sphingomonadales > Sphingobiaceae > Sphingobium > Sphingobium sp. BHU LFT2. The sequence goes on from NZ_JAFCGW010000004.1 coordinate 315,036, forward strand.
TAAAGTTCGCACTGCACCCGCACCGGACAGGTCGGCAGCGTATCCATGAACATCAGCGCGGCGCGCATCGGCCCGACCGTGTGCGAGCTGGACGGGCCGATGCCGATGGTGAACAGGTCCATCACGCTGATCGCGGCGGCGCTGTCGATGCGCGATTTGGTCACGTCAATAATCCTTGGAAATACGCAGGTTGGCGCTCTGGCGGCCGAGGGTGGAAATAGCGCCTAGCAGGGACAGCCAGCGTGTCACCTGATATTCCATCCGGGTGGCGCTATAGCCCTGCCCATCGCTGATCAGTTCGACATAGGTCTTGCGGGTCAGATATTTGCCGGCGGCGAGCGAGGTGCCCTGCCCCTGGGTCGGATCGGCCGCGATGATGCGCAGACGATCCAGGCCCGCCGCCTTGCGCACCGCATTGATCGGATCAAGCCCACCCTCGCCCTGAAGCGAGCCGACCGCCGAGGCGAGCTGGAGCGCTTCGGGTGCGGACAGGTTGGTGATCGAGGTGCCGAACAGGATGCGCGAGAGCAGTTCGTCCTGCGGCAGCGAGGGCACGGAGTTGAAGCTGATGTCGGGCTTGAGGCCGGTGCCGCCGACATGGATGGTGGCGGTGAGATCGCTGACGTCCGCCTCCGCATCGATGTCGAGCGTCGGGTTGACCGGGGTCTTGCCGTCGAACTGGATGCGCCCTTCGCGCAGTTCGAAACGGCGGCCGGCAAATTCATAATTGCCACGCACCAGTTCGGCCCGGCCGGCGATCGCCGGATTGGTGACGGTGCCGCCAATGTTGAGATCGGCGCGCCATTCGCTGTCGAGGCCAAGGCCGGTCACGGTCAGGCGATTGCGCGCCCGCGCCTTGACCGCCATGGTCCAGGGCTCGGCGGCGCGGGGGCGTTCAATCTCCTCGCCGCGCCGGTTGATCTCGATCACCTTGAGTTCGGGGATCTGGGCGACGGCGGCGGCCCGGCCCATGGTGAAGCGGCTCCTGTTGAGGGTGACGTCGCCGCCAATCTCGCCGCCCTTGCCGTCGGAGCGGATGGTGAGCGGGCCGGTGACGGTGGCGGCGATATCGTCGCGTTCCAGCAGCGCGGCATTGTCCGCCTGGAAGGCGAGGTCCATGCCCACGCCGCCAATGCCGTTGAAGGTAAAATTGCCGGTGCCGGTCACGCTGCCGCTATTCTGGGCATTGGCGGTGAAGCTGGAGAAGACCAGTTGCGCCCCGGCGAAGCGGGCGCGCGCCTTGACGTTGCGCAGGCGCATGCCGGTGACCGGGCTGTTGAGCGCGGCATTGTCGGTCGCGAGCGAGCCGGTGATGACCGGATCGGCAAGCGTGCCATGGGCGTCGGCGGTGACGCTGACAGGGCCGGCAATGTCGACAATCTCCACGCCGGTCAGGCGCCAGAGCGTGTCGGCGGTGCCGTTGAAGCGCAGTTGCGCGATCAGCGGCGCACCGTTGAGCCGTTCGACCAGGCTGCCGGTCGAGATGAGCGGGGTGAGCAGCGCCTGGCCGCGGCCGATGGTCTGACCGTCGGCGACGAATACCATGCGGGTGGCGAGCCGGTCGAGGGTCAGCACGGCGTTGACGCCGACATCGACCGGGCGGGAACTCAAGGACAGGCCCGAGCGCGACAGGCCACGGATGCGCAGTTCCGCCTTGCCGGTCGGCAGGCCACCGCGCGGGCGGCTGTAGCTCAAGGTGCCGGTGGCCATGCCGCCCAGCCCCAGATTGTCATAGGCGATGTCGAGCAGGGCGAGCGGCATCTTCTGCGCGCGCGCCTCGATCCGGGTGGTTTCGCCGCCCAGTTCGCCCGCCAGTTGCAGCGTGCCGCCGGCATAGCTGATGGTCGCGGGCGACAGGCGCCAGCCATCCTCCGCACGGGTGAAGAGCGCCGCGCGGGTCAGGCGGATCGGCCGCTTGTCGATCGTGCCGCTGGCCGACAGGCGGACCCGGTCGAGATCGACCTGCGCCTCGCCCTTGAGGTCGAACAGGCGGCCGCGCTGGCCCGAGAGATTGCCCGAGACCTTGCCGCGCCCGTCGACCAGCGCGGCGGTGGCGTCGAGCCGGCCGAGCAGCATGCCGCCGACGCGCAGCCCGCGTGCCTGGGCGGTGGCGTTGATCGAGGTGCCGTCGGGATCGAGCAGGATGGTGGCATCGAGCGAGCCGCGCCGCACGGCGATGGTGGAGGGGCCGTCGAAGCTGGCGTCATTGGCGTCGAGATCGAGCTTCAACTGCTGGATGCCGCCGACCGGCTGGAAGCCGATCGTGCCGCTGACCGGGCCGGCGACCAGCAACTGGCCGTCGAGGCCGCCGGTGACCGGGCGGATGTCGCCGCTGGCGGTGACGCCCGAGACTGCGATGCGCGCGACGCGGACCACCGCCTGGCCGCCGGGCGGCAGCAAGATGCGGCCTTCGCCGGTGAACGGGCCGAGCGTCGATCCGCCATTGGCGGTGAAGCTGTAATTGCCGTCGGCGCCGGGCAGAAATTCGCCGCGCACGTCGCGCAGGCCGAGCGCATCCATCGGCCGCGCCAGCTGGACATGGACGATCGGCCGGTCGATCTTGCCATCGAGCACGACATCGACCGGGCCATATTGCTTGTGGCTGCCATTGCCTTCGAGATGGACGGTGCCGTCGCGGTGGCGCACGCCCTTGGCATTGAGGCTGATGAGCGGCGCGTCGAGCTTCATGTTGGAGAAGCCGATCTCGCCGCCGGGCAGCAGGGCGAGCGCGCTGCGGACCGTGGGCAGGCCGCCGCCCAGCCCCTTGAGGAAGGCATTGTCGAGCCGGCGGACCTTGGCCACGGCATTGCCCGACAGGCCGAAGGCGCCATTGGCGCCGGGGGCCGCACGCAGTTTCGAGTCCAGATCGACGATGCCGAGGCCGCGAATGAAGAGGCCACTGATCCGCCCGTCGATGCCGACATCATAGCGGCCGCTCTTGAGGTCGGCCATGACCAGCAGCTTGCCGTTCAGGCGGTCCGACCGAAAGGGCATGGGGTTGCTGACGATCTGCTGCCCCTTGAGCTGCAGCACGCCGTCGAGCGCGAAATTGCGGACGATGCCGGCAACCAGATCGCCCTGCCCGTCGAGGCTGCGTGCGCGCAACCGGACCGGCAGCAGCACCGGCCCGCTTTTCGCCTGGCGGCCCTTGCCGTCGATGCGGACATCGTTGATCTGGGTCTTGCCGAAGGCGAGTTGGCGCGCGGTGAGCAGATATTCATAGCCGAAGCCGACGAACGGACCGTCAAGCCGAACCTTCGCCACCACATCGCGGCCGCGCATATCCCTGAGCAGCGCTTCGGGCCGGGCGAGGTTCATGTCGACGCGCAGATTGTCGAAGGCATTGTTGCGCAGGTCGATGGCGCCGTCGGCGACCATGTCGATCGCCGCCGAGCGCAGCGTGAGCCTGCCATCGACCACCCGGTCGGCCAGCGTCCCCTGGGCGCCGATGGTGAGGCGCGGCGACGCGAGACGCGGCAGCAGGCCCTTGCCGGGAACGGCGCTGCCCTCGATCGTGCCCTGGATGGTGTAGGCGCCGCTGCGCGCGCCGAGTTTCAGGTCGGCGACGGGATTGCCGGCCAGGGTGGCGGCGAGGCGCCCATCCCATCTGGTCCATCGCCCCTTGCCGCTGATGCGCAGATTGCCGTCCTGATTGAGGCCAGCCATCGCCGCCAGCACCCCGCCCCTGGGCGCATTGACGGTGACCGCCAGGTTGAACCGGTCATCGTCGGGCCGGCTGTCGAGCGTGAGGTTCAGGGCATCCTCTGCGCCGATGACGCGGGCCGACAGGTCGATGATCGCGCGGCCGCCACGAATGTCGGCATCGCCCGACAGGGTGGCCAGTTCGACCTTGCCGGTGACGGCGGGCGCGACGGTGAGCCGATCGACCGAGAACTGCATCAGGCGGATGTCGAAGCCCGGCAGGATAGGCCCCTGCCGCTCGCTGGGATTGAGCTTGGGCAGTTTGTGCAGGGTCGCCTGCGGGATCACCAGCCGATCGATGTCGAGCCGGTTGGAGAGCCAGGCGAAGGGCCACCAGTCCAGTTCCACCCGCGGCGCGTCGAAGAAGCGGCCCTTGGGATCGGACAGGACGAGACCGCGCAGCACCGCCTTGCGATAAATGCTGCCTTCGATCCGGTCGACATGGATGCGCAGGCCCGAGGGCGGGCTGACGGCGGCGATGCGCGAGACGAGGAAGCGGTGTCCGGGCGCGCTGTCGAGCCAGGCCAGCGTCGCCACCACGACCAGCAGCGCGAGCGCCAGTGCGCCCGCCAGCCAGCGCTGCCAGCGCCCGTCCCAGGCGCGGCGGCGCGGCGGCGCGGCGGGTGGCGGCGGCACGGGCGGCTGGCTGTCGGGCGGTAGCGTGGCCATCAGAAGGCCTGCCCCAGCGAGACATAGACGGCAACCTTGGCATCGCCCGGCTGCGGATTGATCGGCGTGCCGACATCGACGCGGATCGGGCCGAAGCTGCTATAATAGCGCACGCCAAGCCCCGTGCCGACGCGCAGGTCGCGGAAGCGCGGCAGGAAGGTGGTCGAGATATTGCCCGCGTCGAGGAAGGGGACGACGCCGAAATTGCCGAAGCGGATGCGCGCCTCGGCGGAAAATTCGATCAGGCTCTTGCCGCCGACCGGATCATCGTCCGGGCCGTAGCGCGGGCCGATCGCCTGATAGCCATAGCCGCGCACCGACGCGCCGCCGCCGGCATAGAAACGCCGCGACGGCGCGATGCGATCGACGGTGGAGCCGAGGATGGTGCCGAGCCGGGTGCGCCCTGCGAGCACGACACGATCATTGATCGGCTGATAGGCGCTGGCGTCGACCTGCGCCTTGGCATAGCCGAAGGTCGAACCCTGAAAGGAGAGTTCCGGGCTGAGGCGGCCGCCGAGGCGGAAGCCCTTGCTGGGGTTGAGCAGGTCGTCGCTGCCATCATAGGTAAGGCTGAGCGGCACCGCGCCGATGAAGAAGGTGCGGCGGCTGCCGCCGGAAAAGGCATCGGCTTCGTCCGAGGCGATGAGTTCGGCACCGACGCGCCAGACCCAATGTTTCTGGAACAGGATGTTGGTCTGCCGCTCCAGCCCGCCCGACAGGGTGATGGTGCGCGCGTCATAGGCGTCGCGGCGGATATTGCTGTAGGAGACGAGGCCGGTCAGCACATGGTCGCGCTCGCGGAAATTGTTGCGGCGATAGGTCGCCTGCGCCGTCTGTTCCTGGGTGCCGAGCACGCCGCGCAGGGTGAGCGATCCTTCGGGCGGGAAGAGATTGCGATGCTGCCAGCTGACTTCCGCGCGATAGCCTTCGCCCGTGCCATAGCCCAGTTCGCCCGCAATGGTGCGCATCGGCGCCGGGCGCAGATCGACATCCAGGTCGACATGCTCGCCATCGCCCGCGTCCTTCGGCGTCAGCGTGACGGACGAGACGAGGCCGGTGGTGACGATGGCGCGGCGCAGATCCTCCACATCGGTGGCGCGGTAGGTTTCGCCGGGTTCGAACCGGGCCATGCGCTGGAGATGGCGGGCGCTGAACACATCATCATTGTCGAGCAATATCTGGCCAAAGCTGCGATAGCCGCCAGGCGTGACGATGATGTCGAGATCGCCGTTGCGCGCTTCATGGTCGATCCGCACTTCGGGTTCGTCCACCCTGGCGAAGGGATAGCCATTTTCGCCCAGCGCCGTCGCCAGCGCAGTCTGGCCCGCCAGGATGCGGTCGGCGTTGATCGGATCGCCCGACTTCATCGTGAAGGCGCCGCGCAGCGTCTCCTCCCGCGGGCCGGTTTCGGCGAGGCCGGCAATCTCGACCGTGTCGAGGACATAAAGCGGCCCCGGCGTGACGTCGAAGATGACGGACAGCTTGTCGCTGCCGGCGGGCGGCGGCGCGACGCTGCCGCGCACGCGCGCGGCATAATAGCCGTCGGCGCGCAGCAACCGGTCGAGCAGGTCGCTGTCTTCCTTCACCCGGCGGTTGATCTGGGCAAGGTTGGCGGCCTTCCCCTCCCCCTGGTGCAGTATCGACAGGCTGTCGAAACGGGTCGTGATCTGATTGTCGCCGATCGCGTCGATACCGCGCAGGGTGACGCCATATTTGCGCTCCTCCCCGGCGTCGGTGAAGGTGACAACCTCCTCGGCCGGGCCGGTATCGGCAGCGTCCGCGGCCTGCTGCACCGGCTGATCGGGGGTATCGGGTTCGCTGGCTGCAACCGGATCCTCCGGCAACGGGGCGACCGTATCGGGCTGGCCCATGTCGGGCCAGTCGATGCCGATGTCGGGCATGGCATCGAGAGATGCGGACGGGTCGACCGGCGGGCTGGCGGGATCAGCGGCGGAATTGGCAGGCTGGACCGCCTGCGCGAACGCAGTGCCGGCAGTGCAAAGCGCCAGGGGCAAGAGACATAGCCCTGCGGCGCGCGGATCAACGGGAAAGCGGCGCCCTGTCCGCAAGCCATGGGTCATGCGACCGGTCTAGACCAAGTCGGGGCGATTATGCCAGCCAAGAGATGGCAATGGCGCAATGGTCAGAAGGCGGTGTTGAGCCGATCCATGAGTGCGCGGGCCGGACTGTCGGCCAGCGGCGCGTCCGGCGACAGCATCCGTTCCTCCAGCCGCGCGACCCGGCCATAAAGCTCCTGGCTCGCCTCGATCAGCGAACGGGCGGCGAAGGGGAAGTCGCCGGCAATGCCCGGATCGGTGGCGGTGGCGCGGCCGAGCCGATATTTCTCATCGGCCACGTCCCCATCGCCAATCTCGCCGCGCTGCCAGGCGCGCTGGCTGAGCAGCCAGGCGATGATGTGCATCAGCCGGGTCGTGACCTTGAGCGATTCACAGGCGAAGGACACGCGGCGCAGCGGATCGTCGGCGGCAAACTGTCCGGCCTCATCCGCGTCGAAATAGGAGCGCACCTCATCCGCCATCACCATCGCCTCCATATAGAGGCCATCGACAAGGCGGCGATGAAGGCCGGGATCAAGGGCGGCTGCGTTACGCATAGGCCTAGCTGACATATCGCGATGCGATTGTCAGGGCCGTGGATGGCGCCGGAAGCCCGCCTGTCCCATTTGGGATCGCTTTACGCCGCAGTCCCGCAATTTTGCGACGCGGCGGACGCATCAGGCGATGATATCCGGGACCAGCGCGTCTTCGAGCGCGACGATCTCGTCCCGCAGCCGCAGCTTGCGCTTCTTGAGGCGCGCGACCTGCATCTGGTCGCCCACCCCGCCATCGACCAGCGCCGCGATCGCAGCGTCGAGATCGCGATGCTCGACCCGCAGCAGCTCCAACCGGCGCATAATGTCTTCGCGGCTCACCAAGCCCCCGCCTTCTGAACCCAACATAGCCTCTCCTGATAGCCCGGCGCGGACGCGCGGGCCATCGCAATTTTACCGACGGCCCATCGCAAAGCGCGAATCATCGCGAGACAGGTCCGCCGAATCATGATCTACTTCGTCATCCATCACCCTCGTAAGGAGAATGTCATGGAAAATTCCCACGTTTCAGCTCTTTCCGCAAAGCATGCCGGGCTCGAAGCCCGGATCAAGGCTGAGTCGAGTCGGCCGATGCCCGACGACATTCTCGTCGCCTCGCTGAAGAAGCAGAAATTGCGGGTCAAGGAAGAGATGCAGGGCCGACATTAAGCCCGTTCCGCACGGAAAAGGCCGGGGCCGGATCACCGGACCGGCCATTTTCCTGCCAGCGGGACACAGAGCATCGATCCAGCCGGAACCCCGGCCAGATTTTCGACATAGTGCGACAGAGGGCGTCTAGCCGGGGAAGATGACCTGGCGATGACAGGCGTTGGGCATGGCAGCCTTCGCCTAACGCTCGCCCCAAGTGGAGGCGTCGCGGCGGCATGGAACAGGCCGCATATGAAAAGCCCCGCGCGGCGAACCGGCGGGGCCTTTTGCCAACCCATTTAAATCATCGATATCAGCGGCGCGTGATCGTCGCTGAACGCAGATAGTCCGGCAGGGCCTGCCGCGACACGCCATTGGCAACCGGCTTGCGCGCCAGTTGCGGATCGATCGGCGCGTCGAAGGCAAAGCCGATCTTGTCATCGCGCGACCAGGCGACCGAACCCTCGACCGGACCGACGCCGCGCAGTTCGAGACGAAGCCGCGTGCCCGCCGGAATGGCGCGCTCGCAATCCGCCATCAGGCCGGTGGCCGACAGATTGCGCACGCGCGCCTTGCCCAGATCGACGCCATCGATCGTGCTGAGGCTGGTGAGCAGGAACAGGCTGTCGCGCGGCGCGGAACGAGCCGGTCCCCGATCAGAATTTCCCGTTTCCTTGTCCATGACTATTCCCGCAAAATGACACTTGGCCAACAGGATAGTCATGCGACGTGGAGAAAGGGTTAACCGCCGCTGGGGGTTAATCGTCGCGGGAGACTTTTTCCTGACGCTCGTGCCGCTCCTGCGCCTCGACCGTCATGGTCGCGATCGGACGGGCTTCCAGCCGGCCCAGCGAGATCGGCTCGCCGGTGACTTCGCAATAGCCATATTCGCCTTCATCGATACGGCGGAGCGCCGCGTCGATCTTGGAGATCAGCTTGCGCTGGCGGTCGCGGGTGCGCAGCTCGATCGACCAGTCGGTCTCGCTCGATGCGCGGTCGTTGAGGTCGGGTTCGCGCAGCGGTTCATTCTGCAGCACAGCGAGCGTGCCTTCAGCTTCGGACAGGATCTGTTTCTTCCAGTCCCAGAGACGCTGCCGGAAATATTCCTGCTGCAGGGGGTTCATGAATTCTTCGTCAGCCGACGGACGATAATCGTCCGGGAGTGTTACGGTCGATTTTGGCGGCTTCACACCGTCTTTATCGGAATTCAGTACCGATGCCATCTGGCTCTCCGACTCGAGAGGCCCCGGCGCTGTAAGTTCCGGGCGCCCATGACTTTTGTTTGAGCGGGCCTCATAGCCACCGCGACGAGGCGATACAAGCGGACAATGCGCACTCCGGCGCATCCCCTAGGTCGGCTGACCCGCCCGGAACGGACGGCGCGACTCCATCAGGGTTTTCCCCGATCCGGCCATCGGGATGTCCACGCAGCCCATCCTTAACGTTCCACAATGACACGTTAACCATTGCAGTTGACTCAAACGCCCGATTTTTCGGACCTTTTACGGCGCAAAGATGGTTAATGCCCTTGCAGTTAACGCTTTATTTTGCGTTGGTATGCAGTAGGGAATGGCAGGGTTCACGCTACGGAAGGGTCCGATGGCGCGAATGGGTAAACAGGACTAGAGAAGATCCTATGTCGGTTCGGATGGCTTTGGCAAAATTGTGCGCCTGCACTTGTGGCGGCGCCATCATTGGCGGGGGCGCCGTCCATGTGGCGGAAAATGCGCGTCCGGCAACGGTTTACAGCACCAAGAGTGTGAAGGCCAAGCCGCGCCAGCGCGTCCTGGCCACGGCCAAGCGCCCGCCGGCCAAGAAGCCCGACCCGATCCGCGTGACCGTGACCACGCCGTCGCCGCCCATCCCGCTGCCCCCGCCGCCGGTGCAGGCCGCCCTGCCCCTGATGGCGGGTGGACCGACTCCGACCGCAGCGCCGATCGGCGGCAGCAGCGGCTTTGGCGGCAGCAGCGGTTTCATCGGCGGCTTCTTTGGTGGCGGCAGCAGCGGTGGCGGCACGGTGGTGATCTCTACCACCGGTTCGACGGGATCGACCGGTTCGAGCGGGTCCAACTCGCCCACGCCGCCAACCTCCACCACCAGCACGACGACCACGTCGAGCGGTTCGGATTCGCCGACTCCGCCGGGTGGAACGACCACGACGACCTCGACGTCGACCTCCACGTCGACATCGACCTCTACGTCCACATCGACGTCGACCTCTTCCTCGTCGGGCGCGACATCGACTTCCACGTCCAGTTCGACCTCGACCGGATCGTCGAGCTTCGGCAGCACGTCGACGAGCAGCTCGACCAGCAGTTCGTCGTCGACCTCGACATCGTCGGGCACCTCTTCGGGCACGCCGCCGCCTCCCGCGCCGCCGCCGCCGACCGATGTGCCGGCGCCGCCGATGGTGCTGCTGTTCGGTGCCGGTGCCGCCGCGCTGCTGATGCGCAAGCGCCTGGCCGATCGCAATACGGAGCTGTCGATCGAGGGCCATGGCCCGGCCAAGCCTATCCCGATCATCCGCACCGGCGACATCTGATAGAAAAAAGGGCGGCCCTGGGGCCGCCCTTTTCTTTTGCCGATTGGGTTTTCCACTCAACTGCGGGCGATGATCTTCTCGATTTCGGCCACGGGATGATTGGCCAGATCCTTGGCGATCTCCCCGACCAGCCGGTCCTGCACTTCCTTGTGATAATGTTTGCGCATCTCGCCCAATGCCGTCGGCGGGGCGACGATGATCAGCTTCTCATAATCCTGCGCGAAGGCGCGGCGCTTGAGCAGGTCGGCCGCTTCCGCCGCGAAGCGTGCCTCCTCCAGTTCATGGAAATCGGTCTGTTCCATACTGCTGCGATGGCTGCCGACCGAATTGAAGGCGCGGCCGGGGGCATCCGAAGCCTGGTCCCGGTCGGCCGGATTATCCTGCACCTTCACCTCTTCCGCCTCCAGCTGGGGAAAGGCGCGGTCGCCCTTGTTGCGGAAGAAGAGCAATTTGCGCCCGTCCGCCACCAGCACCATCGCATCATGATCGATCTGCATCGCCTTCTCCTTCATTTTGTGGATGCATTACCAACGGGCGAAAGCGCACAGGGTTGCGTGGCCTCGTTCGCGGCGGCATAGGGCAGCGATGCACGACATCCGCTTCATCCGCGAAAATCCCGCCGCTTTCGACGCCGCCCTGGCGCGCCGTGGCCTGGCCCCGCTGTCCGCCGACATATTGGCGCTGGACGAAAAGAGCCGCGCGCTCAAGACGGAGCTGCAGCAGGGGCAGGCCCGCCGCAACGAGGCGAGCAAGGCGATCGGCCAGGCGATGGCCGCCAAGGACATGGCAAAGGCAGAGGCGCTGAAGGCCGAGGTCGCGGCGCTGAAGGAAGGCACACCGGCGCTGGAAGCGGAAGAGGCCGAGGTCGGCGCGGCGCTCAATGCGATGCTCGCAGCGATCCCCAACCTGCCCGCCGACGACGTGCCGCAGGGCGAGGATGAAGCCGGCAATGTCGAGCTGAGCCGCTGGGGCAATATCCGCGCATTCGATTTCGCCGCTCAGGACCATGCCGATTTCGGCCCGGCGCTGGGGCTGGATTTCGAGGGCGGCGCGGCCCTGTCGGGCGCGCGCTTCACCGCGCTGCGTGGCCAGATGGCGCGGCTGCACCGCGCGCTGGCGCAATATATGCTCGACACCCAGAGCGGCACCAACGGCTATGAGGAAACCAATCCGCCACTGCTGGTGCGCGACGAGGCGCTGTTCGGCACCGGCCAGTTGCCGAAGTTCGCCGAGGATCTGTTCCGCACCACCGATGGCCGCTGGCTGATCCCGACCGCCGAGGTATCGCTGACCAATCTGGTCGCCGAACAGATCGTGCCGACCGACACCCTGCCGGTGCGTCTGACCGCACTGACCCCCTGTTTCCGGTCGGAGGCCGGATCGGCCGGACGCGACACGCGCGGTTTTATCCGCCAGCATCAGTTCGAGAAGGTCGAGCTGGTCGCGATCTGCGCGCCCGAGGATTCGGACGCCGAGCATGAGCGGATGGTGCAGGCGGCCGAGGGCATCCTCCAGGCGCTGCACCTGCCCTATCGCAAGATGCTGCTGTGCAGCGGCGACATGGGCTTTGGCGCGCGCAAGACCTATGATCTGGAAGTCTGGCTGCCGAGCCAGGCGACCTATCGCGAGATCAGCTCCGTCTCCAACTGCGGCGATTTCCAGGCGCGGCGGATGAACGCCCGCTACAAGCCGGAGGGGGAGAAGGCGACGCGCTTCCTCCACACCCTGAACGGCTCGGGCCTGGCGGTCGGCCGTACACTGGTTGCGGTGCTGGAAAATTACCAGCAGGCCGACGGCAGCGTGGTCGTGCCCGAGGTGCTGGCGCCCTATATGGGCGGCATCACCAAGCTGGAGCCCCGATAAGAAAAGGCCTTAAGCAAGGGAACGGGCGATGCGCATCCTGCTCACCAATGACGATGGCGTCCATGCGCCGGGGCTGAAGGTGCTGGAGACGATCGCCCGCACCCTGTCCGACGATATCTGGATCGTCGCGCCGAGCGAGGAACAATCGGGCGCGGGCCACAGCCTGACGCTGACCCGTCCGCTGCGCATCCGCCAGCATAGCGAGAAGCATTATAGCGTCACCGGCACGCCGACCGATGCGGTGATGATGGCGGTCGGCCATCTGATGAAGGACGCGAAACCCGACCTGGTCCTGTCGGGCGTCAATCGCGGCGCCAACCTGGCCGAGGACGTGACCTATTCGGGCACCGTCGCGGCCGCGATGGAGGGCGCGATTTCCGGCATCAAGTCGATCGCGCTGAGCCAGGTCTATGCCCGCGAGGCGATGGGCGACGCGGTGCCCTTTGCCGCCGCCGAAGCCTGGGGCGAGCGGGTGCTGCGCCCGCTGATCGCGATGCCGGCCAGCCCGCGCCTGTTGTTCAACGTCAATTTCCCCGCGATCGACCCGGACAGGGTCAAGGGCGTGCGCGTCGTGCGGCAGGGCTTCCATGATGTCGACCGGACCAAGATCATCGAGGGCACCGATCCGCGCGGCTATCGCTATTACTGGTTTGGCCTCGGCCGCAGCGATTCCGCGCCCGAGGGGACAGATCTGGCGGCCATCGCAGAAGACTATATCGCGGTGACGCCGCTCCATTATGACCTGACGCAGGATGGCGCGCTGGCGGCGACGGCGCAGGCATTTTCGGACTGACTTACGCTCCGGGGGGAGACCATATGGCTGGACATTCAAGGGGGCGGCGCTGGCTGCCAATGGCGCCGCTGCCGCTGCTGCTGGCGGGCTGTATCCCTGCCCCGGTGCAGGACAGCGCCCCCTATGCCGCGCCTCTGCCCCCTTCGGCCCCGGCCATTCCGCCATCGCCCAGCATGCCGCCGCAACCGGTCAGGCCCGAACCGCAGATGATCGAGCGCAAACCGGTCTGGACGGCGCAGCAGGTGACGGCGAATGCGCGGACGGTGGCCGCCAGCACCTATAGCGTGCAGCCGGGCGACACGCTGCGCGGCATCGGCAACCGCACCGGCGCGGGATCGGACGCGATCGCACGGGCCAACGGACTGGCCCCGCCCTATGCGCTGCGGCCGGGGCAGAGCCTGTCGATCCCCGGCGGGCGCTATCATGCAGTGGCAGAGGGGGAGACCGGCATCGCCATCGCCGTGGCCTATGGCGTGCGGTGGAGCGACATTGTCGACATCAATGGCCTGACCGAACCCTATGTGCTGCGGCGCGGCCAGCGGCTGCTGCTGCCCGGCGGCGAGACGCCGGCCGCCCCGGTGGCGGCAGCGCCGGTCCGGGCGCCCGCATCCAGCCTGGAACAGCGCGCCGCCGCCTTCCGCATCGACATCGACGATGTGCTGACCGGCGGCCAGCCTGCCGTCGCGGAGGAGAAGCCGCGCACGGTGGCCAAGGCCCAGCCCCGCCCCCTGCCCTCCAATGTGCCGATCGCCCAGCCCGGCGGCTTTTCCGGTCAGTTCGCCTGGCCGCTCAGGGGCAATATCCTCTCGCGCTTCGGCCCCGGCGAAAGCGGCGCCAAGAATAACGGCATCGACATTGCCGCGCCGATCGGCACGCCGATCCGGGCGGCGGCTGATGGTGTCGTCGCCTATGCCGGCGACAGCATCGCGGTGTTCGGCGGCCTGGTCCTCATCACCCATGGCAGCGGCTGGGTCAGCGCCTATGGCCATGCCAACCGGATCGACGTGGTGCGCGGGCAGAAGGTGACGAAGGGCCAGGTGATTGGCCTCAGCGGTGACACAGGCTATGCCAGCAAGCCGAAGCTGCATTTCGAGCTGCGCAAGGACCGGGTGCCGATCAATCCCATGACCCAGCTGCCCACCCCATGAAGATCGCGCCGCCGCCTTCGGCATCGCCCATGGCCGGCTTTCTGCGGCGGCGATCGGCGCTGCCGGTCTGGGCGGACCTCGCCTGGCGGGTGGTGCTGGTCTTTGGCCTGATCGCGATCGTGCTGGCGCTCCACTGGTTCGGGCGCGACGGTCTCAAGGACAATTATGATGACCAGATCAGTTTCATCGACGTGCTCTATTTCACCACGGTCACCGTCACCACGGTCGGCTATGGCGATATCGTGCCGGTCTCGCCCGAAGCGCGCCTGTTCGAATCCATCTTCGTCACGCCGATCCGGCTGTTCGTCTGGATCATTTTCCTCGGCACCGCCTATAATCTCTTCTTCCGCAACATCCTCTACAGGTGGCGCATGGCACGCATTCAGGCCGATCTGCACAATCATATCGTCGTCACCGGTTTCGGCACCAGCGGCTAGGAGGCGGTGAACGAACTGCTGGCGCGTGGCACCGACCCGCGCGAGATCGTGGTGATCGACGGCAGCGAGAAAGCGCTGGACCATGCCGAGGCGCTGGGCTGCAACGTGCTGTGCGGCGACAGCACGCGCGACAAGACGCTGAAGGACGTGGCCATCCACCGTGCCCGCACGATGATCGTGTCGGCCGGACGCGACGACACGTCGATCCTGATCACCTTGACCGCGCGTCACCTGGCGCCGCGCCTGCCGATCAGCATCGTCGTGCGCAACGAGGATAATGAAGTGCCCGCGCGCCAGGCCGGCGCCACCACGGTCATCAACCCGGTCAGCTTTGCCGGGCTGCTGCTGGCAGGCAGCACCAGCGGCAAGCATATCGCCGACTATATGGCCGATCTTGCCGCATCGGGCGGCCGGGTAAAGCTGCACGAACGGCCTGTCCTGCCGCAGGAAATCGGCCAGCCGCTCTCGGCGATCGGTACCGGGCTTGGCGTGCGCATCTATCGCGGCGACCATCCGATCGGCTTCTGGGAGGAAGGCGCAAAGCGGCTCCAAACGGGCGACTGCATCATCGAGATCGTGGAAGAAACCGGCGCCACACCCCGCGCCAACGATCAATAGGTTCAAACCAGCGACAGACTGAACATGTTTGTTGCGCCACAGCAACATATGGCAAAATTCGTGCTACCCAGGGTGCAGCGCAGCATGAGGCCAATTGCCTTGCTGTCATAGAATGGCAACACTCCCCCTCAGGTCTGATTTTTGAGGGGTAGAATATGCGCTTGAAAAATGTCCTGAAAACCGGCGTCCTGCTGTCCGCCTTCATCTACAACGCACCGTCTTTCGCCCAATCCGCCGCGCCGCAGGCCGATGATGTCGGGGCCATCATCGTCACCGGATCGCGCATCCGCCAGAATCCGCTGGACCAGGACAAGCCGATCGTCACGGTCGATCAGGAAGCGATCGCGCGGACCGGCCTTTCCTCGATCGCCGACGTGCTGCAGCGCATCCCGAGCGCCGGCGGCGGCCTCAACACCAAGGTCAACAATGCGGGCAATATCGGCGGTCCGCCCGACGGCACCGGCGTCAGTTCCGGCTCAGCCGAAATCGACCTGCGCTACCTGGGCGCCAAGCGCACGCTGATCCTGGTCGACGGCATGCGCTATGTGAACGGCTCGGCGGCCGGCGGCATTCCCGCATCGGTCGACTTGAACTCCATCCCTGCCAGCATGATCGAACGGGTCGAGGTGCTGCAGTCGGGCGCCTCCCCGCTCTATGGCTCCGACGCGGTTGCCGGCGTCGTCAACATCATTACCAAACAGTCGCAGAAGGGCCTCGACCTGTCCGCCCAGTTCGGCACCTACGAACAGGGCGATGGCGAAACCTATGACCTCAACGCCAGCTATGGCCTTCAGTCCGATCGGGTGTCGATCGTCTTTGGCGGCAATTATGTGAAGCAGCAGAGCGTCCGCACCGCCGATCGTTCCATCTCCCGCTTCCCCAATCCGGGCCAGACGAGCTGCGCCGACCCGATCGGTGGCTGTTCCGGTGCCACGCCCAATGGCCGTTTCATGATCGGCGACGAGGATCTGACGCTGATCGCGCCGGTCAGCGGGCGCCCGACCTATCCGGGAGACTTCAAGAATTTCACCTCGGCCGATCGCTATAATTTCGCGCCGGAAAATTATCTGCTGACGCCATCGGAACGCTATGGCGGCTTCCTCAACGCCAAATTCGAATTTTCCGACAATGTCAGCCTGCGCACGCGGCTGGTCTATCAGCATCGCAGTTCGACCACCCAGGCCGCACCGCTGCCGCTGTTCGTCGGCCCGGATGCGGGCAACGGCAATCTGCTCGACACGATCAGCATCGATGCGACCAATCCCTATAATCCGTTCGGCTTCACCTTGTCGTCGGGTGCCAATGGCGAGCCGGCGACCTATTCGCTGATCGCCCGTCGCTTCGTCGAGGGCGGCCCGCGTATCTTCAGCCAGGATGTCGACACCTTCACCATGCAATCGACGCTCGAAGGCTCCTTCGGGGTCGGCGACAAGACATGGTATTGGGACGTCAACGGCATGTATGGCAGCAATGACGCGCATCAGGTGTTCACCGGCAACCTGAACGCCGCCAAGCTGGCCCAGGCGCTGGGGCCAGTAGCGGGCTGCACCGGCGATTGCGTACCGTTCAACATCTTCGGCGGGGCCGGGTCGATCACCCAGGCCATGCTCGACTATGTGACCTTCGACCAGAAGGATCGCAGCACGCAGGAATTGTGGGACGCCACCGCCAACCTGTCGGGCGAATTGTTCGACCTGCCGGGCGGCGCGGTCGGCTTCGCCGTCGGCTACGAGCATCGCAACCAGCGCGCCAGCTACACCCCCGACCCGATCATCACGGCGGGCCTGGGCGCCGACGTGCCGACCAGCCCGGCCGCCGGCAGCTTCAATGTCGATGAAGTCTATGGCGAAATCCGCATCCCGATCCTCGCCGACGTGCCCTTCTTCCAGAAGCTGGAACTGGACGGCGCGGTGCGCCATTCCAACTATAGCAGCTTTGGCAGCAACACGACCTTCACCGTGTCGGGCCTGTGGAAACCGGTCAGCGACCTGCTGCTGCGCGGCGGCTATGCCGAGAGCCTGCGTGCGCCCAGCATCGGCGAAATGCATGCCGGCCGGTCGCGCACCGATCAGACGATCAACGACCCCTGCACCAGCGCAGCGGGCGGCTCCTGGGACAATCCGACCGTGCGCGCCAACTGCATCGCCAATGGCGTGCCGGCCGATGGCAGCTATGACGAGCCGACCGGTGGCCAGCTGGGCGTCTTTTCCAGCGGCTCGACCAACCTGAAGCCGGAAACCGCCAAGACCTGGACCGCCGGCATGGTCTACAGCCCGGCCTGGGCGCGCAACGGCTTTGCCAGCGCGCTCAGCCTTGAGGTCAATTATTATAATATCCGCCTCAAGAACGCGATCGACTCGGTGCCTGCGACGCTGACGCTGCGCCGCTGCGCCTTCGATGCCGATCCGGTCAGCTGCGCCTCGATCAGCCGCACGCCCAGCGGTCTGGTCGCCGGCATCGACGCCACGCTGCAGAATCTCAACGCCATCAACACCGACGGCATCGACGGATCTTTGATCTATCGCTCCAAGCCGGTGGGCGACGGCACGGTCGGCCTGACGGTCAATGCCGCCTATCTGCTGAGCTATGACATCAAGGCCCCGGCCGAGTTGAATGCCCCCACGATCAAGTGCGCCGGCACCGAACGCTGCGGTTCGGTCGACCAAGCCTATCCGCGCTTCAAGGCGACCACCACGCTCGACTATTCGGCCGATGCCTGGGGCGTTTCCTTCACCGGCCGCTATATCAGCAAGGTGACCGAGAGCGACGGCCATATCATGGGATCGACCTTCTATGGCGACATGCAGGCCTATTTCTCGCCGGCCTGGCTTGACCATCGCACCCGGCTGACGATCGGCGTCAACAACCTGTTCGACAAGGATCCGCCGGCCTGCTTCACCTGCGACAGCGCCAATTTCGACCCGACCACCTATGATGTGCCGGGCCAGTTCGGTTACATCCGCCTGTCCTACAAGATGTAACGGATCAAAGGCTTAGCTAGAACGAAGGGCGCGTCCATTTGGGCGCGCCCTTTGTCTTTTCGGCTACCCCGTGACATTTGGCGCAAAAATCCCTATGTGCGCGCCGATCATGGCAACCAAAATCCCAGACGCGCCGAAGATCGGCATGGTTTCGCTCGGCTGTCCGAAGAACCTGGTCGACTCCGAACGTATCCTGACCAAGCTGCGTTCCGACGGCTATCAGATGTCCGCCGACTATGCCGGCGCCGACGTCGTGCTGGTCAACACCTGCGGCTTCCTCGATTCCGCCAAGGAAGAATCGCTCGAAGCGATCGGCGAGGCCATGGCCGAAAATGGCCGCGTCATCGTCACCGGCTGCATGGGCGACGAAGCGGACGTGATCCGCGCGAAATTCCCGCAGGTGCTGGCCGTCACCGGCGCGCATCAATATGAGCAGGTGGTCAACGCGGTGCATGACGCATCGCCGCCCATCCCCAACGCCTTTGTCGACCTGGTGCCCGAAGGCGGCCTCAAGCTCACCCCGCGCCATTACAGCTATCTGAAGATTTCAGAGGGCTGCAACCATCGCTGCTCCTTCTGCATCATCCCCTCGATCCGCGGCGACCTGGTGTCGCGGCGCATCGACGCGGTGCTGCGCGAGGCGGAAAAGCTGGTCGCGGCCGGCACCAAGGAGTTGCTGGTCATCAGCCAGGACACCTCGGCCTATGGCGTCGACACCCGCCACGAACCGCGCATGTGGAAGGGTCATGAGGTCCGCGCCCATATGACCGACATGGCGCGCGAACTGGGCCAGCTGCGCACGGCGGACGGCGTCGCCCCCTGGGTCCGCCTCCATTATGTCTATCCCTATCCCCATGTCGACCATGTCATCCCGCTGATGGCCGAGGGGCTGCTGACGCCCTATCTCGACATTCCCTTCCAGCATGCTTCGCCGAGCGTTTTGAAGGCGATGAAGCGCCCGGCCAATGAAGCCAAGGTGCTGGACCGCATCCGCAAGTGGCGCGACATCTGCCCCGACATCGCGATCCGCTCCAGCTTCGTCGTCGGCTTCCCCGGCGAGACCGAGGCGGACTTCCAGTATCTGCTCGACTGGCTGGACGAGGCGCAGCTCGACCGCGTCGGCGCCTTCCGCTTCGAGCCGGTCGAGGGCGCAGCCGCCAATGACCTGCCCGGCGCCGTGCCCGAAGAGGTCAAGGAAGAACGCTATCAGCGGATCATGGAAAAGACCGCCGCGATCAGCGCCGCCAAGCTGCAGGCCAAGGTCGGCCGGGTCATGCCGGTGATCATTGACGAGGTCGGCGAGCCCGACGAGGAAGATGGCAGCATCGGCGCCACCGCGCGCAGCCAGGCTGACGCGCCGGAAATCGACGGCAATGTCTTCCTGCGCGACGTGGGCGAAGGCCGCAAGGCGGGCGACATGTTCGACGTGCTGATCGAGGATGCCGACGATCACGACCTGTACGGCGTGCCGGCCTGACCGATCGGGAACCGGATATCAGGGCCTGGCGAAGGCATCCTGATATTCGGTCTTGATCGCCTTGTAGATCGCCGCATCGACCGGCAGCTTGATGTCATAGCTGCCCTCGGCATAGGGGCCGGCGCCATAGGGGCCGATCGTCACCTGGATGCCATCGATCAGCTTGCCGTCGCGCGATGTCGGGGCCAGCACCTGCTTCATCGGATCGATGCATTTGGTGAAGTCGTCATCGCCCGGCACCACCGGTGCGCCACGCTTCTCCACCCGCGCTCGATTCAATGCCTTGCAGAAGGGATCGTGAATCGCCGCGGCAAAGGCCGCCTCGGACGTCAGCAGTGCGCCGAAATCGGTCTCGCGCCGCCGTTCCCTGTCCCACAGAAGCGCTTCATAGCCGGTCATGCCATGGGCGCCGCCGGTATACATGTAATTGGAGGATTCGAGCGCCAGGAAGCGCGGCGTGTCCGCCATCACGCTCCAGCGCGTCTCGCGGCTGTGGGCGTGGAAGGGAAAGCCCGCCTTTTTCGCCGAATCCCGGTCCTGCGTCGCCATCTTGAGCGCATCGCCCTTGTTCTCGGCCATGGCGCGGGCGAAGCGATCGACCAGCGTCGGGATCGCCGCCGCCTGCGCCGGATAGGCGTAGAGAAATTCCAGCAGCTCGGTCTTGTCCGACTGCTCGAATGGTTTTGCGGGTGGGGCAGCGGGTCGCGTGGTGCCGGCCATGCGGTCGACAAAGGCGCGCATCGTCGCATTGGCGGGCATGTTGCCGCCGGGCGTGTCGTCCTCAGTCGATTTCGAGCAGCCAGACAGCAACAGGGCTGCGAGCAGCAGCCCCGTCGTCCCGTTCCCCCACCCTGCCCGCATCAGTGCGGCTTGGCCGTCAGGCAGCGTTCGCTGATCGCCTTGCGCGCATAGTCGCCGGCGAGCGCGCGATGGATATTGGGCCAGCCTTCGGCCACCAGCGCCTGCTCGACCGCATGGGCGTTGGCGAACTGGCCGCTTTCGGCCAGCGCATAGGCGCGGGCACGCAGCGCCTGCAGGCCGCTATTGTCGGAACGGATCATGGCTACTCTCCTTGTCGTCTGTTATGACCTGGAACCTAGGCATTCGGGCCACAATAGGCAAATGCCCTGACGGCCGGCCGGGTTTCCACCGGGACGAAAGAAGATGCAAAAAATGGCCCGTTCCCATGTGGAGCGCTTTCTCCTACATCCTGTGCATGACCGAATTTGCCGACCTGCTCAAAGCCGATAATGGCCAGCCCGCCCGTTCCATCCAGCTGATCGAAGCGGCCGAACTGGACGCCTGGTTCACTACCCAACCCGAGCGGGTCCGCGCCCTGATCAGCGCCCAGAAATTCCACGCCAAGCCGAACGAATATGCGATCGTCCCCGGCGAGGGGCAGAGCGACTGGTCGGTCGTGGCCGGGGTGGCGAAGCGCGACGCGCTGGGCAGCTGGTGCCTGGCCAGATTGGCCGAGAGCCTGCCCGAGGGCAGCTATCGCCTGGCGGAGGGTAGCACCGGCGCGGCGGCGCTGGGCTGGCTGACGGCGCAATATCGGTTCGAACGCTATCGCAAGGATGAAGGCGCGGCCGGCCCGCGCGTGTTGCTGACCGGCGACGTCGCCCGGATCGAGGCGATCGTGCAGCAGGCCGAGGCGGTGGCGCTGGTCCGCGATCTGGTCAACACGCCGGCCGCCGACATGGGGCCGCAGGATCTGGAAGATGCCGTGCGGCAGCTTGCGCAGGCGCATGGCGGCGAGGTGCAGGTGACGCGCGGCGACGCGCTGGAGCAGGGTTTCCCGATGATCCATGCCGTCGGCAAGGCGGCGGACAAGGGTTTTGCCCCGCGCCTCATCGAAATGAGCTGGGGTGACCCCGCCGCGCCGCGCATCGCCGTGGTCGGCAAGGGCATCTGCTTCGACAGCGGCGGCCTCGACATCAAGCCATCATCGGGCATGCGCCTGATGAAGAAGGATATGGGCGGCGCGGCCCATGCGATCGCGCTGGCCCGGCTGATCATCGGGGCGCGCCTGCCCGTGCGGCTGCACCTGCTGGTGCCGACCGCCGAAAATGCCATCAGCGGCAATGCCTTCCGCCCCGGCGACATATTGCGCAGCCGGCAGGGGCTGACCGTGGAGATCGGTAATACCGACGCCGAAGGGCGGCTGGTGCTGGGCGATGCACTGACCCGCGCGGGTGAGGAAAAGCCCGAGCTGATCGTGGACTTCGCCACCCTGACCGGCGCCGCGCGAGTCGCCGTCGGCCCGGACCTGCCGGCGCTGTTCACCAATGATGAGGCGCTGGCGAGCGACATTGCGGCGGCCGGCACGGCGGTCGACGACCCGACCTGGCGCCTGCCGCTGTGGGACGGCTATTATGACATGCTGAAGTCCGACATCGCCGACCTGAACAATGCCGGCGAAGGTGGCTTTGCCGGCGCGGTGACCGCCGCCCTGTTCCTGCAGCGTTTCGTGCCGGAGGGCACGGCCTGGATTCACCTCGACACCTTCGCCTGGCGACCGGCGGCCCGTCCGGGCCGGCCCAAGGGCGGCGAGGCGCTGGGCCTGCGCGCGGTCTTCCGCCTGCTCCAGCAGCGCTATGACGGCGCGCGATAGCCAAACTGCAATATCCTGCGATCCGTTACGCAACCGGATTGGCTATCATGCGTTAGGGGGGCATGAACGCGCTCGCTTCCCCGCAACAGGCCGCCCAGATCGACCGTCCCGGCATACAGCCGCTCAGCCAGTGGATGCGGACCCTGGTGGATTATGTGAGGTCGGGAAAACCCGACCTCACCAACCGCCAGATGGCCCTGATGCTGACCGTCTATATCGGCGATGGCCCGCATACCGTGCGCGGCCTGGCCGAGCAGTTGCATGTGTCCAAGCCGGTCATCACCCGCGCGCTGAACAAGCTTTCGGCGCTCGGCTATCTCCGACGAGAGCGGGATGCGGCCGATCGGCGCAATATTTTCATCACCCGCACGTCGAAGGGCGCGGAATTCCTTGACGCCTTTCACCATTTCATCGCAGGAACCGCGCGCGATGACAGGCCAGATCAACACCACGCGGAACGCACCGCCTGAAAGAACCCGGTTCAAGCTGGACGGCAGATCCGTAGCGCTCGACCACCGCGTCCATGCGGCGCGTGGCGACCTTGCGGACATCTCGCTCGCCGGCGTGCTCTTTTCCGCCCATTATGCCCGCGCGGTCGAACTGACCTGCGTGGCGCCCGGCGCGCCGATCCTGTCCCAGCCCTCGCACAATGCCGAGGCGGTCAGCGAATTGCTGCGTGGCGAAAGCTTCCATGCGCTCGACGTCACGACCGACTGGGCCTGGGGCTTTTGCGGGCATGATGGCTATGTCGGCTATATCCGTCGCGACGCGCTGGACGTGAAGGAAGCGGTCAGCCACCGCATCGTCAACCAGAGCGCGCCGCTGTTCAGCCGCGCGGACATCAAGGCACCGATCGCCGATCACTGGCCGCTGGGCGCCCGCTTCGGCGGCGAGGCCGAGGACAGCTTCCTCGCGACCGGCGACGGCTTCATCCATGGCCGCCATGCCGCCCCGCTCGACTCGCCGGAAAGCGACTGGGTCGCTGTGGCGCAGCGCTATCTGGGCCAGCCCTATGTCTGGGGTGGCCGTGGGCATCGCGGCATCGACTGTTCGGGCCTGGTGCAGGTTGCGCTGGGCGAATGCGGCATCGCCGTGCCGCGCGACACCGACCTGCAGTGCGAAGGCATTGGCGCGCCGATCGAGGCGAGCGCGCCGTTGCAGCGCGGCGACCTGATCTTCTTCCCCGGCCATGTCGGGATCATGACCGACGCCACCCATATGCTGCATGCCAACGCCCATTGGATGACCGTGGTGGTCGAGCCGCTGGCCGATGTCGTTGCCCGGCTGGCGCCCGACCATGAACAGCCGATCATCGCGCGGCGGAGGATTGCCCCATGACCACGAAGATCTTCATCGACGGCGGCCATGGCACCACCGGCATCGAGATTGCCGATCGCCTGGCCGACCGGCCCGAACTGTCGCTGATCACGGTCGACGAGAAGGATCGCCGCAACATGGCGGCCCGGCGCGACGCGCTGAACGCGGCCGACATCGTGATTCTGTGCCTGCCCGACGATGCCGCGCGCGAATCCGTGTCGATGATCGACAATGACCGCACCCGCGTGATCGACGCATCGACCGCACACCGCGTCGCCGACGGCTGGACCTATGGCTTCCCCGAACTGGAGCCGGGCCATCGCGAGCGACTGGCCAACAGCCGCTTCGTTGCCAACCCCGGCTGCTGGCCGACCGGTTTTCTGGGTCTGGTCCGTCCGCTGGTGCTGGCCGGCCTGCTGCCGGCCGACTGGCCGGTGACGGTATCGGGCGCATCGGGCTATTCGGGTGGCGGCAAGGCGATGATCGCGGAATATGAGGGCGCCGATGGCGCGCCGACCGCCTTCCGCGCCTATGGCCTGAGCCTGGCGCACAAGCATGTGCCGGAAATGACCCGCTATTCGGGCCTGGCCCATCCGCCGCTGTTCGCGCCGGCCGTCGCCAACGCCTATCGTGGCATGCTGGTGGAAGTGCCGCTGCAACTGCGCGCCATCCCCGACACCCCATCCCCGGCGGACATCCATGCCGCGCTGGCCGCCGCCTATGCAGGATCGCCGATCGTCAGCGTGACGCCGCTGGCCGACAGCAGCGCCATGGCACAGATTGAGGTCGAGCATGTCGGCGCGACCGATCGCCTATCTCTGTCGGTGTTCGGCAATGCGCAGAGCGGACAGGCCCGCCTGGTCGCCACGCTCGACAATCTGGGCAAGGGGGCAGCGGGCGCCGCCGTGCAGAATCTCAATATCCTGGCCGGCCTGCCGGAAACTGCCGGCCTGCGGCTCTAAAGCGCCTTCAGCCAGACAGCAAAAAGGGCCGGCGCGTTCCATGACGCTCCGGCCCTTTTGCGTTCAGGCGATCAGTGGATCGTGCCGAGCGGCTGGTGATGGGCGAGCAGCACGATCAGCCGCTCGATCTGGCGCCAGTGGCAGAAATGGATGTGGTTGCCGAGGTCGCGGCTGCGATCGGCCCGCGCCGCCGCCTCATAGCCGGCATTGGCGCCGAAGGTCGCGATCAGTTCCGTCGCATCCTCATAGCTCTTTCGATCCGAAAGATATGGCATGTGCATGCGACCCCCGATTTTTGCGCGCCCTTTCCCCTCCCCTATCAACCCCCATGCCAGTTTGGTGCTTTGGCGCAGCAGGCCGAGAACGAGGGTGAACAGCCGGTTAGCCAAGTCCCGCAGCGGGACAGGCGCGCCATTTCGGGACGCCGGCCGTTCCGATCCGGGACAGGGGGGGGGGGGGCGCGGGCGACAAGCGACTGGCCATGGGCGGCGGGCCATGGCAAGGATGGGCCATGAACAAGGCGAAGAATCCGACCGGCGCGGGCGCCATCATCGCATTGCTGATCATGGCCGGGGCGATCGGCGGCGGCCTGCTGGGCCAGCCCAGCATCGGACTGCTGGTTGGCACCGGGGCCGGCATCCTGATCGCCCTGCTGCTGTGGCTGCGCGAACGAAAGGCTTAACTAACCACCCGCGCAACGGAGCGCCTTGCCGGGCGCCGCATCGCCGCATAGATGTGGCGACATGAAGAAGCATTTCATCGCCATCCCCCTCGTCGCGCTGGTCATTGCCGGCGGCGCCTTCCTCTATTTCGCGCAGGGCGACACGGCCCAGTTGCCGGCCGGTGCCGATGTCGGCCGGGAACCGCGCTTCACCACGCCGCGCAACGAGTTTTTCCCGACGGTCAACATCGCCGAAGTGAAGCCGTGGAAGGCGGGCGAGAAGCCGGTCGCCGCCAAGGGGCTGGTGGTCGAGCGCTTCGCCGAGGGGCTGAGCCATCCGCGATCGCTGCTGCGCCTGCCCAATGGCGACATATTGACGGCCGAGACCAACAGCCAGCCCCGCCCGCAGACCGGCATCGTCAGCCGGGTGATGAATTTCCTGATGAACAAGGCCGGCGCCGGCGTCCCCTCGCCCGACCGCATCAGCCTGCTGCGCGACACCGATGGCGACGGCAAGGCGGACACCAAGACGGTGTTCCTGAGCGGCCTCTATTCGCCCTATGGCATGGCGCTGATCGGCGACACCCTCTATGTCGCCAACACCAATGCGCTGATGGCCTTTCCCTATAAGGAAGGCGAGACCAAGATCAGCGACAAGGGGCGGAAGATTTTGAACCTGCCCGCCCAGGCGCCGAACATGCACTGGACCCGCAGTCTGACCGTCGGCCCCAACGGGCTGCTCTATGTCGGCGTCGGATCGAACAGCAATATCGGCGAAAATGGTCTGGAAAGCGAAGCGAACCGCGCCGCCGTGCTGGAGGTCAATCCCAAGACCGGCGACTATCGCATCTATGCGTCGGGCCTGCGCAACCCGGTCGGCCTGGCCTTTGAGCCCAGGAGCGGCGTGCTGTGGGGCGTGGTCAATGAGCGCGACATGCTGGGCGGCGACCTGGTCCCCGACTATCTGACCCGCGTCGAATTCGGTGCCTTCTATGGCTGGCCGTGGAATTACTGGGGCGGCTATGAGGATCGCCGGGTCCAGCCGCAGCGGCCGGAAATCCGCGAATATACCAAGCGCCCCGACTATGCGCTGGGCAACCATGTCGCGCCGCTGGGCCTGAGCTTCTCCAAGGATGCGCAGCTCGGCGCCGCCTATGGCAATGGCGCCTTTGTCGGCCTGCATGGCAGCTGGAACCGCAAGCCGGCCGCCGGCTACAAGGTCGTGTTCATTCCGTTCGAGGATAATGGCGAAGTCGGCAAGGCCAAGCCGACCGACGTGCTGACCGGCCTCCTGGACGCGCAGGGCGCGGCGCGTGGCCGCCCGGTCGACGTGACCGTGGACGCCAAGGGCGCGCTGCTGGTGGCGGATGATGTCGGCGGCGTCGTCTGGCGGGTGACCCGCGCACAATAATCTTGGTCGCCCGGCCGATGCGTCGAAAAAACTTGTTCGCAAGACCAGACGCTTAATTTCGGCCGGGCAACAGCCGGGATATATTGCCCCGTTCGCGCGCTGATACGCGATGCGACAGGCGTCCAAGATGAAACCGATCGAACCGGCGGAGCTATATCAGCTGCGGGCGGACAGCGCGCGGCGATCCCTTCATCACTTGCGCATGGAGGCGCTGGGCCAGCCGGACCGACGACAAGGCTATGACCTGGAGCATGACCGCCGGCTGGCGGAAATGTATTTCAACACCTTCGCCGCCCTCGCCCACCGACAGCGTCACAGCGACACGCTGAGTCTGGCCCGCGTCATCAAGACGATGGCCGATGCCGCGCCGCTGTGCGACACCGCCGTCGATCCGCCCCGTTGCCGCAAGGAACTGGACCGACTGGTCGACGAATTTCTGAGCCTGGCCGAAAAGGATGGCGACTGAGAATCAGACCGAGAGGCCGTGACGGCCGGCGAGTTCGACCACATATTGCCAGGCGACACGGCCCGAGCGGCTGCCCCGCTGCGTCGCCCACTGGATCGCGTCGAGCGGCTCGACGCTGAGGCCCAGCGCCTGGGCATAGCCCTCGACAATGGCGACATAGGCGTCCTGGTCGAGCGCATGGAAGCCGAGGCTGAGGCCGAACCGGTCCGATAGCGCCATCTTGTCATCGACCACGTCGCGCGGATTGATCGGATCATCCTGTTCCGACAGGTTGCGCGGCACGATATGGCGGCGGTTGGACGTCACATAGAGGCGGACATTGGCCGGGCGCGCAGCGGTGCCGCCCTGGAGCAGCGAGCGCAGCGCGCGGGCATCGCCCACGCCTTCGTCAAAGCCCAGATCGTCGAGGAACAGGATGAAGGGCCGGGTCGTGCTGCGCAGCAGGGTGAAGAGCGCCGGCAGGCTGGCCAGTTCATCGATCGCGCATTGCAGCAGGGCGATGTCCTGCCCTTCCGCCTGCAGCTTGCCGACCACCGAAGCCACGGTCGCCGACTTGCCGGTGCCGCGCGCGCCCCACAACAGCACGTCATGCGCGGCATGGCCGGCGGCATGGCGGCGGCTATTGTCCAGCAGCGCGCTCTTCTGCGCATCGATGCCGGTCAGCAGATCATAATCCACCGGGTCGAACGCATCCACCGCGCGGATCGCCACCCCGTCCCACACATAGGCGGGAGCAGCCGCAAGGTCGGCAGAGGAAGCCGGCGGCGGCGCGAGCCGTTCCAGCGCTTCGGCGATACGGGTCAGCAGGGCGTCGTTCATGGCGCGGGATTAGCCGGGCCGCGCCGTTGCGGCAAGCTTTGCCAACAATGTCATGTCACTGTCGCAATGGCCTTTTACTGCAGCGTTCCGGGGTCTATATCGCGGGGGTCGTGACTATCCCAAATCCTGCCTTTTCCACCAGGGTCTGCCGCTATGGCGCGGAAGCGCTTCGCGAGGCAGCCTTGCTGATCCGCGCCGGCGAGCCCGTCGCCGTTCCCACCGAAACCGTCTATGGCCTGGCGGCCGATGCCACCGATTCCCAGGCGGTCGCGGGCATCTACAGCGCCAAGGGGCGGCCCAGCTTCAACCCGCTGATCGTCCATGTCGCCGACATGGAGATGGCGCGGCGGCTGGCCGATTTCTCGCCCCAGGCCGAACAGCTTGCCGCCCGCTTCTGGCCGGGCGCGCTGACCATGGTGCTGCCGGTGCGGGCCGATAGCGGCCTGTCGCCGCTGGTGATGGCCGGCCTGCCGACCGTGGCGCTGCGCCTGCCGGCCCATCCGGCGATGCGCGCGCTGATCCGCGAGAGTGGTAGGCCGCTGGCTGCGCCTTCGGCCAATCGCAGCGGATCGATCAGCCCCAGCCGGGCCGAGCATGTGCTGGCGAGCCTCAACGGCAAGATCCGCATGATCCTGGACGAAGGCCCGACCAGCGAAGGGCTGGAATCGACCATCGCCGCCCCCGAAGCGGACCGCATCCGCCTGCTCCGCCCCGGCCCGATCACGGCCGCGATGCTGGAGGAGGCAAGTGGCCTGCCGGTCATCACGGGGAAGGACAATGCGAAGATCGAGGCGCCCGGCCAGCTCGAAAGCCATTATGCGCCGTCGAAGCCGGTGCGGCTCAACGCGCTGCGGGCGGAGAAGGACGAATATCTGATCGGCTTCGGGCTGATGCCCTGCCATCTGAACCTGAGCGTCGACGCGGATCTGCGCGAGGCGGCGGCCAATCTGTTCGCGGCGCTGCACGTCGCCGACGCCAGCACGCAGGAGCGGATCGCGGTGGCCCCCATCCCCGACGAGGGGATCGGCACCGCCATCAACGACCGGTTACGCCGCGCCGCGGCCTGACCGGTCGATCTGGCGAATTTCGGGGCTCAGCCGCAATTGTCGTAACCGGCCTTGCGGCATTCGCGGCGGCGCTGTTCGTCGGCCTTCTTGCGCGCCTTGCCTTCCTCGGCCTCCTGCTTGCGCATCTTGCGGCCATAATTGCGGTCGGCCTCGTCCTGGCTGGTCGTCGCCCAGTCGGCCGCCTGCGCACCTGCGCGCACCGGCAAGGTCACGATATCCACCGCCGTCCTGGCAATGCAGCCCGGCAGCATCAGCAGCATCGCCGGCGCCAGCAGCATGATCGTCCTGGTCATTCTCAAAGTCCCCCGACTCGTCCGTTGCGCTGCATCTGCCATGGTCGACATTAACCATAAGCTAAGAACGCGGCGAAACGGGACGAGCCGTCGGGAAATCGGCCAGGCCGAGGATTATTCCTCGATGCGGGCGGCAAAACCCTTGCGCAGCTTGGCCAGCTTGGGCGGGATCACCGCCATGCAATAGGGGTTCTGGTCGCCGACCCGTTCCCAATATTTCTGGTGATAATCCTCGGCCGGATACCAGGGGGCGTCCGCCTCGATCGCGGTCACGACCGGATCGACCTGGTCCACCTGTGCCCGCGCGATGCCGGCCAGTGCCTCGGCCTGCTGCTCGGCCGAATGGGGGAAGATCGCCGAACGATACTGCGTCCCGATGTCGTTACCCTGGCGGTTCAGCGTGGTCGGATTGTGGGTGGCGAAGAAGATGTCGAGCAGGTCGGCATAGCTGATGACGGCCGGGTCGAAGGCGATGCGGATCGCTTCGGCATGGCCGGTATTGCCGGTGCAAACCTCCTCATAGGTCGGATCGACCTTGGTCCCGCCGATATAGCCGCTCTGGACCGATTCCACGCCCTTGAGCGTCTGGTAGACTGCTTCCGTACACCAGAAGCAGCCACCAGCCAGCGTTGCGATTTCCTGCGCCATATATCGATAATCCTTATCCAGCTTTGGCGCGCTAGATAGGAGCAATCAGGCCGCGGTTCCAGTCTGCGCCGCATTCTGGGCCATCGCCTGTTCGGCCTTGGCCCGTTCTTCGGCGACCAGTTCCTTGCGCGACAGCTTGCCGACCAGCGTCTTGGGCAGGCTGGCCCGCACCTCGACCTCACAGACCCGCTCATGCTTGCCCAGTTGCGGGTTGAGCCAGTCCTTGAGGCCCGGCCCGTCGATGGTCGCGCCTTCGTTCAGGGTCACGAACGCCTTGGGCTGCTCGCCGCGATAACGGTCGGGCACGCCGATCACCAACGCCTCCTTCACCGATTCATGATGATAGAGGACCGATTCCACCTGGCTCGGGAAGACCTTGAAGCCGCCGACGGCGATCATGTCCTTGAGCCGATCGACGATCCGCACATAGCCGTCGTCATCAACCTCGCCGACATCGCCGGTGCGCAGGAACTCGCCCACGAACACCTGCGCATCCGCGTCCGGCCGGTTCCAATAGCCCTTCATGATCTGCGGGCCGGCAAACATCAGTTCGCCCGGCTCGCCCTCGGGCGGGGGCTGGGTCGGATCCTCGCGGCTGACGATCTTGACGCGGGTGCCGGGCACGGGCTGGCCGACGGTGCCGGTCTTGTTCAACCCCTCATAGGGGTTGGCGCAGACGATCGGGCTGGTTTCGGTGAGGCCATAGCCCTCGATCAACCGTGCGCCGGTCACCGCCTCGAACTTCTGCTTCACCTCCATCGGCAGCGGCGCGCCGCCCGAAATGCAGGTGCGCAGCGACGAGAAATCGATGTTCGGCAGGGCCGGATGATCGAGCAGCGCCTGATACATGGTCGGCACGCCGGGCAGCGACGTCGCCTTGGTCCGCTGCACGGCCGAGAGCACCTGCACCGCCTCGAACCGGGGCAGCATCACCATCTCGCCACCATTCATGACGGTCCGGTTCAGCGTGCAGGTATTGGCGAAGACGTGGAAGAAGGGCAGCACCGCGATGATGCGGTCGTCGCCCTCGCCCGCGTGCGGGTCGATCCCCTGCGCCTGGCGCGCGTTGGCGGTCAGATTCTGGTGGGTCAGCATCGCGCCCTTGGGCGTGCCGGTGGTGCCGCCGGTATATTGCAGCAGCGCGACGTCGTTGACCGGATCGATGTCGGCGACGATGCATTCGCCGGAATTGGCGATCAGCCGGTCGTAGCGGATGACGCGCGGATCATGCGGCAGCGGCGTCGTCTCGCCGCGCTTGAACAGACGGAAGAGGATGCTCTTGGCAGTCGGCAGCACCTCGGCAATCGAACCGACCACCAGCTTTTCCAGGCTGCTATTGTCCAGCACCTTGAGCGCGGTCGGCAGCAGTGCCTTGGCCGACAGGGTGAACAGGATCTTGGTGCCGCTATCCTCGACCTGATGCTCCAGTTC
Organism: Sphingobium sp. BHU LFT2; assembly: GCF_018604485.1. Taxonomy (NCBI): domain Bacteria; kingdom Pseudomonadati; phylum Pseudomonadota; class Alphaproteobacteria; order Sphingomonadales; family Sphingobiaceae; genus Sphingobium; species Sphingobium sp. BHU LFT2. The sequence goes on from NZ_JAFCGW010000004.1 coordinate 346,193, forward strand.
GGCGGCGGTGTAGAGGGGGGAGAAGTTGACGACGATCGCGCCGGCCAGCAGCGCGCCATAATAGGCCGCGACATAATGCGGGGTGTTGGGCAGGTAGAGACCGACCCGGTCCCCCTTCTTCACGCCCATAGCCTGCAAACCACAGGCGATGCGCCTGATGTCGTCCATCATCGCGCCATAGCTGAACTTGCGCCCCATGAAGTCGATCATGTGGGCCTGCGGGTGGGCGGTGGCGCTCTGCGTTACCATGTCCCCCATCGACATCGGCGGGAACGTCTGCTCCCACGGCGTAGGGTGCTGATAATGCTCGCGCCAGATCTTTTCTCTGCTCTCCATTTACAGAAGTGTAAGTGGCCCGAGCGCTTTACGCAAGCGTCAACCTGTGTCTGGATTGTAGCAAAAAGGCCGCGCCGGAAAGCCGGCGCGGCCCTTGAAAATGCTGCATTGCAGCGGGTCGGAAAGAGCGTCGGATGACGCTACGTCTTCAGACCTCGCCCTTGTTGCTGCTGAACGGATCGAGGATCGTCGCGGCGCCCGAAATCAGCTCGGACTCGCTCTTGAGCGCCTGCTCGATGCGGCGCGCATTATCCTCGCGCTCGCGGCGCAGTTCCTCGATCAGCGCCTCACGATCGCCATCCAGACGCGAATCGGTCGGCATCTCGATGCCGGCCTTCTTCGCCGCCTTGCTGACCAGCGCATCCAGTTCGCGCTGCGAGCACAGGCCCAGCGTCACCGGATCCTTGGGCGTGATGTTGCTGATGTTCCAGTGGCTGCGATCGCGGATCGCGGCGATGGTGGTGCGGGTGGTGCCGATCAGCTTGCCGATCGCGCCGTCCGAAATCTCCGGATGGTTGCGCAGGATCCAGGCGATGCCATCGGGCTTGTCCTGGCGCTTGCTGACCGGGGTGTAGCGCGGGCCCTTGGTGCGACGGACCGGTTCGGGGCCCTTGAGCATCTTGAGCTTGTAGTCGGGATTGCTCTCGCCCTTGTGGATTTCGTCCATGGTGATTTCATGGGCGCGCACCGGATCGCGGCCGGTATATTTGATGCCGGCAGTGTCATCGGCGATGGCCTGGACTTCCAGGATGTGGAGCCCGCAGAATTCCGCGATCTGGTCGAAGCTCAGAGCGCTATTGTCGACCAGCCAGCTGGCGGTCGCATGGGGCATGAGGGGCTGGGACACGGGGTCTTCTCCGGCTCTAAAAACGATAAGGGCCGCCCAAGCAGGGCGGCCACGACATGTCAGGGATAGAGCATAGCGGGGCTTGCGGCAAGGAAAAGCGTCAGGCGGCGCTGTCCATCACCACCGGATCGATCGGATGCAATCCGGCCAGGAATTCCTGCGCACTGCGCTCCCAGCTAAAGCTACGCCCATAGGTGGCACAGGCAGCCCGATCGCACAGCAGCGCTGCGGCGATGGCATCCTCCAGCCGCTCCGACAGCGCGCCGGTTTCCGGCGTGACGATATCGATCGGTCCGGTGACCGGATAGGCTGCGACCGGCGTGCCAGCGGCCAGCGCCTCGATCATCACCAGCCCGAACGTATCGGTGCGGCTGGGGAAGACGAACACGTCCGCGCCGGCATAGATCGCCGCCAGATCGGCACCGAACTGCGCACCCAGGAAACGGGCGTCGGGATAAGCCCGTTCCAGCGCCCCGCGCGCCGGGCCGTCGCCCACGATCACCCTGGTTCCGGGATGCTCGCTGGCCAGGAAGGCTTCCAGATTCTTCTCGACCGCGACCCGGCCGACATAGAGCTGGATCGGGCGCGGCAGATCCGCCAGCAGGGCCGAGGGTGCGAGATCGCCAGCAAAGGTCTTGAGGTCCACGCCCCTGCCCCATTTGCGAACATTGGCGACGCCATGGGCACGCAATTGCTGCCGCACCGACCGGGTCGACACCAGCACCGCCTGCGCCGGGCCATGGAACCAGCGAATATAGCGCCAGAACCAGGCCGCCGGCAGGCCGGTGCGCTGCGACACATAATCGGGGAAATGGGTGTGATAGGCGGTGGTGAAGGGCACATTGCCGCGCAGGCACCAGCGCCGGGCGGCAAAGCAGAGCGGCCCTTCGGTCGCCAGATGGACGGCATCGGGACGGAAGGCGGCGATCGCCTGCCCCACCACGCCCGATCGCACCAGTGCCAGCCGGATTTCGGGATAGGTCGGACAGGGAATGGAGCCATAGAGATCGGGCGAGATCACCTTCACCTCATGGCCCATATGCTCCAGTTCGGCCTGGATCGTCTGCAGCGTGCGCACCACGCCATTCACCTGCGGCGTCCAGGCGTCGGTGACGATCGCGATCCGCATGCCCCCTCTCCGCGTCAGGCCGCCATCAGCGCCGGCGTCTTTTCGCCGCGCTTGGCGATCTCGTCGGCCCAGTGCAGCACCTCCATCGCGCCGCTGGCATGTTCGACCAGCGCGGTGCAGCCCTCCACCCAGTCGCCATCATTATAATATTCGATGCCCTCGATCTCGCGCATCTCGGCATTGTGGATATGGCCGCACACCACGCCGTCGACGCCGCGCGCGCCGGCTTCATGCGCCACCACTTCCTCGAAACGGGAGATGAAGGACACGGCATTCTTGACCTTGTGCTTGGCCATCTTGGACAGTGACCAATAAGGCAGGCCCATGCGCCGGCGCACCGCGTTGACCACCACGTTGAGGCGCATCAGCGTCGTGTAGGCCGCGTCCCCCACGAAGGCGAGCCAGCGATGCGCCAGCATGATCGTGTCGAACTCGTCGCCATGCAGCACCAACAGCTTGCGCCCGTCGGCGGTCTCGTGGATCGCCTTGCGGCGAATCTCGACGCCGCCGAAATTCATGCCGGTGAACTGACGGAACATCTCGTCATGATTGCCGGGGATATAGACGACACGGGTGCCGCGCTTGGCCCGCTTCATGATCCGCCACAGCACGTCATTATGCGCGGCGGGCCAGTAGAAGCGCTTCTTGAGCCGCCAGCCATCGATGATGTCGCCGACCAGATAGATGGTGTCGCTGTCGACGCTGTCCAGGAAATCGATCAGCATCGTCGCGTTGCAGCCGCGCGTGCCCAGATGGATGTCGGAAATCCAGATGGTGCGATAGCGGCGACGCGCGCCTTCCCGTTCGGGGATGTGGAAGCGGTCGTCAGCCCCCTCCTCCAGTTCGCTCAGGAAGGGCAAGCGCGTGATGGCGTCCATGTCTACGTCCTCAAGGGCTGTTGTCCTTGAGGCCGAATCCCTAGCGCCGCTCTGTTACAATTCCGCACCGAATATGACGGAAATGCTACGGTTTGGCGGGTTTCCCCGCCGCCCCTCACACCGTCAGCACGATCTTCCCGAAATGTTCGCCCGCATCCATGCGGGCATGGGCCTTGGCCGCGTCGGCGAGGGCAAAGCGCTGGTCCATTGCCGGGCGCAGCTTGCCCTGTTCGACGAAGGGCCAGACGGTGCGCATGATCTCGTCCGCGACCAGGCTCTTGAAGCCCGAGGAGCGCGGCCGCAGCGTCGATCCGGTCAGGGTCAGGCGCTTGGACATCACCGTCGGCAGGAAGATGCTGGTCTTGGCTCCACCCAGCACCGCGATCGACACATGGCGGCCATCTTCCGCCATGCATTCGATGTTGCGCGGGACATAGTCGCCGCCGACCATGTCGAGCACCGCCTGCACCCCCTGCCCGCCGGTGATGCGCTTCACCTCGGCGACATAGTCCTGGCTCTTGTAATTGATCGCATGGGCAGCGCCCCATTCGAGCGCCTGCGCGCATTTGTCGCCGCTGCCGCAGGTGACGATGATCTCTATGTCGAACAGGCGGCAGAGCGAGATCGCCATGGTGCCGATGCCGCTGGTGCCTCCATGAACCAGCACCCGGTCGCCGCCAACCACATAGGCGCGCTCGAACAGGTTGGTCCACACGGTGAACAGGGTTTCGGGCAGCGCCGCCGCCTCGACCAGGTCATAGTCCGCCGGCACCGGCAGGCACTGGCCGGCCGGGGCAATCGCATATTCGGCATAGCCCCCGCCCGGCAGCAGCGCACAGACGCGCTGGCCCACCAGCATGTCGGCGGACCGGCCGGCGGCGACGATCGTGCCCGCCACTTCGAGTCCGGGAATGTCGGATGCGCCGGGCGGCGGCGGATATTTGCCCTGCCGCTGCAGCACGTCGGGCCGGTTGACGCCGGCGGCGGCGACGCGGATCAGCACCTCATCCTCGCCCGGCACCGGCACCGGCCGCTGTTCCGGCACCAGGGCGTCGGGACCGCCCGGCACCGGGATGCCGATGGCCGTCATCTGCGATGGAATCGTGAAACTGTCGAGGATCATATGCGCCCCCCCGGGCCAGAGATATTGCGCCGCACCCAAAATCGACGGACGGAGCTTCGCTTCTTATTGACAGACTAGCCTACAGGGTCAACATTACCCTTTATGGACATGGACAATGATCTGCCGAGAAAGGCCGATGATCCGCTGGCCCAACTGCTCCGACAGGATCTGGGTCCCCTGTCCGTTGCGGAACTGGAAGCGCGCATCAGGGCGCTGGAAACCGAAATCACCCGCACTCGAACAAAAATTGAAAGCGCCGTTAACCATAAGGCAACTGCCGAGGCGTTATTCAAGCGATGAACCCGCGCCTCGCCCCTGACGGCCCGACCATGGGCTCCACCGGGCATGGGCAGTCTGGCAATTCCGGCGGTCAGGGCCTCTCCCTTGAACCGTCGTCGAGCAATGCCGACATAAGGTTCAAGTCAGCCCCTAACCGGGGCCAGGAGTAGAAAAGACATGCCATCTTTCGCAGCCGCCCTTGAAACCACCCTGCACAATGCGCTGACGCATGCGTCCGAGCGCAAGCATGAATATGCGACGCTGGAGCATCTGCTGCTCGCGCTGATCGACGATGAACATGCGTCGAAGGTGATGCAGGCGTGCGGCGTGGAACTGGGCGAACTGGCCGATGCCGTCACCCAGTATCTCGACACCGAACTGGACAGCCTGAAGGTGGAGGGCGCCAGCGACCCCTCGCCCACCAGCGGCTTCCAGCGCGTCGTCCAGCGCGCCATCCTCCATGTCCAGTCGTCCGGCAAGGATGAGGTGACGGGCGCCAATGTCCTCGTCGCGCTCTTCTCCGAACGCGAATCCTATGCCGTCTATTTCCTGCAGCAGCAGGACATGAGCCGCCTCGATGCCGTCAGCTATATCAGCCACGGCGTCGGCAAGGGCACGCCCACGCCCGAGCGTCAGGAGACCAAGGGGGCAGCCGAGGAGGAAAAGAAGGTGCAGGACGGCAAGGGCAAGAAGGACAGTGCCTTGGAGCAGTTCACCGTCAACCTCAACGAGAAGGCGGAACGCGGCAAGGTCGATCCGCTGATCGGCCGGTCGTCGGAAGTCGACCGCACCATCCAGATCCTGTGCCGCCGTTCGAAGAACAACCCGCTCTATGTCGGTGATCCGGGCGTCGGCAAGACCGCGATCGCGGAAGGCCTGGCGCGCAAGATCGTCGAGGGCGAAGTGCCCGACGTGCTCAAGGAAGCGGTCATCTATTCGCTCGACATGGGCGCGCTGCTGGCCGGCACCCGCTATCGCGGCGATTTCGAGGAGCGGCTGAAGGCGGTCGTCACCGAACTGGAGAAGATGCCGCACGCCGTCCTCTTCATCGACGAGATCCACACCGTCATCGGTGCCGGCGCGACCAGCGGCGGCGCGATGGACGCCTCGAACCTGTTGAAGCCGGCCCTGTCGGGCGGAACGATCCGCTGCATCGGCTCGACCACCTACAAGGAATTTCGCAATCATTTCGAGAAGGACCGCGCCCTGCTGCGGCGCTTCCAGAAGATCGACGTGAACGAACCTTCGGTCGAGGACACGATCAAGATCCTGACCGGCCTGCGCACCGCGTTCGAGGAACATCATCACGTCAAATATACGCCGGACGCGATCAAGGCGGCGGTGGAGCTGTCGGCGCGCTACATCAACGACCGCAAGCTGCCGGACAAGGCGATCGACGTGATCGACGAAGTGGGCGCGATGCAGATGCTGGTGGTGCCCTCCAAGCGCAAGAAGACGATCACCCCCAAGGAGATCGAGGCGGTCATCGCCACCATGGCGCGCATCCCGCCCAAGACCGTGTCGTCGGACGACAAGAGCGTGCTGGAATCGCTGACCACCGATTTGAAGCGCGTCGTCTTCGGCCAGGATCAGGCGATCGAGGTGCTGTCCTCCGCGATCAAGCTGTCGCGCGCCGGCCTGCGCGATCCCGACAAGCCGATCGGCAACTATCTCTTCTCCGGCCCCACCGGCGTCGGCAAGACGGAGGTGGCGCGCCAGCTCGCAACCCTGCTCGGCATCCCGCTGCAGCGGTTCGACATGTCGGAATATATGGAACGCCATTCGGTCAGCCGCCTGATCGGTGCCCCTCCGGGCTATGTCGGCTATGACCAGGGTGGCCTGCTGACCGATGCCGTCGACCAGCAGCCGCACAGCGTGCTGCTGCTCGACGAGATCGAGAAGGCGCATCCGGACCTGTTCAACATCCTGTTGCAGGTGATGGACAATGGCCGCCTGACCGATCACCACGGCAAGACCGTCGATTTCCGCAACACCATCCTCATCATGACCACCAATGCCGGTGCGTCGGACATGGCGAAGGAATCGATCGGCTTTGGCGAGCTGACCCGCGAGGATGTGCAGGAAGATGCGGTGAAGAAGCTCTTCACCCCCGAATTCCGCAACCGTCTCGATGCGATCGTGCCGTTCGGCTATCTGCCGCCGGAAATCGTGGCCCGCGTCATCGACAAGTTCGTGCTGCAACTGGAACTGCAACTGGCCGATCGCGACGTCCACATCACCCTGGACGAGGACGCCAAGGCCTGGCTCACCAAGAAGGGCTATGACAAGCTCTATGGCGCCCGCCCGATGGGCCGCCTGATGCAGGAAAAGATCAAGCAGCCGCTGGCCGAGGAACTGCTGTTCGGCAAGCTGGTCCATGGCGGCGAGGTCCATGTCCATATGAAGGACGATGCCGACGGTGTGGGGGCCCTCGCCTTCCAGATCACCCCCGCTGCGCCCAAGAAGGGCGGCAAGAAGGGTGGCAAGGCCAAGACGCCGGAAGGCACGAAATAAGCGGCTTCACAGGCCCATGGGAAAGGCGGCTCGAGAGGGCCGCCTTTTTTATTCCTCCCCGGCACGGTGAGGGGGACCGTGCGCAGCACGGTGGAGGGGCACGCGCCACAAAGAGCCGCATCCCCGCGCCGCTACGCCGCCCTCTTTTTCCGTCATTGCCGCACAGGCGGTTAGCCGTCCCCCACTGCCTCCGTGCCGCCGCGGCTCCGCGCGAAAATGAATCACGCGGAGCCGCGGAAAAGAAAAGGGAAGGCGAATTGGGATGGGAAGCGGACAGACGGCTTTGGAGTTGCACAGTATGATTAGCACTCATTGCGCTGATCGCCTGCTTCGATAAGCTGCAGATATGGAGATGGACGAGCTACGCGGCCGCTTGGCAGCCATCTTGGCTGTTGAAGAACGAGAGCCGACTGACTGGGTTGAAGTGGAACGGCTGGCTGGCGAGCTTCAGCGGGAACTACCAATCGATGCCACGCCAGAAGCTGTTCATCGCTACCTTGATGACGCGGATATTCGCTCCCGCAAAAGCGCATACGCAGCACATCAGAGGCAGGAGGTGCGCCGGTACGTCGATTTCGGAGAGTATGATGACGGCATCCCCGTTCCTTGGTGGGGATGCGCTCTGGTCCTTCTGGCTGGCGCAGGCATCGTTAAATGGCTGCTGCTGTAGGGACGTTAATGTTCGCAAATGGTCGGTTTCTTGCCAGTCACAACCGGCGTCATCCTGACGACAGTCAGGATCCATTCTGCGCCACGGCGGATGGGGAGCGCTGAATAGATCCCGGATCAAGTCCGGGATGACGAAGATGGTAAGGGCAGCTTTTGGTCGCTTCCAGACCATCCTCCCCTGCAAGGTTCGGCAAAGTCGCGCGCCTCTGCCGAACCTTGCAGGGGAGGAATTTACAGCCGCTTCTGGTGGTCAGCGCCCTCCCCCTACACCCACATGCCCTTGCCTGCGTCAGCGTTGCATGACACCCATGCCATCATGCTGCCCCACACCCAGTCCATCCTCCTCCTCCACGGCTTTGGCGGGCATCAGGTGCAGACTGCCCTCCTCGCCCGCCGCCTGCGCGATGCAGGCTTCATCGTCGCCAATATCGGCTATCCCAGCTGGCGCTGGCCGCTGCCCCGCGTCATCGATCATCTCCACGCCCGCATCATCGCCAGCCCGGCCTACGCCGCCACGACCGTCCATTGCGTCGGCCATTCGATGGGCGGCCTCATGCTGCGCGCCTGGCTCGCGCGCCATCGTCCCGATCATCTCGGCCGCGTCGTCATGCTCGGCACGCCCAATGGCGGCAGCGAGATTGCCGACCTTCTCTACCGCCTGCGCCTCCATCCGCTGATCCTGAACCAGGCCGGCGCGCTGCTACGCACTCGCCGCGATGCGATCACGCTGGCGGCGCTGGGTGAGGTCGACTATTCGCTCGGCATCATCGCGGGCGACCGGCCGATGAATGGCCTGCTCCCCAGCCGCATCTTCCGCGCGCCCAATGACGGCAAGGTCAGCGTCGCCGCCACCCATTGTCCGGGCGAAAGCGACCATATCACCCTGCCCGTCGCTCACACCGCGATGATCTACACCCGCCCCGTCGCCGATCAGGTCGTGCATTTCCTGCGCCATGGGCAGTTCGCGCGCACTTAGCCCCCCTCTCCCCGCCCACCGCAAATTCTGCTAAGCCGACTCCAGAACAGAAAGGTCGCATGTCTTCCACGCTTTCATAGGGGAATGCATGTCCACTTCGCTTCATCTGCGGTCCGCCGCGCCACGCGCCGCGCTGCTCAGCTTCAGCTTCGTCCTTCTCGCCACGCCCGGCGCCAGCCAGCAGGCCGGCGGACCGATCGCCCGTTATTCGATGGATGCCGGCACCATGTCCGGCATGGCCGCGATGGCAGGCGGCGGCGGCATGGGCGGGGCCATGTCGATGATGATGGGCGGCGGCAACCAGCCGGTCCATGAACTGGTGCTGCGGCTGGGATCGACCCAGGCCGCCAGCGGTTCGCCGGCAGCCGAGCATTATATGCCCGCCGGCGCCCGGCTGGGCGCCTCCGTCCCGCTGGTCACACCAAAGGTCACGCCGAGCGACGAGCCGGCGCTGCCCGGCGAGAAGCCCAAGGGGCGGCTGCTCATCTATTGGGGATGCGGCGCGACCGCCGGGCCGAACCAGCCGGTGGTGATCGATTTCGCCAAGGTCGCGCGCGGCCAGTTTCCGCCCGGCCTCTACATGACCGGCGCGGCGATCCCGCAGGAATGGCAGGTCCGCTTCACCAACAGCAAGACCTATGGCGAATGGCCCAATGGCCAGACACGCAAGACGCTGTCGGGCAATTCCTCGCTGATCGGCGATCATCGCATCGCCGGCAATTATTCGCCCGAGATCAAGTTCGCGCTGAACCAGGACTTCATGCCGCCGATCACGGGCCGTGCCAGCCCGGCGGCTGGCGGCGCCACCCAGTTGAGCTGGAACGCGGTGCCCAATGCGACTGGCTATTATGCCTGGGTGTTCGCGGCCAAGCAGGGCGGCGACATGGTGTGGTGGGCGTCATCGGCCAGCCAGGCGTTCGGCGGGCCGGTATGGGACTGGCTATCCCCCGGTGCCGTGCGCAAGCTGATCGGCGACAAGATCGTCATGCCGCCCAGCCAGACCAGTTGCACCGTGCCGTCGCAGGTGGTGCAGTCGGGCGGCGAGATGCTGATGGGCAGCCTCTATGCCTATGGCCCGGAAGCCAATTTCGCCTATCCGCCGCGCCCGGCCGATCCCAAGATCGCCTGGAAACCGGAATGGATCGCCCGCGTGCGCTATCGCTCCAACACCATGTGGATGCTCAATGGCCCGGACATGGGATCGATGATGAGCCAGGGCAGTGACGACAGCGCCGACGCCTCGGGCGACAATCCGCCGCCCAAGAAGAAGAAATGCAAGGGCGGCCTTGGCGGGATGCTGGCCGGCGCGATGGGCGCGGGCTGCTGAAGCGACAGCCGGGGCGCGACACCACACGTCGCGCCCCGGCCACGAGTTGCACTTGAAACGAAAGGAAAATCCGGCAAGTCTCGCGCCATTCTTCCGTTTCGAGGTTTTCATGCGACACAAGCTATTGGCCGCGCTGCTGCTCGGCGCCGCCCTTTCCCCCCTGCCGCTCGCCGCCCAGTCGGCCGCCCCGTCGACCAGGTTCGAGGGCCGCGACATCTTCGCGCTGCAGGTCGCGACCGATCCGCAGATCAGCCCCGACGGCAAGAGCGTCGCCTATGTCCGCCGCCAGGGCGACATCATGACCGACCGGCAGAAGGGCGCGATCTGGCTGGTCGACACCGCCACCGGCGCGCAGCGCCCGCTGGTCACCGACGCCAGCCAGCCGCGCTGGTCGCCCGATGGCAAGCGCATCGCCTATATCGCCGCCGATGCGGGCAAGCCGCAATTGTTCGTGCGCTGGCTCGACACCGGCGCGACCGTGCGCGTCACCACCCTGCCGGACGGCCCACAGTCGGTCACTTGGTCGCCCGACGGCAAGTCCCTTGCCTATATCATGCGCGTGCCCGCCGACCCGATGAAGCTGGGCAAGGCGCCCGACAAGCCGGAGGGTGCCGAATGGGCCAAGCCGCTGGAGGTGATCGACCGGGTCGATTATCGCAATGATGGCGGCGGCTATGTCCAGGCCGGCTATGACCATATCTTCCTGGTGGCGGCCGATGGCGGCCCGGCGCGGCAGCTGAGCTTTGGCGATTATCAGGATGGCGGCCCGTTGAGCTGGACGCCCGATGGCCGCGCCATATTGTTCAGCGCGGTGCGCAAGCCCGACTGGCAGCAGAAGGTGTTTGATCCGGAAATCTACACGCTCGACATCGCCTCGGGGGCGATCAGCCCGCTCACCAGCCGCGAAGGCCCGGATGTCGCGCCGGTCGTATCGCCCGACGGCAGCAAGATCGCCTATCTCGGCTATGACGACAAGCGCCTCTCCTACCAGAATAGCTATCTCTACGTCATGAACCGCGACGGCAGCGGCGCCCATGCGATCACCGCCAGTTTCGACCGCAGCATCGATCGCGCCTATTGGGCGGCCGACGGCAAGTCGCTCTACGCCCAATATGACGAGCGCGGCGTCAACCGCCTTGCCCGCATCAGCCTCGACGGCCATGTCACCGAACTGGCGAGCGGCCTTACCGGCACGGCGTTCGACCGGCCCTATAGCGGCGGCGATTTCAGCGTCGCAGCCAATGGCACGCTCGCCTTCACCAGCGGATCGGCGTTGCGCCCGGCCGACCTGTCGGTCAGCAGCGGCGGCAAGAGCCGCCAGCTCACGCGCCTCAATGAGGATTTCCTGGGCCACAAGGCGCTGGGACAGGTGAAGGAACTGGCCGTCACCGCGCCTGACGGCCGGACCGTGCCGGCCTGGCTCGTCACCCCGCCCGGCTATCAGCCTGGCACCCGCGTGCCGTTGCTGCTGGAAATCCATGGCGGTCCGCACACCGCCTATGGCCCGCATTTCTCGACCGACGACCAGCTTTATGCCGCCGCCGGCTATGCCGTGCTCTACACCAACCCGCGCGGCTCCACCTCCTATGGCGAAGAGTTTGCCCAGCTGATCCATCACAAATATCCCGGCGACGACTATGGCGACCTGATGGCCGCGGTCGATGCCGCGATCGCGGCGGGCGTGGCCGATCCGGACAATCTGTTCGTTACCGGCGGTTCGGGCGGCGGCGTGCTGACCAGCTGGATCATCGGCAAGACCGACCGGTTCAAGGGTGCCGCTACGCAGAAGCCGGTGATCAACTGGATCAGCGAGGCGCTGACCATGGACAATACCCTCTTCACCTCGCGCTACTGGTTCCCGGCCAAGCCGTGGGAAGATCCGATGGGCTATTGGAACCGCTCGCCGCTCAGCCTGGTTGGCAACGTCAAGACTCCGACCCTGGTGGTCGTGGGCAGCGAGGATTATCGCACCCCGGTCAGCGAAGCGGAGCAATATTATGGCGCGCTGCAGATACGGGGCGTGCCGACCGCGCTGGTGAAGGTGCCGGGCGCGAGCCATGGCGGCATCGCCGCCCGCCCGTCGCAATCGGCGGCCAAGGCGGCGGCGATCATCGCCTGGTTCGATCGCTATCGCGACAAGCCTGCGGCGGCGGCCACCGCACCGGCCCAATGATCCGGCTAGCCGGAGCATATCGTTCATGATATGTTCCGGCCACTTTCCAAGGAGGATGCACAATGGCGGACCCGGTTCTTCTCTACACCAACCCCATGTCCCGCGGGCAGATTGCCCGCTGGATGCTGGAGGAGGTCGGCGCCCCCTATGAGGCGGTGATCCTGGATTATGCCGGCGGCATGAAGACCGCCGACTATCGCGCGATCAACCCGATGGGCAAGGTGCCGGCGATCGTCCATGGCGGCAAGGTGGTGACCGAATGCGCCGCCATCTGCGCCTATCTGGCCGACGCCTTCCCGGCCGCCGGCCTGGCGCCGGCGACCGATGACCGAGCCGACTATTATCGCTGGCTCTTCTTCGCCGCCGGTCCAGTGGAGGCCGCGGTCACCAACAAGGCGATGGGCTTCGTCCTGCCCGAAGGGCGCGAGCGCAGCGCGGGTTATGGCTCGCTCGACGACACGCTCGACACGCTGGAAACAGCGGTCACCGGCCGCAGCTGGATCTGTGGCGGCACCTTCACCGCAGCGGACGTCTATGTCGGCGCGCAGATCGACTGGGGGCTCGCCTTCGGCACCATCCCCAGCCGCCCGGCGTTCGAGGCCTATGCCGCCCGACTGCGCGAGCGCCCGGCCTATAAGAGGCAGAAGGAGATCGACAACGCCCTGATCGCCGAGATGCAGAAACAGGGCTGAGCCGCCCCCTCCCCACAAAGCAAAAGGCCCGGCGGAGATGTCCGCCGGGCCTTTTTTGACTTGCCGTTCGACCGCTATCAGCGACGATCGCCGAACAGGCGCAGCAGGAACAGGAACATGTTGATGAAGTCGAGATAGAGGTTCAGCGCCCCCATCACCACCGACTTGCCCATCATGTCGGTGCCGGCGACATAGCTGTAGATGCTCTTGATCTTCTGCGTGTCATAGGCGGTCAGGCCCGCGAACAGCAGCACGCCGACGAAGCTGATCACCAGATCCATCATGCTGGAACGCAGGAAGAGGTTGATCAGGCTGGCGACCAGCAGGCCGACGACACCCATGATCAGGAAGGTGCCGAAGCCCGACAGATCCTTCTTGGTGGTGTAGCCGAACAGGCTGAGGCCGGCGAAGGCCGCAGCGGTCGCGAAGAAGGTCTGCGCGATCGACGTGCCGGTATAGACCAGGAAGATCGACGACAGCGACAGGCCCATCACGGCGGCATAGGCCCAGAACAGGCTCTGCATCGCGACGGTCGACAGCTTGTTGATGCCAAAGCTCATCACCATGACGAAAGCCAGCGGCGCGAACATGATGACATATTTCAGGATGCCGGGGCCGGCGAGGATTTGGAGCGCCAGACCGCTCGACGCGAACAGCATCGCGACAACACCGGTCAGCAGCACGCCGCTCGCCATATAATTATAGACCGACAGCATATATTTGCGCAGCCCGGCATCGAACGCCTCGCTGCGCGCGGCGCTGGCATTGCCAAAGCCTGCGATGTCGGAACGGGGGTCGGACCAATTGGCCATGGGTAAAATCTCCTTGGACGGCCTTTCTCGGCCGATCGTCATAGTATCGGCGCTAACGCCTCTCAGTTCAAGCGAAAGCCGAAGGCTAACAGCGATGTCATGCCTGAAGGCTACGCTAAAAGATCATGTCAAATTGACTTGCGCGAAGGCTCGGACCGGGAATGTGCCCATGCCGACGATCTTGGGCGGCACCGCGGTGAAGGCGAAGCCGGCATCCGGCAGCATGGCCAGATTGGTCATATGTTCGCAGATCAGCACGCCCGCCCCCAACAGCTCGCGATGGACCGGGCGGCCGGTGCCGGGCCGCGTATCGTCGATATTATGGCTGTCGATGCCGACCAGCCGGGCGCCGCGCGCCACCAGCATCTGCGCCGCCGCTTCGGTCAGGAAGGGGTGATCCTCATAATAGGCGGGCGTGCGCCAGTGCCGGTCCCAACCGGTGTGGACCAGCACCGCGCGGCCGGCGACATCGATCCCATCCAGATCGGCGGCGTCGGTCGCCAGGCCCACGGCCTCGAACGGCCTGCGCACCACGATCGCCGGCAGGCTGGCCAGCCGGTCGAGATCGAGCATGGAGAGGTCATCGCCCTCCTCGAAACGGTGGAACGGCGCGTCCAGATAGGTGCCGGTGTTCGACACCATGTCGATCCGCCCCATCTGAAACGCGCTGCCATCGGCATAGTTAGCGCGCGACTGTTCGCGGGTCCAGTAATCGCAGATATGCGGCGCGGCGACGCCCTTATAGGTGGTCATGCCATGTTCGATGGCGTGGCTGAGATCGATGAAGCGGGTCATGACGGGGACATTCTCCTACGGAAGATGCGCCACAGGGTGGAAAAGCCGACGACCGCCCAGATGATGTTGAGCACCATCGAGGGAAAGGCGCCATGCCACCAGGTGTTGAGGATGAAGAAGGCGGCGCCGACGGCGTTCAGCCACTGGAAGGTCGCCGACCCGCCCGACAGCCGCCCGGTCGAGACCCCGACATAGGCGATCAGCACCAATATCGCGCCGGCCCAGCCGACGATCTCCACGAACAGCGCCACCATCCACCCCCAAATGAAAAGGGCTCCCTCCTTCCGGAGAGAGCCCTCATTCCTTAGCTCAGCGCGTCAATCGATCAAGCGCTCAGGCCGCCAGCTTGCGCAGCACATATTGCAGGATGCCGCCGTTGAGGAAATATTCCAGCTCGTTGACGGTATCGATGCGGCAAAGCGCGGTGAAGCTGAAGGTCGAACCGTCGGCGCGGGTGACCTGCACTTCGACATCCTGGCGGGGCTTGAGGTCGGCGACACCGGTGATGGTGAAGCTGTCATCGCCCTTGAGGCCCAGCGTGTCGCGGGTCTGGCCATCCTTGAACACCAGGGGCAGCACGCCCATGCCGACCAGGTTCGAGCGATGGATACGCTCGAAGCTCTCGACGATCACGGCGCGCACGCCGAGCAGGTTGGTGCCCTTGGCCGCCCAGTCGCGCGAAGATCCGGTGCCATATTCCTTGCCGCCGATGACGACCAGCGGCGTGCCGTCGGCCTTGTGCTTCATCGCCGCGTCATAGATCGGCATGACTTCGCCCTGATAGCTGGTCATGCCGCCTTCGACGCCGTCGAGCATCAGATTCTTGATGCGGATATTGGCGAAGGTGCCGCGCATCATGACTTCGTGATGGCCACGGCGCGAGCCATAGCTGTTATAGTCGGCCTGGGCGACCTGATGCTCGCTCAGCCACTTGCCCGCGGGCGAGGTCGCCTTGATCGAACCGGCCGGGGAGATGTGGTCGGTGGTGATCGAGTCGCCGAAAATCGCCAGCGGCATGGCACCGATGATGTCGGTGACCGGCGCCGGGGTCATGGTCAGCCCCTCGAAATAGGGCGGGTTGGCGACATAGGTCGACCCGGCGCGCCACTTGTAGGTGTCCGACCCGGTGACCTCGATCGCCTGCCAATGGGCGTCGCCCTTATAGACATTGGCGTAGCGGGCGCGGAACATCTCCCGGTCGACCGCTCCCGCCAGGGTGGTCGCGACCTCGTCATTGGTCGGCCAGATGTCCTTGAGATAGACCGCTTCGCCATCCTTGCTCGTGCCGATCGGGGTGGTGATGAAGTCCTCGATCACCGTGCCCTTGAGCGCATAGGCGACGACCAGCGGCGGCGAAGCGAGGAAGTTGGCACGCACGTCAGGCGAGACGCGGCCTTCGAAATTGCGGTTGCCCGAGATGACGGCGGCTGCAACCAGGCCATTTTCGTTGATCGCCTTGCTGATCGGCTCGGCCAGCGGGCCGGAATTGCCGATGCAGGTGGTGCAGCCATAGCCCACCAGGTTGAAGCCGATCGCGTCGAGATGCGCCTGCAGCCCCGCCTTTTCCAGATAGTCGGTGACGACCTGGCTACCGGGCGCCAGCGAGGTCTTGACCCAGGGCTTGGGCTTCAGGCCCAGCTCGTTCGCCTTCTTGGCGACCAGGCCGGCGGCGATCAGCACATTGGGGTTGGAGGTGTTGGTGCAGCTGGTGATCGCGGCAATGGTGACGTCGCCGTCGCCAATGTCATAATCCTTGCCCTCGACCGGAACGCGGGTCTGCGCCTTCTTGTAGGTATTCACCATGTCCGCGTTGAACACATCGTCCACTTCGGGCAGCGCAACGCGGTCCTGCGGGCGCTTGGGACCGGCGAGGCTGGGCACCACGGTGGACAGGTCCAGCTCCAGCGTATCGGTGAAGATCGGCTCGACCGACGGATCGATCCAGAAGCCCTGCTGCTTGGCATAGGCCTCGACCAGCGCGATATTCTCGTCGCTCCGACCGGTCAGACGCATATAGTCGAGCGTCTTGTCGTCGATGCCGAAGAAGCCGCAGGTCGCGCCATATTCGGGCGCCATATTGGCCAGCGTCGCCCGGTCGGCGAGCGACAAGGTGGCAAGGCCGGGGCCGAAATATTCGACGAAGCGGCCGACCACGCCGCGCGCGCGCAACATCTGAGTGCAGGTCAGCACCAGATCGGTGGCGGTCACACCTTCCTTGAGGTTGCCGGTGAACTTGAAGCCGACCACTTCGGGGATCAGCATCGATACCGGCTGGCCCAGCATCGCGGCCTCCGCCTCGATCCCGCCCACGCCCCAGCCCAGCACGCCCAGGCCATTGACCATGGTGGTGTGGCTGTCGGTGCCGACGCAGGTGTCGGGATAGGCGATGGTCGCGCCGTCGGCGCCCTCGCTCGACCAGACGCCCTGGGCGATATTTTCCAGGTTCACCTGATGGCAGATGCCGGTGCCCGGCGGCACGGCGTAGAAATTGGCGAGGCTCTTGCTGCCCCATTTCAGGAAGTCGTAGCGCTCCATGTTGCGCTGATATTCGATCTCCATATTGTCCTGGAACGCGCGGGGCGTGCCGAACTCGTCGACCATGACCGAATGGTCGATGACGAGGTGGACGGGCACCTGCGGGTTGATCTTGCTGGCGTCGGCGCCCAGCGCATTCATCGCGTCGCGCATCGCGGCCAGGTCGACGACGCAGGGCACGCCGGTAAAGTCCTGCAACAGCACGCGCGCCGGGCGATACTGGATCTCGCGCTCAGCCTTGCCCTTGTCATTCTGCCAGTCGACGATCGCCTGAATGTCGTCGGTGGTGACGGTCACGCCATCCTCGAAGCGCAGCAGATTTTCGAGCAGCACCTTCATCGAGAAAGGCAGGCGCGAAACATCGCCCAGCTTCGCAGCCGCCTTCTCCAACGAATAATAGGCGATGTCCTTGCCGCCGACATTGAGCGTGTCGCGCGTGCCGAGAGTATCCTGTCCGGTGGCGGTCATAAGATATGCGTCTCCTCGCATAGGCCCGGCCATGCGGAAGGAAGCGTCGCGTTCCCACCAGAAGCCACGAAGACGCGGCAAGGTGGAGGGAGGCGCCCCAACCTATGGTCGAAGCAAGTGTGTCCCGATGAGCGGTGGCATACAGATTGCCACCGCCAAGTCAAAGGGACAAAATGGTCGAAACCGCCTTTATTTCCGCCATTTTTGCTTACTGAAAATCATTCGCAGCGACGCGCACATGGGGCGCACTTTTATTGTGCGGGAGGCGTGGAAATCGCTCCCGCCCCGCCCCATATCTTGCCTTTATCGGCGCTCTTCTCAGCGCGCCTTTTCCGCGGCGATCCAGCCGTCGATCTGGCTTTCCAGCACAGTGAGCGGCACCGCCCCCTGCGACAGCACCGCGTCATGGAAACGGCGCAGGTCGAATTTGGGCCCAAGCTGCTGTTCCGCCCGCGCCCGCAGTTCGCGGATCTTGATCTCGCCCAGCTTGTAGCCCAGCGCCTGTCCCGGCCAACTGATATAGCGATTGACCTCGGCATCGATATTGGCGTCGCTCAGGGCGCTGTTCGCCTTCATGAAGGCGACGGCCTTCGCCTTGTCCCAGCCCTTGGCATGGATGCCGGTGTCGACCACCAGGCGGCAGGCGCGCCACATCTCGTAGGACAGGCGGCCCATCATCTTTTCGGGCGTGTCGTAGAGGCCCATCTCCTCGCCCAGATATTCGGTGTAGAGCGCCCAACCCTCGACATAGGCGGTGAAACCGGCGAGATATTTGCGGAAGGGCGGCAGCGGCAATTCCTGCTGCAACGCGATCTGATTGTGATGGCCCGGCACCGCTTCATGCGCGGTCAGCGCCGGCAATTCCCAGAAGGGCCGCTGGTCCAGCTTCGAGGTGTTGACCCAATAGGTGCCGGAAATTCCTGCCTCGGGCGCGCCGGGGCCATAATAGGCGGTGGTCGTCCCCTCCGCTTCGGCCGCCGGGATCGGCTTGATGCCATAGGGAAGGCGCGGCAGCGTGGCGAAATAACGCGGCAGCAGGCCATCGATCGTCTTGGCCTGGCGCGCGGCGACGCGCAGCAGTTCCTCGGGCGTCTTGGCGTAATAGCTGGGATCGGTGCGCAGATGCTGGATGAAGGCGGCGCGGCTGGGATAGCCCGCCTTGGCCGCAATCTCATCCATCCGCTTGCCGATGCGGGCGACCTCGTCCAGCCCTATTGCATGAATCTGATCCGGCGTCAGGTCGGTGGTGGTGTGGGTGCGCACCCGGCTGGCATACCAGGCCGCGCCCCCCGGCAGGGTCGATGCGCTGTCGCTCTTGCGGCATTTGGGCAGATAGTCGGCCACGAACAGGTCATGCCATTTGCCATATTCGGGCGTGATGACATCGCGGATCACCGCCACCGCGCGCGCCTGCAGCGCCGCCCAGTCGGCGTCGCTGATGTCGCGCGGCTTCGTCCGCGTGAAGGGCTCGTAGAAGCGTGTGCCCTCCGGCGGCCCGGCGACGATACCGCTGATCCCCTTGGCAAAACCGCCCAGCACCGAACAGGGCAGCACATAGCCGCCCTTGATCGCCTGACGGGTGATCGCCATGCCGTCGCCATTCTGCTTCGGGTAGAGCGCCAGGCGCTTCAAATAGCTCTCATAATCGGCGCGGGTGTAGAAAGGCAGGCCGTCGGCCATGCCGGAAAAGCCCTGATGCCAGCTATAGTAAGTGGTGAAGAGCATCAGCCGTTCGGCCTGATGCTTGTCGCTGGCGATATCGTCGCGCAGCATCCACAGCAGCACCGCGCGATTGACCTTGTCGGCCGCGTCCAGCCCCGCCTCCGGCACGGCGTCCAGCCGGGTGACGAAGCCCTGCTCCGCCTTGATCTGGGCATCGCGTGCGGCCAGCGACAGGTCGGAAATCTGGTCGTCATAGTCGCGCACGCCACGCGCGGTCGCTTCCACCGGATGGACCGACAGATACCATGCCCAGTGATCGTCGATCACCTGGGTCAGTTGGTCATGGGGAGTCTGGGCTTGGACCAGGGCGGGCGCCGCAACGGCGAGCATCAGGGAAATGATCTTGCGCATGGGCGCAACTGATCGCGCGGCGCAACGATTCTGGCAAGATGGCCAGGTGCCAGATCAGGCGGCGGCTACACCATCCGCTTCGACAATGTCGTCGCCGGCATAATAGCCGCGCACCCGGACCCGCTTTTCGACATGGTCGACCGGCACACGCAGCAGCACCAGTCGCCAGGTGCCGCCAAGATCGCGCTGGAGCAGGAAGCCGGCCTCATCGCGCAGCAACCGCCCGGTTTCATCCACTCCAGCGCCAATCTCGATCATAACTTAGTCTATGGCATCCTTGATGCCCTTGCCGGCCAGCAGGCCCAGCACAAGGAAGATCAGGAACAGGGCGATGGCCACGCCGAACAGCAATTTGGCGATGCCGACGAAGGTGCCGGCCGCGCCGCCGAAGCCGAGGACGGCGAGCACGGCCGCGATCACAAGGGCAATGATGGCAAGACGAATCATGGTGGGATTCCTTCCGTTTCTCTGATGTTTCCAAACGGAGGAAGGCGCGCATTGTTCCGCGCGCGCAGCGATCAGACCCAGCCTTCGAGCACCTGATTGGGCGGGCGGTGGCCGTCGGCCCAGGTGCGGATATTGGCGATGACGCGGGCACCGGTGGCGTCGCGCCCCTCGAACGTCGCCGAACCGACATGGGGCAGCAGGGTGACATTGGCAAGCGCCAGCAGCCGCGGATCGACCGCCGGCTCATGGGTGTAGACGTCAAGCCCGGCACCGGCAATCCGTGCTTCAGCGAGCGCAGCGATCAGTGCCGGCTCATCGGTGATTTCCGCGCGGGAGGTGTTGATGAGATAGGCGTCGGGCCGCATCAGGCCGATCCGCCGCGCATCGATCAGGCCGCGGCTATCGGCGTTGAGCGGGCAATGGATCGAGACGATGTCGCATTCGCGCAGCAGCGCGTCGAGATCGTCATGCCAGCTGGCCTCCAGTTCCTGCTCCACCTCGAAAGGCAGGCGGTGGCGGTTATGGTAGGCGATGGAGAGGCCGAAGGCCCTGGCGCGGCGGGCGACGGCGCGACCGATGCGGCCCATGCCGATGATGCCCAGCTTCTTGCCGCCAATGCGATGGCCGAGCATGCCCGACGGGCTCCAGCCATGCCACTGGCCCGAGCGCACCAGCTTCTCCCCCTCCGCCAGGCGGCGGGGCACGGAGAGGATCAGCGCCATGGTCATGTCGGCCGTATCTTCGGTCAGCACGCCGGGCGTGTTGGTGACGATCACCCCCCTGGTCCGCGCGGCGGCGAGGTCGATATGGTCGACGCCGCTGCCGAAGCTGGCGATCAGTTGCAGCCGGTCGGGCGCGCTGGCGATCAGTTCCGCGTCGATCTGGTCGCTGATGCAGGGCACCAGCACGTCGCACTGCGCCATGGCGGCGGCGAGTTCGGCCCGGTTCATGGGGATGTCGCCGGTATTGAAGCTGGCGTCGAACAGTTCGGCCATGCGCGCCTCCACATTGGGCGGCAGGCGGCGCGTCACGATGACGCGCGGCGTTGCGGGGCGCGGTTTCCTGGCCATAGCATGGCCGCTATTCCCGCCTGCCCCGCCGGTCAAGCGGATATGCGGCTGCCTGCGATTGAAAGCTTGTCGCGACCGGCTGGACAAGCGTATGGAAAGATCATGGGTGATATGGGCAAAGGGTCGGGCATGAAGCGCCTGCTGCTGGGCGCGGGCATGATCGCGGCACTGACCAACATGAGCGGCGCGGCGGCGGCCCCGGCCAAGCCGGTGCCCTATTGGGCGTCGCTGTCGCATGACGAGGCGCGGATGCGCGTCGGCCCCAGCCTCGATTACCCGTCCAACTGGGTCTATCAGCGCCGCGACCTGCCGGTGAAGGTGGTGCAGGTGCTGGGCCTGTGGCGCAAGGTGGAAGACCCTGACGGTGCCCAGGGCTGGATGCATGTCCGCCTGCTGAGCGATACCGCCACGGCGATCGTCACCGCGGCGCAAGCACCGATGCACGAGGGCGCGAGCGAAACCAGCCGCACCCTGTTCCGCGCCGAAAAGGGCGTGGTCGGCCGGATCGGTTCCTGCTCGAGCGGCTGGTGCGCGTTCGACGTGAAGGGCCAGAAGGGCTTCGTGAAGGCGAGCGACGTGTGGGGCGCCACCAGCGGCTAAGCCCGGCGCGGCAAAATAGGAAATGCCGCGCTTAACTTCGCATATTTCCCGCACATCCTGACATTTTCGTGCCGATGATGGAAATTATCGTGCGAGGCCGAGGACGCGCGCGGACGATGGGAAAGAGCCGGCGACGGTATAGCGGAAAGCCGGCGCTGTAGGACAGACGCCACGGCCCCGGCGCCATCGCCCCTAAGGATTTTCCGCCATCGGCCATCCGGAATAGCCCGATTGTTTCGCACCCGACATCGTCATAGCAATCCGTTTGTCGCAGCGCGCCGGGATTGACCCCGACATCTGCCTGGACATGGGGGACAGCGATGGCTTGGAGCAGGCGCGCATTCATCGGCGCAACGGCAGCATCGGTCACAGGCCTGTCCCTGATACCGGGCCTGATACCAGCCAGGGCGAATGCGCAGGCGAACCGGCAAAAAACCTATGGCGTCGTCGAAATCCGGCGGGGCGGAATGAGCGTCGCAGCCTACCGGTTTGACCGTGACCAGCTGGGCCGACGAAAGCTTTCAGGCTTCGAGCGCATGGCGCCGGAACCCACCGGCAAGGCGTTCGTCGAAACCGAACTGGCCAGCCCGCTCGGCCCCGCAGCGGATGACGCCATGGCCGCCCAGAGCGTCGACATCGTGGCCGGCCATATCGATCGGCTGAAGTCCCAACATGGATTGCAGACCAGCGACATTGCCGTGCTGGTCTCGGGCGGCCTTATCGACTTCGCGCCGGGCCGGGTGGAGCAATTCATCGCCGCCCTGCCCGCACGAACGGGCATCACCCCCGAAATCATATCGATCAAGGACCAGGCCCGGCTGGGCTATGACTGGATCGTGCGCCCCGCTGATCGCCGCAATGTGATGCACGTCAACATCGCCAGCGGCACTATCAAGGGCGGCTATTATGACCAGCATGGCCAGTTTGTCGCCCTTTCGGCGCCCTATGGACCCAAGACGATGGCCGGTGCGGTCAAGCTTCGCTGGCCGGACATCCGCACCGCCACCGTCGGCCAAAGGGCGTCGGAATTTTACGGCGATACGGTGGCGCCAGTGCTGGCGCCACAGATTGCAACGGAACCCCCGCCCCGGCAACGCCCGAACCTCTATCTGACGGGAGGGATCGTGACGGCAACCGCCGTGATCTTCCGCCCGAAGGCCATTATCCACCCTCATCCATGGGTGGAGATGCAACCCGATGATTTTGCGAACCTGCTCGGCCTGATCGCAAGCGGCACCCCTTATGGTGGGCCATTACCCGCGCCCCTGGCCGGCGAGGAAGGCGACCGCGTGCGCGACGCCCTGCGCCGGGTGCGGAACAGTTTCAACCCGCATGAGATGGCCGCCGGGGCGGCCATCGGCGATGGGCTGGCGCGGCAGTTGCGCTTTGACCAGCGGACCAGGCTGGCGCTGCCCCAATTGGCCGGCACCCAGATATGGGTTTCGCAATATCTGCTCGAAAAATTCGGCTGATGCCCCGCGCCCGATCCACCATCAGAGCAAGGAGAGGTTGATGATGCTGGAGCTTCTCACGCGCCCCTCGATACAGCGATCAGCCGCCATTCTGCTGGGCCTTATCGCCGCACTGCCGGTCCAGGCCCAGAATCGGCTCGACAATTTCGACCAGCGCGTCCTGGCCGCCCATAATGCGGAGCGTGGCCAGATTGGCGTGCCCAACCTTAGCTGGAGCCCTGCGCTCGCCGCCGACGCGGCGCGATGGGGCGCCAATCTCCAGACGCTGAGCGATCTCGAACATGATGGTTCGCTGGTCGCCGAGGGCGAGAATCTGTGGCGGGGCAGCAAGGGCGCTTATACGCCCGAAGACATGGTCACCATGTGGATCGACGAGAAGGCGGCGTTCAAGAACGGCGTGTTCACCGATGTGAGCACATCGGGCCAGTGGGAAGATGTCGGCCATTACACGCAGGTGATCTGGCGCGACACGACGCAGGTAGGATGTGCGCTCGTCACCGTGGCCAGCGGCGAGGATGAGATACTGGTCTGCCGCTATCTCGACGGCGGCAATGTCACCGGCCAGATGACCTACTAATCGCGCGTGATCATGCGGCGCCTGTCGCGCAGGGAGGGCAGCATTCCTGTCAGAAGTCGACCATGACCGAGAGCCAGAGGCGGCGCCTTTCCCGGTTAATCGAATGGGTCGGCAGGTCGCGCCATGGACTGCCCTTTCGAACAGTCCACAGCACGACCTCCATGAATAGCTGATTGTTCCTGCCGCTGCGTCCGGGGGCAGTTTGCCCAGATAGTGCGCTTCTATCGTCGCCCAGCTGGATTCACGGCCCCTAGAACAGGCCGCCGTCTATATCCGGCTCGGGGCTGTCCTGCATGCCTCTGGTCTGGATGGCCATTTCCACTTCGCCCGCCAGCAGGGCGGCGTCGTTGCCGGTGAAGCCGCTTTCGGCATCGATCAGATCATCCAGCTTGAAGCGGGCGGCAAACATCTGGAACCGCTCAAGGGCTTCATTCAGTTCATCTGGCATGGGGCCTCTCCTATATCGCGGTTGCGTCCTGCCCCAACGAGGCGGGGTCGCCTTTGGTGCCATGGCCCCCGCATTTTGCCGGCAGATGGGCGCGGCATGAAAAAGGGGGCCGTGGCCCCCTTCCCCATCTTACCATTCATAGGCCTTGGGCAGGCTGCCCTCAGCCGGGGTGGCGTAGCGGTCGCGCAGCTTGGTCTGGCGATTGTCGATCGGCTGCTGGAAGCCGTCGATCCACACCGCGACCGGCGCCGATTCCATTTCCAGCGGATCGCCGTCCCAGATCACCACGTCGCCCGCCTTGCCGGCCTTGAGCGAGCCGATCCGGTCGCCCAGCCCCATCGCCTCGGCCGGGGCTGAGGTGATGCTGCGCAGCGCCTGGCCCCAGCTGAGGCCGGTGGCGCCCGGCACCTTGTTGAGGGCGACCATATTGCCCGCCTGCTGGGTGGCGAGGCGCAGTTGCAGCGCTTCGTCCCGGTCCATCAGGCCCATGGCGACGGGCACGCCCGCCTTCACCATGCGGCCGACATTGCTCTGGGTCGCCGCCAGCTTCTCGAAGCTGGAAGGCAGGTCGTCGAGCCCGCCGGCGATCACCGGCACCTTGGCGGCGGCGATCTGGCTGGCGACCATCCAGCCCTCGGTCGCACCGGCGAGGATCAGCTTCAGCGCCGGGAAGTCCTTCCGGAGCGCCAGCACGCCGAGAATGTCGCGCGCGCTTTCGACATGGATCATCAGCGGCATGGCGCCGGTGACGACCGGGACCAGCGCCTCGGCATCGACGCGGTTGAGCAGCGCGTCCTTGGACCGGCCATCATAGCTGGCCGGGGCCTTGGCATAATCCTGCGCCTCGCGCAGCATCATCTTGAAGGTGAGATAGGCGGCCGGACGGCTGCCGCCGGCATCCTCCGCCCCCTCTTCGCCCATCTCGACATATTGGAAGGCGCGCGCCTTGGTGATCGGGTCCATGTCGGCACCCAGATCGACCACCGCGCCCTGCCCGGCAAAGATGCCGTTGCCGGTCGCGGGCACGACCACCGCGCGGGTCACGCCGGCGGTGCGGCTGATCGCGATCGGATTGGCGAGCGGGTTGATCGCCGGCGCAACATCGATCGCGGCCGAGAAGGGCGTGCGGGCGTTGATGTCGTTGGTTTCCTTGACGCCGGGCACTTCGGCCAGGCCGACGCGCGAGAAGCCCGAGACGATGCCGGGCGTCACCCATTTACCGCTGGCGTCGATGGTCTTGGCGCCGGCCGGCACGGCGACGCCGGCCCCGGCGGCCACCACCTTGCCCGCGGAAATGACCACGGTGCCATTCTGGATCGGTTCCGACCCGTCCCCGATCGCCAGGGTGGCGCCGGTAATCGCGATGGTCTGGGCCAGGGCCATGGGCGAGGCGGCAACGGCCAGCAGCGCGGCGGCCGCGCGAATTGCGGTCTTCATCGTCATTTCACGTCTCCCGCGCCGATCTGGCCGAGTTCGAAGTCGGTTACCGGGCGCCGCTTGGGATCATTGGCGTCATAGAGCAAGGCGCCGTCGACCCAGACCTTTTCCGGCCGGGTATAGGTGCTGAACGGGTTGCCGTTCCACAGCACGACGTCGGCCATCTTGCCGACCTTCAGGCTGCCGGTCTGGTCGGCGATGCCCATCGCCTTGGCCGGGTTGATGGCGAGCCAGGTCCAGGCGATCTCGTCAGGGATGTTCAGCCCCATGCGACGGCCCGCGCCCAGCGCCTTGGCCGCTTCCTGGTTCAGACGCTGAATGCCATTCTCGTCATCGGAATGGACGATGGCGCAGGCGCCGGCCTGATGGACGAGCGGGACATTTTCCTTGATCCCGTCATAGGCTTCCATCTTGAAGCCATACCAGTCGCCCCACATGGCGGCGCAAATGCCGTTCTCGCGCAGCAGGTCTGCGATCTTGTAGGCCTCGACCGCGTGGTGGAAGGCAGTGACCTTGTAGCCGAACTCCTTCGACATATCGATCACATTGGCCATCTCGTCAGCGCGGTAGCAATGGTTCTGGACCAGGATCTTGCCTTCCAGCGCGTCGGCCAGCGTCTCCATGCCCAGGTCACGGGTCTGGTCCTTACCGGCGGCGCGCTTCTTCTGATATTCGCGCGCCTTGATCCAGGTCTGGCGATCGACCGCCATATTGCCCATGCGGGTGCTGGGTTCGCGGCCCTTGGCGCCATAGACACGCTTGGGATTTTCGCCGCAGGCCATCTTCAGGCCATAGGGCGCGCCGGGGAATTTCATCCCCTGCATGGTGCGGGCCTGGACATTCTTCAGGATCACGCTGCGACCGCCGAACAGATTGCCCGAACCGGGCAGGATCTGCAGCGTGGTGACGCCGCCATTGGCGAGTGCGCGACCAAAACCGGGATCCTGCGGCCAGACCGAATGTTCGGCCCAGACATGCGGGGTGACCGGCGAGGTCATTTCATTGCCGTCCGAATGCGCGTCCACGGCAGGCGAGGGATAGACGCCCAGATGGCTGTGAATGTCGATGACGCCGGGCGTCACATATTTGCCGGTGCCGTCGAACACCGCGATGTCGGCCGGGATCGGCGTGTCGGGGCCGCCGATCGAGGTGATCTTGCCACCCGACAGGAAGACGACGCCCTTGTCGATCCGCCCGCCTTCACCGTCAAAGATGGTTGCGCCGCGGATCGCGGTCGCGACGCCCGGATAGGGCTTGTAGGTCGAAGGATAGGGATTGTCCGGCTCGGCCGAACTGCCCTGCGACGGCGGTGCGGGCTGATCCTTTTCCTTCCTGGCGACCGCCGGCGCGGTCATGCCGGTCGCGACCAGCGCCAGCCCCAGCAGCAGCTTGCTGCGTGCGTTCATGCCTGTTTCCCCTTTTCAGCGGCAATGAGATCGAGATGCATCATGCGTTTCACATAGGGCGAGACCAGCAGCACCAGGCCACCGACCACCACGGAAAACCAGCCGATGCGGCTGTAGACGTCCAGCACCTGGGTCACGTCGCCCGCCTCGCCGCTGCCGGTGGCGCGCGCGATCAGGCCGGCGATGAAATTGCCCGCGGCCATCGCCAGGAACCAGGTGCCCATCACCAGCCCGACCATGTTCGACACCGACAGGCGCGTCATCGCCGACAGGCCGACCGGCGAGAAGCAGAGTTCCGCCATGGTGTGGAGCAGATAGATGAGGAAGACGAAGATCACCGGCGTCAACGACTGCCCGGCCATCGCCGCGCCCGCGACCAGCACCAGGAAGCCGGCGCCGCACAGGATGAGGCCGATGCCGAACTTGGCGGGCGAGGATGGTTCCAGCCGGCGCTTGTCGAGGAAGGTCCACAGCACCGCGAACAGCGGCGCGAGCAGGATGATGTAGATGGAATTGACCGACTGGAACAAAGAGGCCGGCACGTCCCAGCCCAGGATGACGCGATCGACATTGCGGTCGGTGAAGATGTTGAGCGAGGAACCGGTCTGTTCGAACAGGCCCCAGAAGAGCGGATTGAGCGCGATCAGGAAGAGCGCGGCGAACATCCGGTCGCGCTCCACCCTGGTCAGCACCGTGACCGAGCGCCAAAGGATGTAGGCGACGGTCAGGGCCGAGAAGATCAGCAGCGTATAGCCCAGCAGTTCGGCATAGCGGATGACCATCCAGATCGCCGCCGCGCCCAGCGCGGCGCTGGCATAAATGGTCCATTCCTGCGAGATCGTGCCGATCGCCGGCGCGCGCAGCTTTTCCGGCGCGGGCGGCTCGCCCTTGCCCAGCAGCCAGGGCCGCAGCCAGACGAACATGACGAGGCCGAGCAGCATGCCGACGCCGGCCGCGCCGAAGCCCCAGTTCCAGCCCCACAGTTCGCCCAGCAGGCCGCAGACGATCGGTCCGCTGGCGCCGCCCAGGTTGATGCCCATGTAGAATATGGAGAAGGCCGGGTCGCGGCGATGATCGTCACGGGCATAAAGTTCGCCCACCAGCACCGAGATATTGGCCTTCAGGAAGCCGGTGCCGACGATGATGCTGGCCAGCGCCAGATAGAAACCGTTGAGATAGAAGGCATCCTGCCCCCCCGGCCCTTCGGTGATGGCGATCAGGAAATGGCCGATGGCGATGAACACCCCGCCCACCAGCACCGCCTTGCGCGGGCCCAGGAACCGGTCGGCCAGATAGCCCCCTATCACCGGGGTGATATAGACCAGCGAGGTATAGGCGCCGTAGAGGATATAGGCCTTGTCCTCGCCGAACAGGAAATGTTTGGTGAGGTAGAAAATCAGGATGGCACGCATGCCATAATAGGAAAAACGTTCCCACATTTCCGCGAAGAACAGCAGGAACAGGCCGCGCGGATGGCCGAGCCAGGTCTTGCCTGCCTCCGCCGGTACGGTGATTGCGGTCGCCATCGGACCCCCTTGAAATTGTCTTTTTGTGCCGGCCGGCGAGAGCGGCGGCGTTATGGCGCGGACCCTAGAGGGGAAAGGTGGGCAGAGTCAAAGCAGGGTTGAAGCGATAGGAAGTGCGCCCTTCGCCCTTGCGCCCGGCGGCAAAGCGTCCCATTTGGCAACCGATGTTCAACGACCTTTCCAGCCCCCTCACCCTGCTGCAGACCCGCCGTTCCGGCAAGCCGCGCGACCTGATCGCGCCCGGCCCGGACGATACGCAGCTGCGCCAGATTCTCGAAGTTGCGCTGCGCACGCCCGATCATGGCAAGCTGGCGCCCTGGCGCTTCGTGATCGTGCCGCAGGACAAAAGGGAAAAGCTCGCGGAAGTGCTGGAGGCCGCCTATCGCGCCGAGAAACCCGAGGCGGGGCGGCTGGAGATCGAGGCGATGCACCAGTTCGCGCATCAGGCGCCGACCCTGGTGGTGGCGCTGTCCAAGCCCGTGGCGGGCAGCAAGATTCCGGTCTGGGAACAGGAATTGTCGGCCGGCGCCGCGATCATGAACCTGCTGCACGCCACCCATGCGCTGGGCTTTGCCGGCGGCTGGCTGACTGGATGGCCGAGCTTCAATGACGATGTGCGCGACGCCTTTGGCAGCGCGGACGAACGGCTAGCCGGATTCGTCTTCATCGGCACGCCCTCACGCGCGCTGGAAGAACGGCCCCGGCCAGATTATAACGATATCGTATCAACATGGGACAGATAATTGCCGAAAATACGGGCTTTCACGTAACAAGGTCCATTGACCTGCACGGCTGTATTATGGCACTGATGCACTTATGAGCGACGAATCCAAACCCGTCTATCTCCGCCTTCGCGAGATCATTGCCGCCTCCATCCTGGATGGGGACTATCGCGATGGCGACCTCCTCCCCTCGGTCCGCGCCTTTGCCGCGCAGCAGGGCGCCAATCCGCTGACCGTGGCCAAGGCCTATCAGAGCTTTCAGGATGACGGGCTGGTCGTCGTGAAACGCGGCGTGGGCATGTTCGTCGCCGATGGCGCGACCCGCAAGCTGCGCGAGGCGGAACGCAGCCGCTTCCTGGAAAGCGTGTGGCCGCCGGTCGCGGCACAGATCCGGCGGCTGGGCATCCGGCTCGACGAACTGGACAGCCAGAAGGTCTGAAGAAGAGCGCCCCTCGGGGCGTTTTTTTTTTTACAATGAAGCGAGCGCCTTCACCGCCTGCTGGCGATCGGGGAAATTGGAGGCTGCCGCGTGCGACAAAGCGCGCTTCGCCTCCGCCTTGCGCCCGGCGGCGGCATAGGCCTGCCCCAGATGGAGCTGGAAGGGCGGGTTTTGCGGCGCGAGGGCAACCGCCTTTTCGAGCAGGTCGATCGCCGCCGGCCCCTGCGCATCGGTGCGCAGCAGCACCAGGCCATAGATGTCGGCGGTGACCGGATTGGCCGGCATCAGGCGATAGGCCTGGGCGGCATAGAGGCGCGCCTTGCCGGGCGATCCCGTTTCCAGGCTCGCGCGGGCCAGATCGGCCATCAGCAGCGCATCATGGCCGCCCGTCTGGGCCTGTACCGCCTGCAACAGCCGCAGCGCGCCGCGCCAGTCATGCGCCTGCATCGCCGCCCCGGCCGCCAGTCGCTGCATCTCCACATCCATCGGATTCTGCGCCAGGAACAGGCGGACGAGTTGCAGCGCGCGGGCGGGGTCGCCCGCCGCACTCCAGGCCGCGACCAGCCGCAGCGCGGCATTGCGATCGAACCGGATATTGGCCGCCGCCTCGAAACTGCGTGCGGCATCGGCGGGCCGGCCGGCAGCGACCAGCGCATCGCCCAGCACGACATGGGCGGCCGGCGCGCCGGGATTGGCGCGCGCCAGCAGCGCGGCGCGGTCGACCGCCTCACCCTTGCGCCCCTGCATCAGCAGCGCGCGGATATAGGGGATATTGTCGGCCGCAGTGGCGATATCGGCCGGCGGCGCCATGACGGCGTTCGTGCCGCCCAGCAGGTCCGACGAGGGACGCACCGGCCAGGAGGCGCGGGCCAGCAACGCATCGGCCTGCGCGCGATCGCCCAGTTGCTCCTGCGCGCGGGCCGCCAGCGTCAGCACATAGGGATCGGCATCATGGCGATCGACAAGGGGCGCGAGCGTCGCCGCCGTGCCGGCATAGTCGCCGGTCAGATAGGATGCGCGGGCCAGCAGCGTGCGCGCCACGCGATTGTCGGGCTGCATCGCCACCAGCGGCCCCAGCGCATCGGCCGCCAGCACGGCATTGCCATCCGACAGATGCAGCACGCCACGCAGCAACCGGGTCGCCGGCTCGCCATCCAGCCGGCCGTCGGCGCGGGCCAGCAGGGTGCGGGCAAGATCGATCTGGCCGGCGCGGGCGGCGATCACCGCCTGAAGGAACCAGGCGCGCGGATTGCCGGGATCGAGCGCCAGGATGCGCCGGCTGACGCTGAGCGCGCGGCTCGCGCGGCCGGCATCGGCCAGTGTCGCGGCATATTCGGTGAGCGGGGCAAGCGCATTGGGATGATCGTCCAGCGCCCGTTCGAACCAGGGCAGCGCCGCCACCAGCCCATATTGATCGCGGATCAGCATGCCGCGCAGGGTCAGCGCATCCGGATCGCCCGGTGCCAGCGTCAGCGCCTTGTCCGCGGCCGCAATCGCCCCGGCCTGATCGCCCAATGTCAGGCGGAACCGGCCAAGATCGACCCAGGTCCGGGCTGCGCGCGGGGCGAGGTGCAGCGCATCGTCAAAGGCGCGCTGCGCGGCGTCATTGTCGCCCTTGGCCTGCCAGGCGCGGGCGGCGACACGGGCGGCCTCGGCCGACTTGGCTTCGCCCGCCTGCACCGCGCGCAGAGCGCCATCGGCATCGCCCTGCAACAGCAGTGCCTGCGCCAGCAGCCCATTTATGTCCGCGACGCTGGCGCCCAGCCTGCGCGCGCGCAGCAGATCGGCCTGCGCCCCGGCGCCATCACCCAATTGCACCAGCGCGCGGGCATGGCCCAGTCGCGCCGACAGCGACGCCGGATTGCCGCGAATGGCGTTCATCAGCTCGATCCGGGCGGTGCGCGCATCGCCGGCATCCAGCGCGGCCAGTCCGCGCGCGAGCGCCGCACTGCCGTCCGCCTCATGCACGCGCCACTGCCACAGGCCGGCCAGCGCCAGCAGCAGCAGGGCAAGGCCCGCCAGCAGGATCAGGCGTGAGCGCCGCATCGATCAGCCCTGCATCTTATATTGTTTGAGCAGGTCGTAGAGGGTCGGCCGGCTGATCCCCAATATCTTGGCGGCGCTGGAAATATTGCCGTCGGTACGGGCGATCGCCCGGCGAATGGCGCGCCGATCGGCCATTTCGCGCGCGGCCTTGAGATTGACGAGCTCGCTGCCCTCCGCCCGATCACCGTCGAGATCGAGATCGGCCGCCGTCACATGCTTGCCATCGGCCATGATGACCGCGCGCTTCACGCGATTTTCCAGTTCGCGGACATTGCCCGGCCAGCCCCAGGCGTCGAGTGCGGCGAGCGCATCGGGGGCGAAGCCCTTGACCTGCGGGTTCATGTCCTGCGCGAAGCGGGTAAGGAAGTGGCGCGCGAGCAGCGCCGGATCGCCCGGCCGGTCGCGCAGCGCGGGGATGCGGATGACGATCTCGGCCAGGCGATAATAGAGATCCTCGCGGAAGCTGGCGGCGGCGATCATCGCGTCGAGATCCTGATGGGTGGCGCAGACGATGCGCGTGTCGACCGCGATCGGCTGGCGCCCGCCGATCCGCTCGATCACTCGTTCCTGCAGGAAGCGCAGCAGCTTTACCTGCAGGGGCAGCGGAATGTCGCCGACCTCGTCCAGGAACAGGGTGCCGCCCTGCGCCTGCTCGATCTTGCCGGGGGTGGTCTTGACCGCGCCGGTGAAGGCGCCCTTTTCATGCCCGAACAGTTCTGATTCCAGCAGGGTTTCGGGGATGGCCGCGCAATTGATCGCGACGAAGGCACCACCGCGACGCGGGCTGGCATCATGCAGACCCTGCGCCAGCAATTCCTTGCCGGTGCCGCTGGCGCCCAGCAGCATGACCGAGACATCGGCACTGGCGACCCGCTCGATCGTGCGGGCGACCCGCATCATCTCCGGCGCGCCGGTAATCATCCGGCCGAGCACCCTGCCCCCCTCCGGCGCGGCTTCGGCGAGGCGCGCATTTTCCTGTTCCAGCGCGTGGACATGGAAGGCGCGGCGGACGATCAGGCCCAGTTCGTCAATGTCGACCGGCTTCTGGTAGAAATCATAGGCACCGCCGGAAATGGCATTGAGCGCGCTTTCCCGTGCGCCATGGCCCGACGCCACGATCACCTTGGTATCGGGCTTGATGCGCAATATCTCCTCCAGCGTGGCAAAGCCCTCACTGGTGCCGTCCGGGTCCGGCGGCAGGCCCAGGTCGAGCGTCACCACATCGGGCGCCTCCATCCGCAGCATCTCGATCGCTTCGAGCCGGTCGCCGGCGATGAAGAGCTGATAATCCTCATAGGCCCAGCGCAATTGCCGCTGAAGGCCGGGATCATCCTCGACGATCAGCAATTTGGGGCGGGTGTCGCTCATCAGGCGGCCTTTCCTTGAACATCATCGCGCGCCGGCGCGGGCGCCAGCGGCAGGCGCAGGGTGAAACGGCTCCCCACGCCGGGTTTGCTTTCCACGTCGATCCGGCCGCCCATCGCCTCGGCCAGGCTCCGCGCCTCGAAGGCGCCGAGGCCAAAGCCGCCGGCCTTGCTGGACGAAAAGGGCTTGAACAGATCGCGGCGGATGAATTCGGCGGTCATGCCGCAGCCATGATCGACCACGGCCAATGTCGCCTGGCTGTGCGCGCTGCCCAGATGCAGTTCGACCGGGCGATCGGCATCGCTGGCGTCGATCGCATTCTGCAGCAGATGGACCAATATCTGTTCAACCCGCGCCGGATCGGCGAGCGCCACCGGCAAGTCACCGCTGACGGTGATGGCGCGCTGGCGGGCGCGGCTGCGCACGACCTGATCGACCAGCGGCCCCAGCGCCACCGGGCGCGGCTCTTCGGGCCGACCCTTGTTATGCTGCGACAGGCGGGCGAGCATGTCGTTCATCTTGCCCACCGACTCCTTGAGCGTCAGCAGCATGTCGGCGCGGAAATCGGGATTGTCGGCGTGCCGCTCGGCATTGCGCGAGAGCAGGGACAATTGGCTGACCAGATTCTTGATGTCATGCGCGATGAAGGCGAAGCGGCGGTTGAACTCGTCGAAGCGCTGGGCGTCGTCGAGCGCCTGCTGCCCCTGCGCCTCGCTGATATGGGTCGCCGCCTGACGCCCGGCGGCGCGCAGCATGTCGAAATCCTCCCAGTCGAGGCGGCGGTCGATCGGCGGCGGCGCAAGCAGGATCGCGCCGATCAGCCGGCCATAATGGAGCAGCGGCACCAGCGCCCAGACATGGGCATCCTCGATCAGCCAAAGCGGCAGGTCGAAGGTGGCGTCGCCATCGCGGATGCGACCGACATCGACGATCCAGCCGCTCCCTTCCCAGCTTTCCAGCTGATCGAGCGGCAGGGACAGGCCGGCGATCGGCTCCTGCGGCCAGTTCCATTGCGCCTCGAACGCGAGCCGACCGTCATCGGTGCGCAACAGCAGCAGGGCGGCGGGGGAATCGGTGATGTCGGCGACCGCCTTGGCCACCCGCTCGCCCAGCGGCGGGGCATTTTCGCCCGGACGGCCGATGGTTTCGCCAAAGCGCATCCATTCGGTGCGATAGTCGTAGCGATGCTGGAAGAAATGCTTGGCGACCTGCACCTTCCACAGCGCCCGCATCTGTGGCGAGGGCAGCAGGACGAGCGCGGTCACCGCCACGAAGAAGACCGCGCCAATCTCCACCACTCGCGCATAGGGGCCGGCGATCATCTCGATCAGCACCGCCGCCGCGGTCAGCACCACGACATAGAGGCCGACCGCCACCAGCGAGAGCGACTGGAAGGCGATGGTCCGCGACAATTGCAGCCGCCCGGCCATTTCCTTGCGCATGCCGATGGCGATGACCGGCGCCAGCAGCGCCATCAGCGGCCCGCGCAGCGCATAGAGTTCGTTGACCCGGTCCATCGCGAAATAGCCGATGACATAGAGATTGAGGTCATAGGTCCACATCGCCGCCAGCGCGCCGAGCAGCAGCGACACCCGCCCGCGATCGCGCGAGGGCCAGGCGGTATAGAGATGATGGACCAGCAGCAGGCAGCCGATCGCGGTCATCATCCGCAGCACGAGCGAGACCGCCACCAGCATCTGGTGCAGGTCGCTGCGGACCGGCAATTGCCGCCAGGTGAGATCGGTCGAGGTCTGGAGGAAGATGAGGCCGGCAACCGCGAGATAGACGAGGCCGACGGCGACTAGCGCGCCGCCGCGCGAGGCCGGCCCGCGCCGCAGCATGACGAACAGCAGCATCAGCCAGGCCGCGTTGCGGACGCTTTCCCCGATGCCCGAGAGCGGCTTGTCGACGCCGCCGAACGAGACATAGAGCGCCCAGCAGGAGGTCAGCAGCAGCGCGCTGGCCAGCATGCGCGGCTCGGCCGCATCGTCCCGGCGCCGCAGGATGAAGATGCCAAGCGCGGCGAACAGGACCGCGGCCAGTGCATGGCCCCAGTCGCCGATGAATTGCAGCAGCGCGCTCATGGCCTGCCGCTCAGCGCGCGCCGTCGGGCCAGAGGATCACCCGCACCGTCTGGATCAGGATCAGCAGGTCCAGGAAGGGCGTGTAATTCTTGGCATAATAAAGATCATATTCCAGCTTGTGGCGAGCGTCCTCGATCGACGCGCCATAGGGATAGTTGATCTGCGCCCAGCCGGTGATGCCCGGCTTCACCATGTGCCGTTCCGCATAATAGCGCAGATGCTGTTCCAGATCCTCGACGAACTGGCGCCGTTCCGGGCGCGGGCCGACGAAGCTCATCTCGCCCTTCAGCACGGTCCAGCTCTGCGGCAGTTCGTCGATGCGCAGCTTGCGCAGCCAATAGCCCAGGCGCGTGATGCGCGGATCGTCCTTCTCCGCCCAGACCGCCTGACCCTTGACCTCCGCATCCTGGCGCATGGTGCGCAGCTTCACGATCCAGAATTCCTGGCCATAGAGGCCGACGCGCTGCTGCCGGTAGAAAGCCGGGCCACGACTGTCGAGCTTCACCAGCAAGGCGGCGAACAGGATGATCGGGCCGGTCAGCAGCAGCAGGATCGAACTGGCGATGATGTCGAAGATGCGCTTGGCCATGCTGGACAGCCGACGACCGGCGGAAAAACCGTCGGAAAAGATCAGCCAGCTGGGATTGACGCTGTCGAGATCGACGCGCCCGGTCTCGCGCTCCAGGAAGGTGGACAGGTCGTTGACATGGACGCCGGTGGTCTTGATCCGCAGCAGGTCGGACATGGGGATGGCGTTGCGCCGCTCCTCCAGCGCCAGCACGACCTCGCTGGCATTGAGACGCACCACATAATCGGACATGTTATAGATGGCGGTGCGGTTGATCGCCTCCTCCACCACCTGGTCGCCGTCATTCATGGCGATATAGCCGACCACCAGGAAACCGGCGCCGCGCTTCTGTTCCAGGTCGCGGATGCGGTTGGCGCGCCGGCCAGCCCCCAGCACGACAAGGCGGCGCTTGAACGCCTCGCCGCCGAGGAGCGACCCCAGCAGCATGCGGGCCAGCAGCAGCAGCCCCATCGCCAGCCCCATCGCGTAGAGCGAATTGGAGCGCCACAGCGTGATGCCGGGCAGCAGGAAATACATGACCGAGAGGAAGATGACGCCGAGCGAGATGGCGACGAGCAGGCGGGCGAAGGCGAAGCGGATCGATTGCAGCGCTTCGGGGCTGTAGACGCCGACCGCGATCATGCCGGTCTGGATGGCGAAGGCAAAGCTCAGCAGCGGGCCGATGCGGGTCGCGATCGGCTCGACATCCATGCCGATCTGGTGCGCGCGCAGGATCCAGCCCGCTTCCGCCGCGCCGATCAGCAGCAGGAAATCGAGCAGGCCGAGCAGCAGTACCGCATGAGGGACATAATGTTTGAACAGCCTGATCATCGTATCGCGCTTCTTCCCGCAGCACCGCCCCTCCGGTCGGGAAGGGCCGCCAACTGGAGTCGGCCCAGCCTTACAACAAGCTGTAAGGAAATCCGACAGGGCTCAGACCCTGCCTGAAAATGGCAAAGAAAATCTGAAGATGGCGCCAATGGCTGTAAATCAAGGCGACACCGGATCGCCTTGCCCCGCCCGATCGCAAGGAGGTTCAGTTGTTGTTGCGCAGCTTGTCCGCGGCATTGCGCGCGGCTTCACCCACGATCCGGGCACCATTGTCGACCGAATCCGCCGCCTGGGTAATGGCGTCGGCGCGCCGATCCTCCCGGCTTTCGTTGGTGAGGTAGAAGAAGCCGATCGCCAGGATCAGGGCCAGCGCCACCAGCGCGAAGACGATGCCGCCGCTGCCTTGCGGACGATCCGAGCGTCGCCCGGTCCGATCCTGTCGATGTTGCGGGTCGCTGCCCATGGCTTCCATCCTTCCCATGGCCTTTCAACCGACAAGCCGGGCGGATCGTTCCCGATCACGCCGGGGCAAGTGCATCCCGCCCTCAATCCTCGACGGTCTTGCCACCCATGTCGTCATCGCCGTCGTCGTCGGCACCATGGTCGACCAGATTGTCGGAGATGCGACCCCGGCTCAGGCGATCGACATCGTCCATGATCTCGTCCAGCACCGCCGTGTCGGTCGTTTCCTGCGTCCGGCGCGAGGGCAACGCGCCCTCCTCCAATATCTGTTCGAGCGCGGCGCGACCGCGGGCCACGCGGCTCTTGATCGTACCGACCGCAACGCCGCAGATCTCCGCAGCTTCCTCATAGGCGAAGCCACCCGCGCCAACCAGGATCAGTGCCTCGCGCTGGGGCTGGGGCAATTGCAGCAAGGCGCGCTGCATGTCGCTGAGTTCGACATGCTTGTCCTGCCCCGCGGGAGCAGCGAGCAGCCGGTCGGCGGTCAGGTCGTCCCAGTCGCCGCGGAAACGCGAGCGGCGCATCTGCGAGAGATAATGGTTGCGCAGGATGATGAAGGTCCAGGCGCGCATGTTGGTGCCGGCCTGGAAGCGGGCACGGGCGGCCCAGGCCTTGAGCAGGGTTTCCTGGACAAGATCGTCGGCGGTGTCGCGATTGCCCGACAGGGAGCGCCCGAAGGCGCGCAGATGCGGAATGACCGCGGCCAGTTCTCGCTTGAACTCGCCGTCCGACAGTGCCTCGCGCGGCGCCTGGTTCAGCCCTTCATCCACGGCAGCAACCCCCGTTTCGACTGTCGCCCTCGCTGCATGAACCGAAGTCGTCAAAGCCATATATGCATCCGCACCCTAGTTCGATTACCGCCAAAGGCCAATTCCCAAGATACCCCTAGAAACGCCCATTTTTTCCACTGCCTTACCGCCAGAGAACCAGCAGCATAACGATCACGGCCAGTGCGAGCGAAATGCCCAGCACATAGCGAACAACGTGCGGCGTGGCACCGCCCCGTGCGTCCTGCGTCGAGATATGCTGCTCCTCGTCGGCCATCGGCCCTCTCCGAATCGTTACGCATATTTAACGCGTTAAAGCCGGGAGGGTTCCGCCGACCGTCACAAAGGATCGGCCGGCGGGAAGACAGGTCAGGCCGGGGCGGTTGCTTCGTCGAAGAAAAGCGCCTGCGAGATCGCGGCCTTGACCGTCGAGCGCTGGAACGGCTTGGTGATGAGGAAGGTCGGCTCGGGCCGTTCGCCGGTCAGCAGTCGTTCGGGGAAGGCGGTGATGAAGATCACCGGCACCGAGAATTCGGCGAGAATGTCCTTCACCGCGTCGATGCCGCTCGAATCATCGGCCAGCTGGATATCGGCCAGCACCAGGCCGGGCCGCTCCGCCAGCGCCTCGCGCACCGCATCCTCGCGGGTGACGGCGATGGCGGTCACGTCATGACCAAGGTCGCGCACGATCGTCTCGATATCCATCGCGATGATCGGCTCATCCTCGATGATCAGAACCTTGGCACGGGTCTGCGCCTCGATCTCCTCCAGCGCTTCCTCGACCAGGGCTTCGACATCGGCGGTGTCGAGACCGATCAGATAGCCGGCATCTTCCGTCGTGAAGCCTTCAAGCGCGGTCAGCAGCAGCGCCTGACGCGGCAGCGGGGTCAGCCGGGCCAATCGGGCATGGGCGATCGCCTCCTGCCCGATCGAGCCCGAGAAGCCGGGCTCGTCATCCAGATGCGAGGACGACCAGATCGCATGGAAGGTCTTGTAAAGGCCGAGGCGAGGATCGACACCGCTGGGAAACTCCTCCGGCGCGGCGACGATCGCTTCGAGCGTGGCGCGGACATAGGCATCGCCATGAGTCTGGCTGCCCGTCAGCGCGCGCGCATAGCGCCGCAAGAAAGGAAGATGGGGGTGCAGTTGCTGTCCAAGCGACATCGGTAAGTCTTCTCCCTGCCCTGTCGGGCCTGTTGTCCGAAACATCGGCTCGCCGGAGGATGGGATGACGATGCCGCGCTGGCAAGCCCCTCTCCCCCTGCCGCCGAATGACCGACGGTGCAAAAAATGCTTCGAATGCCGGAACCATCGACACCAAGATTTGTTTCACTCTCGTTCGGTTTTTTCGACGGTAACAGCTTTTTGGTGAATTTGCCCAGCTTGGTGAATTGACGCCGCTATGCGTTGCGGCGAAATAGCGGACAGGCTGGCGTCACGGATTTAGCTTCAAAGGGGCTGATTTTGGTTTCTTCAACAACGGAACGGGACAGGATGGGAGGGGATATTGACGTCGGCACGACCATCCGCGACCGCGACATGAAGACTGCGCCCGAACCACGCAAGCGCCGCACGGTCGCGAAAAAGGACGAGGCCCAGGTGTCCCAGGTGCTCAAGTCCGTCTATCAGCGCACGGTCGACGAAGATATTCCCGCCGAAATGCTGGACCTGCTCAGCAAACTGGACTGATCAACGCTGGTCGGGGCGGCATTTCCCTGCCGCCCATACAAGGACCCTCTCGATCCCCCATGACCATGTTCGGCGTCTATCTCCGGTCCACCGGCGTCAAGATGTTCCTCATCCTGACGCTCGCGCTGCTGCCGCTGGGGCTGATCGCGCTGGTGGCGTCGCTGCAGGCGATCCGCACCGCCGACCTGGAGAAGGAAGCGCTGCTGCGTGTCGCCGTGACCCAGAGCGCGCGTAAGCTGACCGCCGATCTCAACGCCGATCGCACCGCGCTGGGCCTGACCGTCAACGCGCTGGCCGATGGCAAGGCGGACGGCGAAATCTGCAACCGCCTCTCCTTCTTCCTTACCGCGCAGGACCGCAGCGGCATCCGATTCTATATCTATGACCGATCCGGCAAGAAACTGTGCGGATCGGCCACGCCGGAGCCGGCCGGCATTCCGCCCACACGCCGCTTCATCGGTCCACGCGTCGAACTGCTGTCGTCCGGCGACTTCCTGCTGTCGCGCACCCACAGCCATGATAACCGCGTCGCGGCGCTGGCCTATTATTCGCGGCCGCATCTCGAAAGCGTCGCCGATCCGGCGACCGCGCTGCAGAACCGGCAACTGAGCCTGCGCCAGGGCGAGCGGCAGATGATCGTCAGCCGCCCCGGCAGCCGGATCGACGGCCATAGCAGCAGCCTGTCCGCCCGGCTCGACCCGCCCGACATATTGCTGACCATGACGGTGCGCGAGCCGCCCGCGACGATCGCCCGATTGCTGTCGCTGTTCCTGCCGCTGGTGATGTGGTTCGCGGCCGCTGCGATCGGCTGGTTCGTGGTCAATCGGCTGCTGATCCGCCCGCTGGTGCTGCTGCGGCGCCAGGTTGCCGCCTATCAGCCTGGCGAAGTGCTGGAGCCGCTGCGGCGCATCCGCACGCCCGCGCACGAGATCAGCGACCTGGGCGACACATTCCGCGAGATCAGCGAGGATGTCGCCACCCATGAGGCGGAAATGGCCGCCGCGCTCGACACCCAGCGCAAGCTGACGCGCGAGGTGCATCATCGGGTCAAGAACAACCT
This sequence comes from Sphingobium sp. BHU LFT2, assembly GCF_018604485.1. Lineage (NCBI taxonomy): Bacteria > Pseudomonadati > Pseudomonadota > Alphaproteobacteria > Sphingomonadales > Sphingobiaceae > Sphingobium > Sphingobium sp. BHU LFT2. Next base: position 386,835 of record NZ_JAFCGW010000004.1, read on the forward strand.
GCAGATCATCGCCAGCCTGATCAGCCTGCACGCCCGGTCGGCGCATGAGCCCGAAGCAGTTTCGGCCTATGGATCGATCCAGCGCCGGGTCGATGCCCTGTCGGTCGTCCATCGCAACCATTTTGCCGAGCTGGAGGACAATCGCGGCGTCGGCGTGCGTCCGCTGATCAGCGAATTGTCCGCCAGCCTGCGCGGCACCGCCCCGCATGAGGCGCGCCGTTTCGGTATCCAGATCGACAGCGACGATGATCTGCACATCAGCCAGGATGTCGCCGTTCCGGTCGCCTTCCTGGTGACCGAACTGGTCGAACTGGCGATGCTGTCCGATCCGCGTGCGACGATGCGGATTTCGGTGCATCTGGAGGCCGATCGCAACGACCGCGCCCTGTTGCAGATGGCGTCGCCCGCGCTGCGCGCCGGGCCGGAAATGACTTTATTGCTGAACGAACGTTATGGCCGGGTGCTGACCGGCCTGTCGCGCCAGCTCCGCTCCCCGCTCGATCATGATGCTGCAACGGGCCGCTACAGCATCGCGATCAGCGTCATTCCCTGAAAAAGCGTCAGACCCGCTGATAGTCGCGGCGGAAATCGGCCGTGAAGGTCGACAATGTGCCGGCCGCGATATTGTCACGCAGGCCCTGCATCAGTTCCTGATAGAAATGGATGTTATGCTGGGTCATCAGCATCGCGCCCAGCATCTCGCCCGACTTCACCAGATGATGGAGATAGGCGCGGCTCCAGGTCGCGCAGACCGGGCAGCCGCAGCGCGGATCGAGCGGGCCCAGATCCTCGTTGAACTTGGCGTTGCGGATGTTGAGCGGGCCGGCCCAGGTGAAGGCCTGGCCATTGCGGCCCGACCGGGTCGGCAGCACGCAATCGAACATGTCGATGCCGCGCTCAACGGCGCCGACGATGTCGTCGGGCTTGCCCACGCCCATCAGGTAGCGCGGCTTGTCCTGCGGCAGCATGTCGGGCGCGAAGTCGAGCGTGGCGAACATCGCCTCCTGCCCCTCGCCCACTGCCAGGCCGCCCACGGCATAGCCGTCAAAGCCAATCTCGATCAGCTTCTCCGCCGAAATCTTGCGCAGCCCTTCGTTGAGCGAGCCCTGCTGGATGCCGAACAGGGCCGCGCGATCGGCATGGTCGCCGCCCGCGTCGAAGCCGTCGCGCGAGCGCTTGGCCCAGCGCATCGATCGCTCCATCGACCTGGCGGCCTCGTCATGGGTGCAGCCATTCTTGGTGCATTCGTCAAAGGCCATGACGATGTCGCTGTCGAGCAGCCGCTGAATCTCCATCGAGCGCTCGGGGCTGAGCATATGCTTGGAGCCGTCGAGATGGCTGGAGAAGGCGACGCCCTCCTCGCTCATCTTGGTGAGGGCGCTGAGGCTCATCACCTGATAGCCGCCGCTGTCGGTCAGGATCGGCCGGTCCCAGCCCATGAAGCCGTGCAGCCCACCCAGCCGTGCCATGCGTTCGGCGCCGGGGCGCAGCATCAGATGATAGGTGTTGCCCAGGATGATGTCGGCGCCGGTGGCGCGCACTTCGGCCGGGCGCATCGCCTTGACGGTGGCGGCGGTGCCGACCGGCATGAAGGCGGGCGTGCGGATCTCGCCGCGGCGCATCTGGATCGCGCCGGTGCGGGCCTTGCCGTCGGTGGCGGCGATCGAGAAGGAAAAGCGGGGCTTGGTCATCGCCGCGCTCTAGGAGCGAACGCCCGCGCGCACAAGAGCAGCGCGGTCGGAGCGCCGTTTCAGCCGGCCCGGCGGACGCCGTCGAACAGGGTCATCGCGTCGATATCGAACCCCTCGACCCGACGATAGCGGCCGATGAAGCGCAGACAATCGGTGGACAGGCGCAAGGTCCAGGGCTGGCCCTGCGCATCCTGTAGCGTGAGTGTCACATTCTTGCGGGCCGGAAGGCGATGCATGTCCATGCGATCGCTCTAATTAACAATGGTTAACAAAGGGCTGAGCAGTCGGGCTGAAAAGGGGAAACGAAAATTTCTGTTGCGATATCGCAACAACAATCTCCATTTTGGCGCATTTACCGCGCTTTCCGGGCAACAGTTGCGGATAAAAATGGTTAATGATCTGTCAACTATTTGTCCCGCACTGCATCATAAGCGCCGACCGTCGAAGGTTCAGATTCAAGAGAAAAATGGGGCGCACATGATTGATTCAGGACGCTTTAGTGCAGCTGACGAGCGCGCGACCGAGGTCGAAGCGGCATTCGAGATCGAAAGCTTTGGCGAGGATGCCGTAACGTCATCCCCCGCCCCTTCCCAACTGTTCGACCTGGGCCAGATCGACGTGCAGTGGGAGGCCGAATCCGAAACGCTCTGGGCGTTCATGACGCCGGCCAACCGACCCAATTTCAGCATGACCATGCTGCGCGACGTCCGCTACTGGTATGCCGAGACCAAGCGGCTGTTCGACGCTGGCCAGTTGCCGGTCAAATATATGGTGGCCGGCTCCCGCTTCCCCGGCGTGTTCAACCTGGGCGGCGATCTGGAACTGTTCGCCGGCTGCATCGAGCGCGGCGACCTGCCCGGCCTGGTCCAATATGGCCATGCCTGCATCGACGTGGTCCATCGCACCTGGCGCAATGGCGACATGCCGGTGGTATCGATCGCGCTGGCGCAGGGCGATGCGCTGGGCGGCGGGTTCGAGGCGCTGCTCTGTTTCGACGTGGTGATCGCCGAGCGCAGCGCCCGTTTCGGCCTGCCCGAAATGCTGTTCGGCCTGTTCCCCGGCATGGGCGCCTATTCGATCCTGTCGCGCAAGCTGGGCCGGCTGGCGGCCGAGCGCATGATCCTGTCGGGCAAGGTCTTCACCGCGGAAGAGATGTTCGACATGGGCATCGTCCATACGCTGGTGGAGGATGGCGAGGGGGAAGCGGCGGTGCGCGATTTCGTCGCCCGCAATCGCCCGCACCATGCCGGCCATGTCGGCGTCTATGAAGCCGGGCGCCGGGTCGATCCGCTGCACCATGACGAACTGAAGGATATTGTCGAGAATTGGGCCGCTTCGGCGCTCAAGACCGACCTCAAGGATATCCGCATGATGCGCCGGCTGGCGTCGGCGCAGACGCGGCTGACCAAATAAGGATCAGGCCAGGCGGCGCTGGCGGATCAGCGCCGCCATGTCATGGACATCGGCCCTGTTGCGGTTGAGCAGGGCCTGCAACTCGCCGATCGGGACCGGCCGGCTGAGGACGAAGCCCTGAACGTTGGTGAAGCCGGTTTCGCGGGCGTAGCGCAACTGTTCCTCGGTCTCGATCCCCTCAGCCACCGTCTCCACCTCCAGCGCGCGGGCCAGATAGGCGACGGACTGGGCGATGGCGCGGTCGCGGGGATTTTCGCCGACGCCGCGCATGAAGCTCTGATCGACCTTGATCGTGTCGAACTCATGGGTGCGCAGGGCGCCCAGCGAGGAATAGCCGGTGCCGAAATCGTCGAGCGCCAGGCGCAGGCCGATGCGGCGCAATTCGCTGAGGATCAGATGGGTGCGGCGGTCATCTTCCAGGAAGATGGATTCGGTGACTTCCAGTTCCAGCCGCCGCGCCTTGAGCCCCGACTGGAGCAAAGCGGAAATGACGGCGCGCGGCAGGCCGTCGGTCTTGATGAGCGCGGGCGAGATATTGACCGCGACCCGGATCTCCTCGTCCCAGCCCATCGCGTCGCGGCACGCCTGGGCCAGCGCCCAGTTGGTCATCGGCTCGATCAGGGCCGAGCTTTCGGCGATCGGGATGAACTCGGCCGGGGAAATCCAGCCCAGTTCCGGATGCTGCCAGCGCATCAGCGCCTCGCAGATGGTGATCCGGCCAGTCTCGGTATCGAAGATCGGCTGATAATGAAGTTGCAACTCGCCATTGGCGAGCGCGCTGCGTAGCCCGGTCTCCAGCTCATAGGTGCGGTTCTGCCGCTCCTTCATGGTCCAGTCGAACTGGGCATGGCGGTTTCGGCCCGCATGCTTGGCCTTGTAGAGGGCAAGGTCGGCATGCTGCAGCAGTTCGTCGCCATCGGCGCCATCTTCGGGCGCGACGGCAATGCCCATCGAGGCGGAGATGGTCAGGTGATGACCGCCAACTTCGAAATCGCCGGCAAGAATGCGGGTGATGTCGCCCGCGATCACTTCGGCCTGGATGCGGCTGACGCCGGGGCAGATCAGCACGAACTCGTCGCCGCCGAAACGCGCGACATGGCCGCGCCGGTCGAGTGCACGGGTCAGCCGCTCGGCCACCTGGCACAGAAGCTGGTCGCCGACGATATGGCCCAGCGTGTCGTTGATTTCCTTGAACCGGTCGAGGTCCATCCACAGGACGGCGGTCTGATCCGCATCGGAAATGCGATTGTCGAACAGGTCGCGCAGCCGCATCTGCATCGCCATGCGGTTTTCCACGCCGGTCAGGCTGTCATAGCGGGCCAGCCGCTCGAACTTGATCGCGAGGTTGCTCTTCTCCTGCTTGCCCTGCATCGCTTCCAGCACGATGCGGTGGGTGGTCTTGGTGATTTCCGCCATGGCGAAGATCATCAGGAAGCAGAGCACGCCAAGGACGACATAGCCGACGCCGCCGGCGATCAGCAGGCCGATCGAGGTTGGCAGCATGGTGAAGCAGGTCTGGCCGACCGCGACATGGACCCGGCCGGCATTGCGGCCGGAAATGCCGCCCGCATAGGAGGCGACCATGCCGACGGCCAGCACATGCAGGGTCGCATCCTGGCTGATCGTCAGGGTCGCAAGCGACTGAAGCCCGAGCAGCGCGGCATAGATCCAGGCGCCCATTTCATAGGCGATTCCCCAGATCGGACGCGCCGGACCATCCTGATGCGCCAGCGCGCGCTGGAAATAGACGGCCGAAATGGAGCGACTGATTCCCACGATCAGGACCAGCGCGGCGATGATGTGCATGGTCAGGACATGGGCCTGCCACGCGATCACAAGGCTGAGCGAACCTCCTGAAATCGCGCCGGAAAGTAGCGATGCCGGGGAGGCATAAAGCGCCTTGACGAGGCTATCCTGCACCTCAGCGCTCTGCTGGGTACGGGGCGCAAAGCGCGCGCGCAGGACTGCGCACAGATGGCGGACGAGGCGTGACACGTGCCAGCATAGTGGCGGATCAGCCTTGAGATTTGGTAAACCAGATGCCCACCAAAGCAGATCAATTCCGCTGCCCGATCAACAATATCCCCCTACCCCTACCCGGCCAAGGCACCGTCATATGGGGCCGGAAACAGGCTGTAGGACAGCGGAAAGGACGGGCACGAAAAAGGCCGGTGGATCGCTCCACCGGCCCCTTTCTTGTCGCATGTGCGAGAACTTCGTTTCGGTCGCGACCGAATTAGAAGTCCATGCCGCCCATGCCGCCCATGCCACCCGGCATTGCGGGCATGGCGGGCTTGTCTTCGGGCAGTTCCGAAACCGCAGCTTCGGTGGTGATCAGCAGACCAGCAACCGAGGCAGCGTTCTGGAGCGCGGTGCGCACGACCTTGGTCGGGTCGATGACGCCGGCGGCAACCAGATTTTCATAGGTGTCGGTCGACGCGTTGAAGCCGAACGAGGTGTCGGTCTGGTCAAGCAGCTTGCCCGAGACAACGGCACCGTCATGGCCCGCGTTGGCGGCGATCTGGCGAACCAGCGCGGTCAGCGACTTGCGGACGATGTCGATACCGCGGGTCTGGTCGTCATTGGCGCCAGCGACGCCTTCGAGAACCTTGGTCGCGTAGAGCAGCGCGGTGCCACCACCGGGAACGATGCCTTCTTCGACGGCAGCGCGGGTCGCGTGCAGGGCGTCGTCGACGCGATCCTTGCGCTCCTTCACTTCGACTTCGGTCGCACCGCCAACCTTGATGACGGCCACGCCGCCAGCCAGCTTGGCCAGGCGTTCCTGCAGCTTTTCACGGTCATAGTCCGAAGTGGTGACTTCGATCTGCGCACGGATCTGCTCGGTACGGCCCTTGATCGAGTCGGCATCACCGGCGCCATCGACGATGGTGGTGTTGTCCTTGTCGATGGTGACGCGCTTGGCGGTGCCCAGCATGCCCAGGGTGACGTTTTCGAGCTTGATGCCGAGGTCTTCCGAGATCACTTCGCCCTTGGTCAGAACGGCGATGTCTTCCAGCATGGCCTTGCGGCGGTCGCCGAAGCCCGGTGCCTTGACCGCAGCAACCTTCAGGCCGCCGCGCAGCTTGTTGACAACCAGGGTCGCCAGCGCTTCGCCTTCGATGTCTTCGGCGATGATGAGGAGCGGACGGCCCGACTGCACCACGGCTTCCAGGATCGGCAGGATCGACTGCAGATTCGAGAGCTTCTTCTCGTGGATCAGGATGTACGGATCAGCCAGCTCGACAGCCATCTTTTCCGGGTTGGTGATGAAGTAGGGCGACAGGTAGCCGCGGTCGAACTGCATGCCTTCGACAACGTCCAGCTCGAAGTCGAGACCCTTGGCCTCTTCCACGGTGATGACGCCTTCCTTGCCGACCTTTTCCATGGCTTCGGCGATCTTCTCGCCGACTTCCTTGTCGCCATTGGCCGAGATGATGCCGACCTGGGCCACTTCGGCCGAACCGGCAACCGGCTTCGAGCGCGACTGGATGTCCTCGACAACCTTGGCGACGGCGAGATCGATGCCGCGCTTCAGGTCCATCGGGTTCATGCCGGCGGCAACCGACTTCATGCCTTCGCGCACGATGGCCTGGGCCAGGACGGTCGCGGTGGTGGTGCCGTCACCGGCGATGTCGTTGGTCTTCGAGGCCACTTCGCGGACCATCTGGGCGCCCATATTCTCGAACTTGTCCTTCAGTTCGATTTCCTTGGCGACGCTGACGCCGTCCTTGGTGATGCGGGGGGCGCCGAAGCTCTTGTCGATGACGACGTTGCGGCCCTTCGGGCCCAGGGTCACCTTGACCGCGTCGGCCAGGATGTCGACGCCGCGCAGGATGCGCTCACGAGCGTCACGCGAAAACTTTACGTCCTTCGCTGCCATGATCTAATTCCTTTGAAAAATAGGGAAAAATGGAAAACCGAAATTCTGCGGGTTGCTGTCGCTCAGGCGACGATACCCAGCCCGTCGCCTGCTTAGGCGACAATACCCAGAATGTCCGATTCCTTCATGATGAGCAGGTCTTCACCGTCGACCTTGACTTCGGTGCCCGACCACTTGCCGAACAGCACGCGATCGCCGGCCTTGACGTCCAGCGGAGTGACCTTGCCGTCTTCGGCCTTCGAACCCGAACCGACGGAGACGATTTCGCCTTCCTGCGGCTTTTCCTTGGCGGTGTCGGGGATGATGATGCCACCGGCCGTCTTCGCTTCCGCTTCAATGCGGCGAACGAGAACGCGGTCATGCAACGGACGGAATGCCATGATGATTGCCTTTCCCTTTGTGCTGGGATGGGTCCGGCGCGGCCCGCAAGAGGAATGTCCCCGTGCGACATTGTGCCCCGCCTTGTCCTTCTCCCGATGAACTCTCTCATTGTTAGCACTCGCAGATGGAGAGTGCCAGCGGCATGCATATGGAAAAGTCGTTTCGCCGGTCAAGGGCGGGACGGGATAAAAATTTTCGCCGTCCCGATGGATCGGGGATCGATCGGACCGGCACGCAGGCCATAGCGCAACCACCCGGCCCCGTCATGCCGGGCGCGACGGACCGCACGGGGATTGCGACGCGACAGGCGGCAGGACTGGTAACAGCACAGGGACACGCGCCTGTCGAAGTTCACAGTGTAAACGGGGTTTCCGGGATCTTTGCACCGCCAACGCGCCGGGAACGCGTCGACTACGCGCCTGTCGCGCGTCGGGGGCATGGGGTGCGGGTCAGTGGCGCGCGCCCGTCATGCGGCGACGAAGCGACGGTGACGCGATACATAGGCGCCTGCCGCGCATCGATGAGGCTACAGGCGAGGCAGAGGCGGCGATGCAAAGAAAGGCGCTGATCCATCGCGCAGGGTAGATCAGAAATCGGGCATGTAGGACAGTCGCGGTGAAGCGAGCATCTCCGCTCGCAATGACGATATCCGGCTTTGACAGCTAACGACCACTTGCGGACCTGTTCCCCCTCCCGCATGCGGGAGGGGAATGGCGGAAAACCACCCTTTTCGTCATTCCCGCGCAGGCGGGAATCCATCTCCTGACCTCGCATCTTGTCCGAAGCTGGTGAGATGGATCCCCGCCTGCGCGGGGATGACGTTGTGAAACAGGTGGCCAGCTTCCCACCCCACTCCGCCATCTCAGCGACGGGTGGGAATGGCCGCGCCTGCCGCCTCCCCCATTGCCCGGCGATTGCGGCATGTCCTTATTCATGTCGCGTCGGGAATCTTTGATGGCTGGGGCATCCCGCGCGCGCGTCACTGGTTGGACGGCGCATAAGCGATAAAAGGAGAGCGCCATGCCCTATGCCACGATCGTCGCCGCCGTCGATGTCAACGCCCCTGACCTCGCCCGTGCCGCCATTGCCGGCGCGGCCGATGTGGCGGGGGACGAGGGCGTCGTCCATCTGCTCTATGTCCGCTATTATCTGCCGACCCGCTATTCCGAACTGCTGGACGGCAGTTTCGACGAGCATGAGGAGCGCGATGCGCTGGCGGCGATGAAGACATGGGCGAGCGAGGCCGGGCTGGCGCCCGATCGCACCCATTTCCTTACCCGGCGCGGGCGGGTGCGCGACGAGGTGCTGAGCGAGGCGGCGCGGCTGAAGGCGGACCTGGTGGTGATCGGATCGCACCAACCCTCGCTCACGTCCAAGCTGCTGGGGTCCAATGCGTCGGCGATCATCCACCAGTCGCCGGTCAGCGTGCTGGTGGTGCGGACGCAGGCAGCGGAATAGCAGAAATAATCAACAGGGGTTGAGCGGCGCTCGGTTGCGGCGGGCGGGCGCCGTTCCTACCTGCCGGGCATCAGAGATTTATCGGAGCGATGCCCGCATGACCGACAGCTATACCCCGCCCGCCGTCTGGATTTGGGACAAGGACAAGGGCGGCGCCTTTGCCAATATCAACCGGCCGATCGCCGGCGCTACCCATGACAAGCCATTGCCGGTCGGCCCGCATCCGCTCCAGCTCTATTCGCTGGGCACGCCCAATGGGCAGAAGGTGACGATCCTGCTGGAGGAATTGCTGGAGGCGGGCGTCACGCAGGCCGAATATGATGCCTGGCTGATCCGCATCGGCGATGGCGACCAGTTCGGCAGCGGCTTTGTCGAGGTCAATCCCAACAGCAAGATCCCCGCGCTGATGGATCATAGCGTGTCGCCGCCGCAGCGCGTGTTCGAATCCGGCGCGATCCTGCTCTACCTGGCCGAAAAGTTCGGCAAATTCCTGCCGACCGATCCAGCCAAGCGCACCGCGGCGCTGAGCTGGCTGTTCTGGCAGATGGGCAGCGCGCCGATCCTGGGCGGCGGCTTTGGCCATTTCTTCGCCTATGCGCCGGAAAAATACGAATATCCGATCAACCGCTACACGATGGAAGTGAAGCGGCAGCTGGACGTGCTGGACCGGCATCTGGCGGAGAATGACTATCTGGCCGGCGACGAATATTCGATCGCCGATATCGCGGTGTGGCCCTGGTATGCGGGCGTGCTGCTGAACCGGGTCTATGGCGCGGCGGAGTTTCTGGACGCGGGCAGCTACAAAAATGTGCTGCGCTGGGCGAACCAGATCGATGCGCGCCCGGCGGTAAAGCGCGGGCGGATCGTCAACAAGACCAACGGGCCGCTGGAGGATCAGCTGCACGAGCGGCATGATGCCGGCGACTTTGCGACCAAGACGCAGGACAAGCTGGAGGGGGTGGCCTGACACCCATTCCATATCTTCCATTCGTTTCGAGCCTGTCGAGAAACGGGAAGCACGGACGGAGGGGCCAAGATGCGCGGTCACGCACCGGCCCCTCCACCGCCTGCGGCGGTCCCCCTCCCCAAGCCGAGCTTGGGGAGGAATTTGCTTAATAGCCTACAGTGAAGCGCTGGCGGATGTGCTTGGGCGTTTCGATCTCGTCGGCGAGCGCGATGGCATAATCGGCATAGGAAATGCTGCTATTGCCCTCGCCATCGACCAGCAACTGGTCGGTGCCGAGACGGAATGTCCCCTTGCGATCACCGACGAAGAACAGGGCGGAGGGCGAGAGGAAGGTCCAGTCGAGATCCTCCACGCCGCGCAGATAGGTCAGGAAATCGCCGCCCCGGCCGGCTTCGGCCTTATAGGCTTCGGGGAATTCCGGCGTGTCGATCAGCTTGACGCCCGGTGCGACCTCCAGGCTGCCGGCGCCGCCGACCACCAGATAGCGGGCGACGCCCGACGCACGGACCGCGCCGACCAGCGAGGCCGGATCGGTGTCCGCGAACATGACGGCGCTCACCACCGCATCATGGCCGGCAAGCAGCGCGCTGAGCGCGGCCGCATCATTGACGTCGCCGGCGACGGCGGTGACGCCGGCGTCCTGCACCGCATTTTCGGGATGGCGCGAGATCGCCGTCACCTGATGGCCGCGGCGGGCCAGTTCCGCGCTGATTTCCCGCCCGGCACGGCCGCTGCCGCCGATGATCGCGATCTTCATGTTCCATTCTCCATGGGTAGTTACCAATGGAAACCAGATAGCGATCCTGATATCATAGTCGCAAGAAGGCACTTTGCCATCACCTGGTTACGCCGAGGATACCGACCCCATGACCGCGCCCACGCCCCTGCCCCGGATCGGCGACGCCTATGATCCCGATTGCCCGACCCGCCATGTGCTGGACCGGATCGGCGACAAATGGGCGGTGCTGGTGATGCTGACATTGAAGGACGGGCCGGTGCGGTTCAACGATCTGCGCCGGCGGATCGGCGCCATCTCACAAAAGATGCTGTCACAGACATTGAAGAGCCTGGAGCGCGACGGGCTGGTGAGCCGCGCCGCCTATGCCACGGTGCCGGTGACGGTGGAATATCGGCTGACGGAGATGGCGCAGGGGCTGATCGGCATATTGGACCAGATCACGCGCTGGGCCGAGGGCCATGTCGGCGCGATCATGGACGCGCGCCGGGCGCATGACGCGCGGGAGGCCGAGACCGCCTAACCGGCCTGGGTGGCGCGCTGGCCCTGTGACGCGGTGCGTTCACGCCACCAGCGGTTGATGCGGCGGGCGGCGGGACGCTCCACGCCATAGGTGAGCGCGCTCGCCAGCAGCAGCGAGGCTGCGGTCGCGAGCAGGAAGCCGATCCAGGTCGACAGGCCGGCGCGATCGACCAGGTTCATGATCGCCAGCCCGGCATTATGGTGGATGAGGTAGAGGGCATAGCTGATCGCGCCCAGCCAGAGCAGCAGCCGATGGCGCAGGAAGGGCAGCCAGCCGCGCAGCATCGCGGCGAAGATCACCATCACCAGCAGCGCCGCGACCAGATATTCGCGCGGGTCGGCCCAGGCGATCGTCGCCAGCGCCGCCACGAAGAAGGGCGCCTGCTGGCCCCAGCGGCGATGGCCCGACCAGATGCGGTAGAAGAGCATGCCGATGATGAAGAAGGGGATATAGTCGAGCACCAGCAGCATGACGAGGCGGCTGGGCATCGCGTGCCAGCCGGCAATCGCTGCCTTGATCGCGAGCCAGCCGAGCAGCAGCCATTCGAGCCGGGCAAAGCCGCGCCCCATCCAGATCGCCAGCATGCAGCAATAGAAGGCGAGTTCCACGCCCAGCGTCCAGTAGACGCCATCGACCGCGGGCAAATAGAAATAGCCCTGCAGCATCGTCATGTTGACCGGGATCACCCAGGCGGGCGGCAGCAACTGACCGGCGCCGAGCAGCAGGACGATGCCGATCGAGAGCGCCATCGCCGCCCAATAGACCGGAAAGAGACGGGCGAAGCGCTTGACCGCGAAATCGGCGGCGCTGCGCGTTCCTTCCAGCGAGAAGGCGATGACGAAGCCGGAAATGGCGAAGAAGAGCAGCACGCCATAGCCGCCATGTTCGAACAAGGGCGGCAGGCGATGCCCTTGCGGGAAGAGCTTGGGATAGATGTTGAAATAATGGAAGAGCAGCACGGAAAAGGCCGCGATGCCGCGCAACGCGTCCAGTTCCTGCAATCGCGTCCGACCCTGCCCCATCATCCCCCTGCCCTACGCCCCCACGCGATAAGATTGGGTAAATTTGCGTGAACGATAGCGCCCGCACCGGGGCGCTCGGATCAATTGCCGTCGGCGTCGACCATGAACTGCATCGGCTTGCCACGCGATTCCGGTTCCCAGCCGGCCGCCAGCGCCGCGCGCACGCCGCGCGCGACGATGGCGTCGTTGATCTGGAGCCGGCCGCGCGCCAGTCCTTTGAGCAGGCGCTTGGGCGGCGGAAATTCCAGCACGGCGCCGCGCTGCGTCCCCTGCTGCTGCAGGGCGACGGTCATGCCGCGCCAGCCATCGGCATCGCTCCATTGCGGTTCGCGCCGCACTTCCCAATCATAATGCGCGCCGTCGACTAGGACGGTGCCACTGTTGTTGCTGTTTGACATGATGATCGCCCTATAGAGCATAATCCATTCATTCTGAATGGATTATGCTCTACTTTCCTTTTATTTTCCGCATTTTCCGAGCCAGCAGATGATACCATCTGCTTCGAAAATGCTCTAGCCTGCCGCTTTGACGATGTCAGCCCAGGCTTCTTCGCTAATCACCTCGATGCCGAGCGCCGTCGCCTGCTTGAGCTTCGATCCCGCGCCGGGGCCGGCGACGACCAGATCGGTCTTGGCGCTGACCGATCCCGCCGCCTTGGCGCCGAGCCGTTCGGCCTGCGCCTTGGCCTCGTCGCGGCTCATGGTTTCCAGCTTGCCGGTGAAGACGACGATCTTGCCGGTGACGGCGCTGGCGGTGGTTTCCACCACATAATCGGGCGGCGACACTTCGGAGAGGAGATCGTCCCACGCCTCGACATTATGGGGTTCGTGGAAGAAATCGGCGAGCGCATGGCCGACGGCGGCGCCGACATTCTCGACCCCGATATGCTCGGCGATGGCCTTGTCCTTCTTGGCCTGGGTCTCATGCTCCTGATCGCGCAGGGCAATGATCTCGTCCGCCAGGGTGCGCAGCGCAGGAAGCGTGGTGTAGCGCTTGAGCAGATCGCGCGCGGTCACGGCGCCGATATGGCGGATGCCGAGGCCAAACAGCAGCTTGGCGGCATCGGGCGCGCGCTTTGCCTCGATCGCGGCGAGCAGATTGTCGACCGACTTTTCCTTCCAGCCCTCACGCCCCAGCAATTCGCCGGCATGGGTGCGCAGGCGGAAAATGTCGGCCGGCTCCTTGATCCAGCCCAGGTCGAGAAATTCCTCGATCGTCTTTTCGCCCAGCCCCTCGATATCGAGCGCGGCGCGGCTGACGAAATGGCGCAGCCGCTCGAACCGCTGGGCGGCGCAGATCAAGCCCCCGGTGCAGCGATAATCGACTTCCTCCTCCTCGCGCACCGCTTCCGATCCGCAGACCGGGCAGTGGGTGGGGAAGGGAAAGGGTTCACGCACCTCGTCGCGGGTGAGATTGTCGACCACCTGCGGGATGACGTCGCCGGCACGCTGGACGACGATACGGTCGCCGGGCCGCACGCCCAGCCGCTCTATCTCGTCGGCATTATGCAGCGTGACGTTGGAGACGACGACGCCGCCGACCGTCACCGGGGTCAGACGCCCGACCGGAGTCAGCTTGCCGGTGCGGCCGACCTGGATGTCGATCGCCTCCAGCGTGGTCTGGGCGCGTTCGGCCGGGAATTTATGGGCGATCGCCCAGCGCGGCGCCTTGGCCACGAAGCCGAGCCGCTGCTGCCAGTCGAGCCGGTCGACCTTGTAGACCACGCCGTCAATGTCGAAGGGCAGATCGGCGCGCGCGCGCTCGATCGCGCGATAATGGGCAAGAATGGCGTCGATGCTATCGACGCAGACCAGCATGTCGGACACCGGCAGGCCCCAGCTCGCGATGGCCTGCATCACGCCCAGCTGGGTGTCGGCGGGCAGCGCGCTGTGGGCGCCCCAGCCATGGGCCAGGAAACGCAGCGGGCGGCTGGCGGTGACGCTGGCGTCCTTCTGGCGCAGCGACCCGGCGGCGGCGTTGCGCGGATTGGCAAACTGGCGCGCCTTGTCGGCATCCTCCGCCTCGTCCAGCAGCCGCTGGTTGAGGGCGACGAAATCCGCCTTGGCCATATAGACCTCGCCCCGCACCTCGAACAGGTCCGGGATGGCCTCACCGGTCAGGCGCTGGGGAATGTCGGCGATGGTAAGGACATTGGCGGTCACATCCTCGCCCGTGGTGCCGTCGCCACGGGTCGCGGCCAGCACCAGCTCGCCCTGTTCGTAGCGCAGCGAACAGGACAGGCCATCGATCTTCGGTTCGGCGGTCATCGCCACCGGCGCGTCTTCGGCCAGCGCGAGGAAGCGGCGGACGCGCGCGGCGAACTCGGCGATATCCTCGTCGGCAAAGCCATTGTCGAGGCTCATCATGCGGACCGCGTGCGGCACTTTCTTCAGCGCCGAGGTGGCCGCAGCGCCGACCTGCGCATTGGGCGAGTCGGCGCGGATCAGGTGGGGGAAGGCCGCTTCGAGCGCGTTGTTCTCGCGGATCAGCGCGTCATAGTCCGCGTCGCTGATCTCCGGCGCGTCCTGGTCATGATAGAGGCGGTTATGCTTCGCCACCTCCCTGGCAAGGCGCATCAGGCGGTTGGCGGCTTCGGCTTCGGGAAGGCTGGCGGGATCGGTCATGGGGATGCCTTAGACTGCCAGCCCCTCATTGCGCTAGACCGTCGCGTCTTCCGGGAAGATATCCACAACCCTTATTTCGCCGACGATCGCCGCGTTGAAACTATCCATTTCCTCGGCCGGAATCCAATATTCCCGATGCGCACGGCCGCCGGCCTCCTGCACGTCATAGTGATCGAGATAGTCCTTGCGGACATCAAACTCGGTCACAAAGCCGCTGCCACTGGCCGGCACATTCCAGTCGCGCGCGATTTTGATGGCATAGTCACGGGTCGTGACGGGATAGAAGATCGGCTGTTCCGGCAGGCGCGGCGGGAAAGCGCGCATGGCCGTATCGCGGAGAAGTTCCAGTTCGGCCGGACCGACCGGGCGCCAAAGTGTGATGGTTTCCATCTCGCTCATATACCCGCCACCGGCACGGTTTCGAAATGCTGGGGAAAGCCGGCGATGATCGGGCGCGCCTTGGCGATGGCGGCGCGGACGGCGGGGAGTTTCAGCGAGGCGGCGTGACTTTCGCGGCTGTCCCAGACTTCGGTGATCCAGAGCGCGTCGGGATTGGCGGTGTCGAGCGCCACGACATAGGAGAGGCAGCCGGGCATCGCGCCGATCGCATCCTTGAGATAACCGACCAGTTCGTCGCGCTTGCCCGGCGTGCTGAGCATCTGGCCGATCAGGCCGTAGCGCGGCTTTGCCTCCTGCGCAGCGGCGGGGATGGCCGTTGCGGCCAGCGTGGCGGCGGTGAGGCCGAGCATGTCTCTGCGATTATGGGTCATGCGGCTATCCTATCCCCTCCGTTCGTCCTGAGCGAAGTCGAAGGACGCGCCGAGCGGAGCGAGGCGCCTTCGTTTCGCTCAGGTGAAGGCTTCGACTTCGCTCAGCCCGAACGGTATGTGAAACGCGCGAATTGGCAAGCCTCAAGCTTCCAGCAGCCGTTCCGCCTGTGCCCGTGCTTCGGCGGTGATTTCCGCGCCAGAGAGCATGCGGGCGATTTCCTCGCGGCGCTCGCCATCGCTCAGCGCATGGACGCCGGTACGCGTCACCGTTCCATCACTCGATTTGGCGATCAGCATATGGCCGGCGCCGCGCGCCGCGACCTGGGGGCTGTGGGTGACGACGAGGATCTGGTTGCTCTGCGCCAGCCGCGACAGACGCTCGCCGATCGCATCGGCCACCGCGCCGCCGACGCCCCGGTCGATCTCGTCGAAGATCAGCGTGTCGGCCCCGCCCTGCTCCGCCAGCGCGACCTTGAGCGCGAGAATGAAGCGGGACAGTTCGCCGCCCGAGGCGATCTTGGCGAGCGGCGCGAAGGGCGCGCCGGGGTTGGTGGAAATCTCGAACTCGACCCGGTCCATGCCAGCGCCGCTCCATTGCGCTTCGTCGAGCGGGGCGACGACGGTGCGGAAGCGGGCAGCGTCCAGCTTCAGCGGCGCCAGTTCGCCCGCGACCGCCGCATCGAGCCGGCCGGCGGCAAGCTGACGCTCGGCCGACAGCGCCTGCGCGGCGGCGCGATAGGTTGCGGCCTTGCGCGCGACATCGGCTTCGAGCGCCGCGATATGCTCCTCCCCACCCTCGATCGCGGCGAGGCGCGCGGCCATCTCGTCGCGCAGCGCGGCGAGATCGTCGGGCGCGACCTGATGCTTGCGGGCCAGGCCACGCAGGTCGAACAGCCGGGTTTCGATCGCGTCCAGCCGGGCGGGGTCGAAGCTCAGCGCCTCGGCCGCCTCGGCCAGCTTATCCTCCGCCTCGCCCGCTTCAATGACGGCGCGGTCCAGCGCCTCCAGCACGGCGGAGAGCGGCTCATATTCGCCCGCGATCCGGTCGAGCCGGCGGGCCGCCTGCCGCAACTGGGCAAGGCCACCGTCGGAGCCGGTCAGGCAATCGGTGACGGCGGACAGATCATCGGACAGGCGCGCGCCCTTCTGCATGGTCGCGCGCTCCTCCGCCAAAGTCGCTTCCTCGCCGGCTTCGGGCGCGAATTTCGACAGTTCGGCGACGGCATGGTCGAGATAGTCGCGATCGCGCGCGGCATTGGCGACGGTGTCGCGCGCCTGCGCCAGATCGGCGGCGGCGGCGCGCCAGGCGGCGTGAGCGCTCGCGACCGCCTCCGCCTCGCACCGCCCATAGGTGTCGAGCAGCGCGCGGTGCCCGCGGGCGTTGAGCAGGCCGCGATCGTCATGCTGGCCGTGGATTTCGACCAGCGCGCCGCCCAGGTCGCGCAGCAGCGCCGCGGAACAGGCCTGGTCGTTGACGAAGGCGCGGCTGCCACCATCGGCCTTGACCGTACGACGGATCAGCAGCGGTTCGCCCGGATCGATCTCGATGCCATTGTCGGCCAGCAGCAGCGCGGCGCGATGTCCGGCGGGCGGCGGATCGAAGCTGGCGGTGACACTGGCCTGTGCCTCCCCTGCCCGGACAAGGCCGCTATCGGCGCGGGCGCCGAGCGCCAGCCCCAGCGAATCGAGCAGGATCGACTTGCCCGCGCCGGTTTCACCGGTGAGGACGGACAGGCCGGCGCCGAACTCCAGGTCCAGCGCCTCGATCAGCACGACATTGCGGATGGCAAGCGAGGTCAGCATGGCGCCTGTCTACCTGCCATCGCACAAAAGGGGAACAAATAAAGCGTGCGCCTCAGCTCTTGACCGGATGCTGCTGCATCAGCTTGTAGCTGCGCTCATACCATTTGGTGCCGGGATAGTTGCGGCCCAGCACGGCGGCCGCCTTCTGCGCTTCGGCCGGGATGCCGAGCGAGAGATAGGATTCGACCAGACGCTCCAGCGCTTCGGGCGTGTGGGTGGTGGTCTGGAACTTGTCGATCACGGTGCGGAAGCGCAGCGTGGCGGCGAGCCACTGGCCCCGGCGCTGGTAGAAGCGGCCCAGCTCCATTTCCTTGCCGGCAAGGTGGTCATTCACCAAGTCGACCTTCAGACGGGCGTCGGCAGCATAGCGGGTGTCGGGATAGCGGCGGATCAGTTCGCCCAGCGCATCCATCGCCTGCTGCGTGATCTTCTGGTCGCGGGTGACGTCGGCAATCTGCTCATAATAGCACAGCGCGATCAGATAATAAGCGTAGGGCGCGTCCTTGTTGCCGGTGTGGATCGACAGGAAGCGCTGCGAGGCCGCGATCGATTCCGGATAGTCGCGGTTCATATAATAGCTGAACGCCGACATGAGCTGCGCGCGGCGCGCCCAGGGCGAATAGGGATGCTGGCGCTCGACTTCATCGAACAGCGCGGCGGCGAGCTTGTACTGGCCGCGATCGAGGCGGGCCTTGCCGCTGTTGTAGAGGGTCGACACGTCGCGGGCGACGTAGAGGGTGTCGGCCTTGTTCTTTGATGTGGAGCAGCCGGTCAGCACAGGCGAGGCGATCAGGACCAGAGTGGTGGCCGCGCCGATGCGCGTCAGGGTTTTCGTCAGCATGCGCCGGGTCATAGCCGAGCGGATCGCCGTCGCCAAGCGCCAGAATGTTGCAGAACGTTAAGCCGTGTCAGCGCGTCTGTTGCGGCAGGTCGAGGCAGGCCATGGCGCCGCCATCCGGCGCAGGTTCCAGCCGGAAGCGGCCGCCAAGCTGCTGCGCCAGCGCGACGGCAATGCGCAGGCCGATGCTGGTCGGTCCGTCGGGCATGGTCCCGTCCGGCAGGCCGCGCCCGTCGTCGACGATGCGCAGGTGGAGCGCGCCGCCCGTCTGCTGTTCCAGCGTCACCGCGACGCGGCCGGCGCGATCGGGCAGGCCATGTTCGATCGCGTTGCTGACCGATTCCGCCACGATCAGCGCCAGCGGCACGATGACATCGGGTTCGAGCGACAGGCCATCGGGCGCGCAGATGGTGCAATCGATATCGGTGCGGCCCGACGCATCGACGATATCGGCGCAGAGCATGACCATGAAGGCGCGCAGTTCCTGCCCCTGCCCCGAGGGATCATAGAGGGCGCGGCTGATCTTGCCGATCAAAGCGAGGCGCGCGGCGGCATCGTCCAGCGCGCGACGGGCGACATCATTGTCGATCTGGCGCCGCTGGAGCGAGAGCATGGCGGCCACCACCTGAAGATTGTTCGACACGCGGTGCTGGAGTTCGCGAAACAGTAATTCGCGATTCTCGGCCAGGGCGCGGCTGCGCTCCCGCTCCACCGCCAGGTTGAAATTGGCGCGCTGCATGAAGTGGATGAGCAATATGTCGACGGCCACGACCATCGTGTAGAAGATCAGCGCCATGGCGACGCCGGGGTTGAAGGCCAGCGCATAGAAGGGCGGGATGAAGCAATACCAGGACAGCAGCCCGCCGATGACGGCGGCGAAGATGCCCGGCCGCACCCCGAACAGGAAGGAGGAGAGGATGACCGCCGGGAAGAAGGTGACGAAGGGATAGCCGACCGGCAGCAGCGTTTCCGCTGCAACCCGCACCAGCCAGGCGAGCAGGCAGAGCAACAGGCTCAGCGCATAGCCATAGACCGGTCTTGGAAGCACGAGCGGCAGGCGCTCGACAAACCGCTCATTCCTGCGTTGCATGGATATTCCCCCCGGGACCGTGACGCGAGCGTATCAGATGTCGCCCCCCGCGCCTTGATCGAAATCAGCCCTGACAGGATTCGTCACGAAAAAGGGCGCCCGGTCGAACCGGACGCCCCATTTTCTTGTCAGCGATGATGCTGCCGATCAGTCCTGGGTCAGGAAGTCGGGCAGGCCGGCGTTGGAGCCGTCATCGTCGCCCTTGCCTTCGCTGCGCGGGCCACGGTCGCGGCGCGGGCCACGATCGCCACCACGACCGCCACGGTCGCCGCCGTCACGGCGCGGGCCACGACCACGATCGCCGCGATCACCACGGTCGCCGCGCGGTTCACGCGGTTCGCGGGCCGGACGGGTGTCTTCCAGTTCCTCGCCGGTTTCCTGATCGACGACGCGCATCGACAGGCGAACCTTGCCACGCGGATCGATTTCGAGAACCTTGACCTTCACTTCCTGGCCTTCCGACACGACGTCGGTCGGCTTCTCGACGCGCTCATTCTTCATTTCGCTGACGTGGACGAGGCCGTCCTTGCCACCCATGAAGTTCACGAACGCACCGAAGTCGACGATGTTGACGACCTTGCCGGTGTAGATCTTGCCGACTTCCGCTTCCTCGACGATGCCCAGAATCCACTTCTTGGCGGCTTCGATCTGGGCGGTGTCGGACGACGAAATCTTGATGATGCCTTCGTCGTCGATGTCGACCTTGGCGCCGGTTTCGGCGACGATCTCGCGGATGACCTTGCCGCCGGTGCCGATGACGTCACGGATCTTCGACTTGTCGATCTGGATCGTCTCGATGCGCGGGGCGTGCGCCGACAGTTCGGTGCGGGTCGAGGACAGGGCCTTGTTCATCTCACCCAGGATGTGGGCGCGACCTTCCTTGGCCTGGCGCAGGGCGGTCTCGAAGATTTCCTGCGTGATGCCGGCAACCTTGATGTCCATCTGCATGGTGGTGATGCCGGCTTCGGTACCAGCCACCTTGAAGTCCATGTCGCCGAGGTGATCTTCATCACCCAGAATGTCCGAGATGACGGCGAAGTCGCTGCCTTCCAGGATCAGGCCCATGGCGATGCCCGACACCGGACGCTTGAGCGGAACGCCCGCGTCCATCATCGAGAGCGAACCACCGCAGACGGTGGCCATCGACGAGGAACCGTTCGACTCGGTGATGTCCGAGAGAACGCGGATGGTGTAGGGGAATTCGTCCTTGGTCGGCAGCACCGGGTGCAGCGCACGCCAGGCGAGCTTGCCATGGCCTACTTCACGACGACCCGGCGCACCGAAGCGGCCCACTTCACCGACCGAATAGGGCGGGAAGTTGTAGTGCAGCATGAAGTTTTCATAGTGCAGGCCGGTGAGGCCGTCGATCATCTGCTCGGCGTCCTTGGTGCCCAGCGTGGTGGTGCAGATCGCCTGCGTCTCGCCACGGGTGAACAGGGCCGAACCATGGGTCCGCGGCAGGAAGCCGACCATCGCCTCGATCGGACGGATCTGGGTGGTGGTGCGGCCGTCGATGCGCTGGCCATCCTTCAGGATGGCGCCACGGACGATTTCGGCTTCCAGCTTCTTGGTCAGCTTGATGCCGGCCATCACGGTCTGGGCGTCGAGGCCGTCTTCCGCGAACATCGCCTTCGCCTTGGCGCGGGCTTCGTTCAGGGCGTTCGAGCGGGCCGACTTGTCGGTCAGCTTGTAGGCGGCGGCGATGTCGCCACCGATCAGGTCCTTGAGCTTGCCCTTCAGCGCGCCGAGATCGTCGCCCTTGGCCATTTCCCACGGATCCTTGGCGGCCTTTTCGGCCAGCTGGATGATCGCGTCGACGACCTTCTTGCTCGCTTCATGGGCGAACAGGACGGCGCCAAGCATGACGTCTTCCGACAGTTCCTTGGCTTCGGATTCGACCATCATCACGGCGTTGCTGGTGGCAGCGACGACCAGGTCGAGTTCGCCGGTCTTCACTTCGTCCAGCGACGGGTTCAGCTGATATTCGCCATCCTTGTAACCGACGCGGGCGGCGCCGATCGGGCCCATGAAGGGCACGCCCGACAGGGTCAGGGCAGCCGAGGCGGCGATCATCGCGACGATGTCGGGCTCGCTCTCGCCATCGAACGACATCACCTGGGCGATGACGTTGATTTCGTTGTAGAATCCTTCGGGGAAGAGCGGGCGGATCGGACGGTCGATCAGGCGCGAAACCAGGGTTTCCTTCTCGGTGGCACCACGCTCACGCTTGAAGAAGCCACCCGGAATGCGGCCGGCGGCCGAATATTTTTCCTGATAGTGGACGGTCAGCGGGAAGAAGTCCTGGCCTTCCTTCACCGACTTGGCGGCGGTCACGGCGCACAGCACCACGGTTTCGCCATAGGTTGCCAGCACGGCGGCGTCGGCCTGACGCGCGATCCGGCCGGTTTCGAGGGTCAGCGTCTTGCCGGCCAGCTCGATCGAAACTTTCTTTACATCGAACATATATGTTCCTTTGCCCACCTGGCCCTATTGCCGGGCGGGGCCTCATATGCGGACGAAACCGGTCCGCGGCGGTTGTGGAGCATCGTGTGGCCCCTGAAACGAAACGGGGCGCCGGATTGCGCCCGTCCCGAATGACATCCCCAAAAGGACGTCCGTTAGAATCGGAAACGGCCCCGAATGGGGCCGTCCCTTATTAGCAGGCTTACTTGCGCAGGCCCAGCTTGGTGATGAGGTCGGTGTAGCGAGCCGCATCCTTCTTCTTCAGATAGTCCAGCAGCGAACGACGCTTGTTGACCAGCATCAGCAGGCCGCGACGGCTGTGGTTATCCTTGTGGTGACCCTTGAAATGCTCGGTCAGGTTCGAGATGCGCTCCGACAGGATCGCAACCTGGACTTCCGGCGAACCGGTGTCGCCTTCGACGCGGGCATGTTCCTTGATCAGCGCTTCCTTGCGCTCTGCAGTGATCGACATCGGGCTTCCTTTCGTATCTAGAGATTGAAGCCGCGCACCACCCGGATCTCCGGGCCACTGGACTCCACCAGCGCGACGGGCGTATCGCCCAACATCGCCAGCAGGAGACCGGTGTGCGGTTTCCCCATGAGCATCTTCCCCTGTCGGAGTGCCAATGCTTCATCGGGAGAGACTGCAAGAGCCGGGATATCGTCCAGCCCTGCCGTCAACGGGAGCATAAGCTCGCCGATGTCGCCGCCCCTAGCAGCTTCGTCCAGTTTGTCCAGCGAAATCGCGGTTTCCAGGGCGAAGGGCCCTGCCTTGATCCGGCGCAACATGGTGACATGGCCAACCGTGCCGAGCGCCAGCGCGATGTCGCGGGCGAGGGAGCGGATATAGGTGCCCTTGGAGACATGGGCGGTGAGGGTGACGGCGGTGAGTGCGCCCTCCTCCGTTCGGTTCGAGCCTGTCGAGAACCCTTGCGCATCGTTCTCGACAGGCTCGAACCGAACGGGGGTCAGCGCATGAATCGTCACCGATCGCATCTTCATCTCCACCTGCTCCCCCTTGCGGGCGAGGTCATAGGCACGCTGGCCGTCGATCAGGATCGCGCTATAGGCGGGCGGCGCCTGTTCGATCGGTCCGGTGAAGCGCGGCAGCACCGCCTCCAACTGGGCCAGCGTCGGGCGCACATCGCTTTCCGCAATCACCTTCCCCTCCAGGTCGAGCGTATCGGTCTGCGCGCCGAAGGCAATGGTGAAGTCATAAATCTTGTCGCTGTCGAGCATCCGGCCGGCGAGCTTGGTCGCCTCGCCGATCGCGATCGGCAGCACCCCGGTCGCCAGCGGATCGAGCGTGCCGCCATGGCCGACCTTCCATTTCTCCGTGCCGCCCAGAACCTCGCGTTGGGTCCGCAGCGCGCGCTTCACCGCGCTGACCGCCTGGGTCGAGCCAAGGCCATGGGGTTTGTCGAGGATGATCCAGCCGTGCATGGCGGCGCGCTCTATAGCGCCTACCCTGCCCTGTCAGCCCTTATCGCATCCTTCCGTCCGTTCGTTTCGAGCCTGTCGAAAACCGGAGGCCAATGGAAGGAAGGATGAAACGCCTCGCCGATCAGCCATTTCCCCCTGCCCCGCGCCGCGCTATTCCGGCGCCATGACGATCAAGCTCATCTGCCTCGATGCCGACGACACGCTGTGGCACAATATGCGTCATTTCAACGCGACCCAAGACGCGCTGACCGACATGTTGCAGCCCTTTGCCGATGTCGATGTGACGCGCGAACGGCTGATCCCCTGCGAGATCCGCAACCTGCCGCTCTATGGCTATGGCGCCAAGGGCTTTACCCTGTCGATGATCGAGGCGGCGGTGGAGCTGGCCGGCGATCAACTGTCGACCGCAATGATCCAGGACATATTGGCGGCGGGCCGCGCGCTGCTGGCCCATCCGGTCGAGCTGTTCGACGGGGTGGAAGAGACGCTGGAGCGACTGGCGGACATCGGCCCGCTGGTGCTGGTGACCAAGGGCGACCTGCTGCACCAGGAAAGCAAGCTGGCGGCGTCGGGCCTGGGCGACCTGTTTTCCGGGATCGAGATCGTCAGCGACAAGAAGGTCGATACTTTCCGCACCCTGTTCGCCCGCCATGGCATCGCCCCCGAACAGGCGGTGATGGCCGGCGATTCGATGCGGTCGGACATATTGCCGGCGCTGGAGGCCGGGGCGTGGGCGGCGTTCATCCCGCAGGAGGGCGCCTGGTCGCATGAGCGGGCGCAGCCGCCGATCGGCGCGGCGCGCTATACCCAGCTCGAACGGCTGGGCGAATTGCCCGACTGGATTGCCGGCATCAACTGAAGCTCAGGCGGCGCGCGCGGCCCATTCGTCGGCGAGGATCGAATAGATCACCGTGTCGCGGACATGGCCGGTCCAGGTGATGCGCTGCTTGCGCAGCACCCCCTCGCGCACGGCGCCCAGCTTCTCCACCGCCCTTTGCGAGCGGATGTTGCGCGCGTCGATGCAGAACTGGACGCGGGTGAAGCCGCAGGCAAAGGCGCGGGCCAGCAGCAGCGGCTTGATGCGGCCATTCAGCCCGGTGCCGCGCACCGACGGCGTCATATAGGTGCCACCCAGTTCCAGACCATTATGCGCGGCATCGACATTGAGATAGCCCGACATGCCGACCGGCTGACCATCGGCCAGGATCAGGAATGTGTGGCGATTGGGCGTCGCCAGGATCGCGTCGAAGGTCGGGTCGAAATCCGCGCCGGCGAGATGGTTGGGATAAATCTCCCACACCGGATCATCAACCGGGCAGATGGCGCGCAAGGCTTCGCGATGATGGTCGGCCAGTTGCTCCAGATAGAGGCCGGGCGCGTCGATCGGCGCCAGCAGATCGTCCATCCGGCTCATCCGCGCATCTGCTCGACAAAATGGCGACGGCACAGCGCCACATAACGGTCATTGCCGCCAATCTCGGTCTGGGCGCCCTGGCGGATCGCGCGTCCCGACGCATCGACACGCAGGTTCATCGTCGCCTTGCGGCCGCAATCGCACACCGTCTTGATCTCGGTCAGCGCGTCGGCGAGGCCGAGCAAATGGGCACTGCCCTCGAACAATTCCCCCTGGAAATCGGTGCGCAGGCCGTAGCAGAGAACGGGAATGCCCAGGCTGTCGCTGACCGCGGCGAGTTGCCAGACCTGATCGCGGGTCAGGAACTGGGCCTCGTCCACCAGCACGCAGGACAGTGGCGTCGCGTCATGCTGGGCAGCGATGGCGGCAAGCATGTCGACGCCCGGCTCGAACAATTGCGCCTGCGCCTCTAGCCCGATGCGTGAGGCGATCCGGCCATGGCCGAAGCGATCGTCGACCGCCGCGGTCCACAGCATCGTCGCCATGCCGCGTTCCTGATAGTTGAAGCTCGACTGCAGCAGGGTCGTCGATTTGCCCGCATTCATCGAGCTATAATAGAAATAGAGCTTCGCCATGGCCGCGCTTTAGCGCAGCGTCGGCGCAACGCCAGCCAGGAAACGCACCAGCGCATCGGCGAGCGCGATCCGCTTGTCGGAAAAGCTGTGATCGGTCGGCCAGACCATCAGGCGGGTGTTGGGATTGGCCGACTGGGCGTCCGCCCCGACCTTGCGCGCCATCGCGCCGATGCCGCGTTCCGCACCGATGATGGTCAGCGGCCGGCGGCCATAGCCGACCAGCTTGCGGCCAAGGTCGAACTTCTGGCCGTCGTCCTTGATCTCGGCGGTCAGGCTTTCATAGCTGGCGCCCGACAGCGGCGGCAGGTCGCCCGCCACCTCCGCCTTCCAACCCGCCTCGCCCTGTGGCGTCGCCAGCGACGCGACGGTCTGGGCCGGATCCCAGGGATCGATCAGGAACAGCCCGGCGACGCGCGGTTCTGCGGCCGCCGCCTCCGCCGCCATGAAGCCGCCCATGCTGTGGCCGGCGACCACGATCGCGCTCGTGTCGATGCGATATTTGGCGACGGTCGAGGCTTCCTCCAGGAACAGCAGCGCATTGAACGCATCCTCTGCCGCGTTGGCGAAGGAGAAGATGCCGGGGCTGCCCCATGATCCGCGATAATGGAGGGTCAGGACATTCCAGCCGGCGCGACGCGCGGCCTGGGCCAGATCCAGATTCTGCTCATTGCCCGGAAAGCCGTGGAGCAGCAGCAGGGTCGGATGCACGCCGCTGCCCGCCGCGACATACATGACCGCATTCATCGCCCCCTCGCCCGAGGGAATGACGAACGCATCCATCCGCGCCGGGTTGGCGGCGTCGGGCGCGGGATCGGTGGTGACGGCAGGATGGATGGCGGGTTCACGGGCGATGGCGGGCGTAGCCGCGCAGGACAGAAGCGCACAGGACAACCAGAAAGCCCGCATGAAATTCCCCGTTCTTGAATTCTTATGCCAAAGTAATGACGGCAACGGGCGGGGAATCCCCTGCCCGTTTTTCGATCCGCTGGTCGAATGTCACAAAGGCATCCGCGTCGCCAGCCATGGACAGATGCATCATGTCGGCAAAGTCTGCGCCGGCAGCGAAGCGATCCAGCACCCAATCCATATTGGCAGGCAATCCGATCGCTTCGGGCAGGTCGATGACGTCCCGGAATGCGGCTTCGATCCGTTCGCGCGGCCAACTATAGCCGGCACGCAATACCCATTCGGTTTCGACTGCGACGGTCGGAAGCAACACGAATCCCAGGCTGATCCGGTCCGCCGCCACAGCCGCCTGCGCAAGGTCGTCTCCGGTCAGGAACCGCACCAGCACATTCGTGTCGATGGCTGCGGCCATCAATCCTGCCGGTCTCGAAACATCTGCGCGATCGCCTCGTCCATCTCCTCGATCGAAACCGGCGGGCCTTGATGCTGGTAGCGCGCCCTGATCCCGGCCATGATCTCGTCAAAGCTGCGGCCGGACTTCTTGTACTGCGGCTTCAACAATATGCCGCCGCCCATCGGCACGACATCCAGCACCTGCCCCGGCGCAAGGCCCAGCTGGTCACGGACATCCTTGGGGATGACGACCTGGCCTTTGGCCGACAGGGTGGTCTTGGCGTTCATGGCGGTAAGATGCGTCTTACCGCGTCATGAGTCAATCTTCGCTGTGATCCTGCTCCAGGTCGCGGGCGACCTTGGGATCGCGGAGCAGCTTGTCGATATGGCTGCCCTCGTCGAAGCTCTCGTCCGACAGGAATTTGAGCTTCGCTGCATATTTGAGGCGGATGCGGTGCGCGACTTCGCGCTGGAGATAGGCGGTGTTGGTGCGCAGCGCCTTGAGCACCGCTTCCTCATCCTTGCCGAGCAGCGACTTGATGAAGACGGTGGCGTGGCGCAGGTCGGGCGACATGCGCACTTCGGTGACGCTGACCACATGCTGGCTCAGCACATCGTCATGCACGTCACCGCGCTGGAGAATGTCGGAAAGGACATGGCGCACCTGTTCGCCGACGCGCAGCAGGCGGACAGAGGGGCCTTCGGATTGTTGTTGAGCCATAGTCAGACCTTAAAAAACATATCGTCGAGCGAAACATTCAACTCCATGGCCAGCTTGCGCCAGAGTTCCACATTCGCGCTTCTCTTATTGCGTTCTACATTACTGAGATGGGCATGTGTCGAGCCCACCCGTTCCGCCAAAACTTTCAGCGTTAAGCCCCGATGTTTTCGCCATGCGCGTAAAGGGCTTTCCCCGGCCATCATTCCATCGACCACTTTCGCGGGAAGATATTCCTCGCCCTCATCGCGGCGCGCCTCAGCCTCTGCAGCTGCTACCGTGTCAGCCTTATCCTCCGCGATCTCGATAAGCCGTTGATAATCCTCAATCGGCAGCATCGCGATCTTCTGGCCCGCGATCTCGACAATTTGAACGGTCATGGGTTCACCTCATAAGCCGATCCGCGCGGCGCTATATCGTCAATCCACAGAATATCCTGATCGAGACGGAAAATCACGCGCCAGTCCTGAACCCGCAACCGATATTCAGGACGCCCCTGCAGGCGTTTGACATTGGCATCAAGCGATGCGGGATCGCTCGCCAACTCGTCAATCTTCTGCCGAATAAGCATTCGCTTGTTCGATCGCAGCAGCGCTCTCATCGCCGTCTTCGAGAAGCGGATATCCACATCCGCAAATTATAGGCACGACAAAGGCCGGTCAAGAAATTTAGCTCACGGCTAAATTCCTCGACCGGCCTTCTGTAACTCACAGCGTGCGTGCGCGCTCTTCGACTTCGAACAGTTCGAGCGTGTCGCCCGGCTTGATGTCGTTGGTGTCCTGCAGGACCGCACCGCACTCCATGCCGGCGCGGACTTCGGACACATCATCCTTGAAGCGACGCAGCGACGCGATGTTGGTGCGCGACACGATGACATCGTCGCGGGTAAGGCGCGCGGCCAGACCCTTGCGGATGATGCCGTCGAGGACGAGCAGACCAGCCGCCTTGTCCTTCTTGCCGGCCGGGAAGACCTGCAGCACCTCGGCGCGGCCGACGATCGTCTCGATCCGTTCGGGGGCGAGCTGGCCAGCCATTTCGCCGCGAACTTCCTCAAGCAGGTCGTAGATCACGTCATAGTAGCGCAGGCTGATCTTCTCGCGCTCGGCGAGCTGACGGGCCTTGGCATTGGGACGCACGTTGAAGCCGATCAGCGGCGCGCGGCTGGCAGCGGCCAGCGTGACGTCGCTTTCGGTGATCGCGCCGACGCCCGAATGCAGAATGCGAACCTTGATCTCGTCGGTCGAGATGCGGTTGAGCGAGGACACGATCGCTTCGACCGAACCCTGCACGTCGCCCTTCACCACCACCGGATATTCGATGACCTTGGTGTTCAGCGCCGAGAACATATGCTCGAAGCTGGTCGGAGCAGCCGTGGTGCGCTTCTTGGTCGCCTGTTCCTGACGATAGGCGGCGACTTCGCGGGCACGGGCTTCATTCTCGACGACGGTGAGCTGGTCACCGGCCATCGGCACGCCCGACAGACCCAGAACCTCGACCGGGGTCGAGGGACCGGCGACCTTAACCTGCTGGCCCTTGTCGTTGATCATCGCGCGAACCTTGCCGCTTTCCGAGCCGATGACGAAGGTGTCACCGATCTTCAGCGTGCCCTTGCGGACCAGCACGGTCGCAACCGCACCACGGCCCTTGTCGAGCTGTGCCTCGATCACATTGCCTTCGGCGTCGCGATCGGGGTTGGCGGTCAGTTCCATGACCTCTGCCTGGAGCAGGATCTTGGTGATCAGTTCGTCGAGGCCGGTCTTCTTGAGCGCCGACACTTCCACGTCCTGGACGTCACCGCCCATGTCCTCGACCACGATTTCCTCGCTCAGCAGGCGCTCGCGCACCTTCTGCGGGTTGGCGTCGGGCTTGTCGCACTTGTTGATCGCGACGATCATCGGCACGCCAGCAGCCTTGGTGTGGTTGATGGCTTCGATCGTCTGCGGCATCAGGCCGTCATCGGCCGCCACCACGAGGATGACGATGTCGGTGACGTTGGCGCCACGGGCACGCATTTCCGAGAAAGCTTCGTGACCCGGCGTGTCGAGGAAGGTGATGAGATCACCGCTCTTCGTCTTCACCTGATAGGCGCCGATATGCTGGGTGATGCCGCCGCTTTCGCCGGCCACCACGTCGGTGCCGCGCAGCGCGTCGAGCAGCGAGGTCTTGCCATGGTCGACATGGCCCATGATGGTCACGACCGGGGCACGGGGCTTGAGCGTTTCGGGTGCGTCAGCCTCGCCTTCCATGCCGATTTCAACGTCGGCATCCGACACGCGCTGGATGCGGTGGCCGAATTCCTCGACCAACAGCTCCGCCGTATCCTGATCGATCGGCTGGTTGAGCGTGACGGCGGTGCCCATCTTGAACAGGGCCTTGACCAGGTCCGCGCCCTTTTCGGCCATACGGTTGGCCAGTTCCTGCACGGTGATGCTTTCGGGCACCACGACGTCGCGGCTCTGCTTCTCGCGCGGCTGGCTGCCGCCCGAATAATGGGCACGACGTTCCTTCTCGCGGGCGCGCTTGAGCGC
Source organism: Sphingobium sp. BHU LFT2 (assembly GCF_018604485.1). Lineage (NCBI taxonomy): Bacteria > Pseudomonadati > Pseudomonadota > Alphaproteobacteria > Sphingomonadales > Sphingobiaceae > Sphingobium > Sphingobium sp. BHU LFT2. The sequence continues at coordinate 416,471 of NZ_JAFCGW010000004.1, forward strand.
GGCGAGGCTGCGGGCACGGGCGCTGTCGTCGTCCGCAAGCGCGCGGGTGACGGTCAGCTTGCCGGACTGGCGGCGATTGTCATCGTTACGCTTGGCACGATCCGGCTTCGCCGGTTCGGGGCGCTTGACCGGCGCGACCGGGGTGAAGCGGCGCGGCGGCGGCATGGTCGAGCTGGTGGTCGCCGGTGCGGCGGGCGCGGCCGGGGCGGCAGCGGCAGGCTCGGCTGCAGCAGCCGGCGCGGCCGGGGCCTCGACCGGCGCAGCCGGCTTGGCGGCTTCGGCAACCTTGGCCTGCTCGGCGGCTTCGGCAGCCTTGGCGGCCTCGACCTCGGCATTTTCGGCAGCCTGGCGATTTTCCTCGGCGCGGCGCTTTTCTTCCTCGCTGGCGGCAAGGCGCGCGGCATCCTCACGGCGGCGCGCATCTTCCAGCGCGGCCATGCGGGCTTCCTCGGCCTCGCGCAGCAGCTTGGCCTGCAGTTCCTGACGCGACATCAGGCTCTGCGGCGGCGCCTGACGCACCGGGGCGGGCTGCGGCGCGCGCTGCTGCGGCGCAGGCGCGGCGGGACGGGGTGCGGCCGGCGCTGCGGGCGCGGCCGGCGTCGGATCAGCCTGGGGCGCAGCAGCGGGCGCAGCGCCGGTGCTTTCACCCGGCTTGCCCATGGGGACGCGGCGCCGCTTCACCTCAACCACGACCGTGTTCTTGCGGCCATGGCTGAACTGCTGCTGCACCTGACCGGACTCGACCGTGCGCTTGATCCCCAGCGGCTTGCGGCCCAGAACCGGCTTGTCTTCGTTGCTGTCACTCATCGACTATGTTTAACCCTTCACATCATCATCAGCCGGCGCAGCCGCCGACGCATCATTCCATGCAGCCTCATGCGCCTGCGCATCGGCGGAGTCCTGCTCCCCATGCACCGGCGCCCCGGTAGCGCATCCCAGATAGCTTTCCAAGCGGCCCAGAGCCGCACGCAGGCGCACTGTCGCCCGCGAGTCGGTCACCGCGATATGGACGACATTGTCGCGCCCCATTGCCATAGATAGGGCGTGCCGGTCCACAGGCAAGACGATGCCCGCAAGATCCGTGCCTTCCGCTTCCTGTCCCACGCGCAAGGCCTGGTCCAGTTTTCGATTGCCGTCCGTGCCCGCATCGGCGGCATGGAGCAGCATTTTCACCATGCCCTTGCGGCATGCGACGTCGATCTTTTCCGATCCGGTCAGCAGCATGGAGGCGCGAGCCTCCAGCCCCAGGCGGCTGAGCAGATCCTGCCGCAGCCCGGCCTCTACCAGATCGGGAAGATTGTCGGGAATTTCAAGAGCGCCTTCCTTGAAGGCGCGGGCGAGCACACCCTTGAGCTTGCCCTTGGCCAGCGCCGTTTCCAGTTCAGCCCGTGACACACCGATCCAGGCGCCCCGGCCCGGCGCCTTGGCGCGGACGTCAGGGAGCACCTGTCCTTCAGGCCCGATGGCCAGGCGAATCAGCGTTTCGGGATCGGCGCGGTCGCCGCTCAATATGCATTTGCGTTCGGTCATGCGCGCCCCTCCGCCAAAACGGACAAAAGGGCAAGACCAACGCTGTCGAGTAGGCTTATTCTCTCATCGGGGAGTGTCCGCAGCATTGGCGTCCTCCCTGGCTGGAGAAATTGCGCGGTCGGCGATCAACTGACCGCCGGCCGCATAATTTTCGGTCGAGACTTCCGAGATCACGATCTGGACGGCAGCCGCCGGCTTTCCCAGCCGCTCCACGAGCGACTGGGTGACGTCAGCAACGATCGCGGCTTTCTGCTCGCGAGTCGCGCTACCGGCCAGGCGGATGTCGACGAAAGGCATCTTGGCTTACGCTTCCTCACCTTCGAACCAGTGGGCGCGGGCGGCCATGATGATCTCATTGCCCTGCTCGTCGGTCAGGCCATAGGCAGCCAGGATGCCGCCCTTGTCCTCATTGCCGCTGTCCGACTTGCGACGACGCTGGTCGACGCGCTTCTTCTGCACCAGTTCATCGGTGGCCAGATCGGCGAGGTCGTCGAGCGTCTTGACGCCAGCCTTGCCGAGCGTGACCAGCATCGCTTCGGTGAGGTGCGGCATGTCGGCCAGCGCGTCCTCGACGCCCAGTGCCTGACGCTCTTCACGGGCGGCCTGTTCGCGACGGTCGAGCGCTTCCTGCGCGCGGCTCTGCAGCTCGGCAGCCAGATCCTCGTCGAAGCCTTCGATCCCGGCCAGTTCCTCGACGCTGACATAGGCGACTTCTTCCAGCTCGCCAAAGCCTTCGGCGACCAGCAGCTGCGACAGCGTCTCGTCCACGTCCAGCTCGTTCTGGAACATTTCCGAACGGCTGACGAATTCCTTCTGGCGCTTCTCGCTGGCGTCGGCCTCGGTCATGATGTCGATCGCCTTGCCGGTCAGCTGGCTAGCGAGGCGGACATTCTGGCCGCGGCGACCGATGGCGAGCGACAGCTGATCGTCGGGGACGACGACTTCGATGCGCTCTTCTTCCTCGTCGATGACGACGCGGGCGACCTGGGCCGGCTGCAGCGCGTTGACGACGAAGGTGGCGGTATCTTCCGACCAGGGGATGATGTCGATCTTCTCGCCCTGCATTTCCTGCACGACGGCCTGGACGCGGCTACCCTTCATGCCGACGCAGGCGCCGACCGGATCGATGCTGCTGTCACGGCTGATGACGCCGATCTTGGCGCGCGAGCCCGGATCGCGGGCGGCGGCCATGATGGTGATGACGCCATCATAGATTTCGGGCACTTCCTGCGCGAACAGCTTCTTCATGAATTCGGGGTGCGCGCGGCTGAGGAAGATCTGCGGGCCACGATTTTCGCGACGCACGTTCAGCACGACCGAACGGATGCGGTCGCCGACGCGAACCACTTCGCGCGGGATCTGCTGGTCGCGGCGGATCACGCCTTCGGCGCGGCCCAGATTGACGACGACATGACCGAACTCGACCGACTTGACGACGCCGGTGATGATTTCACCCACGCGGTCCTTGAACTCGTCGAACTGACGTTCACGCTCGGCGTCGCGGACCTTCTGGAAGATCACCTGCTTGGCCGACTGGGCGTCGATACGACCCAGGTCGATCGCGGGCAGCGGATCGACGATGAAGTCGCCGACCACGGCGTCCTTCTTCAGCTTGGCGGCCTGCTTGAGGTCGACCTGCTTGAAATAATCCTCGACCACCTCGACGACTTCGACGACGCGCCACAAGCGCAGGTCGCCGCTGTCCGGGTCCAGCTTGGCACGGATGTCATTCTCGGCGCCGTAACGGGCACGGGCGGCGCGCTGGATCGCATCTTCCATCGCCTCGATGACGATCGCCTTGTCGATCATCTTCTCGCTGGCGACGCTGTTGGCGATCGCGATCAGCTCGGCCTTATTGGCGGAAATGGCGTTGGCCATGACGATAAAACCCTTATTCCTCGGTTTCGAACTCGTCCGCCCCATCGGAAGAGAGCGGCATGGTAGCAGAAATCAGTGCATCGGTCAGCATCAGCTTGGCATCGCCGACCAGCGCGAACGGGATGGTGACATCGCCGGCCTTGGCATCCTGGAACAGGATATCCTCACCCTCGACGCCCTTGAGGATGCCACGGAAGCTCTTGCGCCCCTCGACCACTTCGGTCGCGGCGATCTTCGCCTCATGGCCCGCCCATTCGAGAAAATCATGCAGACGGGTCAGCGGCCGGTCGATGCCAGGCGAACTGACTTCCAGACGATAGGCTTCCTCGATCGGGTCGACTTCATCCATCACGTCGGACAGGCGGCGCGAGATGGCGGCGCAATCCTCGATGACCAACTGCTTGGTCTTCGGGTCTTCGGCCATGATCTGCAGCGTATATTCGTCGCCCGATCCGAACAGCTTGATGCGCACGAGGTCGAACCCCAGGGCCTTTACCTCGGGCTCGATCAATGCGGTCAGTTCGGCGATGTCCGCCATGGATACTCCAGAAATCAGATAGGCCAGAAATATATAGCTGCTTGTTGCCGCCGCAGGCTTGGTGCCTGCGACCCTGACATGTGTGACGATGTAAGGAAGCAATATCCATATAGGCAGGTTGCCAATGACCTGCAACATGTTTCGTAAAATGCGCTATTTCAGGGGTCTGCGCGGCCCGTCCAGTCGCGCCACATCCACGCCAGCAGATAGGGCCGGGCCAGCGCCCGGTCCAGCGCATAGGGAATCCAGCCGGGACCGAACGGCACATAGAGGCGCACCGGCACCCCCTGCCCCCGCGCCACCGCCCGGCAACGACGGCCCGGCAGGCCCCGCAACTGCTCCAGGCTGCACGGCGTGCCGGCGTTGCGCAGCAGGGCCAGCGCCCGGTCGGCCAGCGCGGGGCGATGGGTGGCGATCGCGACCGGTGCCGCGCGGCCGGCCAGCGCTTCGACCAGCGTCAGATAAGCGGCATCGGGATCGACGGCATCGCCCGCCGGGTCGGGCCATTCACCGCGCACGACGCGGACCGGCGCGCTGCTGTCGCGCAGCCGGGCCGCATCGGCCACGCTGCGCTGCCAGCGGGCGGGCAGGACGATGCCGGTATCGGGAAAGTCGGGCAGAAGCCGTTCGACCGCCGCCAGCGTCTCGTCCGCATCCTGCGGGCCATGGGCGTCGAACACCAGCGACAGGCCGGACTGGCGCGCAATCTGCGCCAGTTCGCGCAGGCTGACCGGATCGAAACGCAGGGGCGGCGCCTTGACCGACAGGCTGAGGTCCAGGCCGCGCGCGCGCTGTGCCACCCGCGCATAGGCGGCCATGATCGACGAGGGATCACCCCCCGCCCCTTCGAAATAACCGATCGTGGTGGCGGCGCCGGCGCGGGCCTGTTGCCGGGCGATCGCCACGGCATGGGGGGCATCGGGCGCCGGGATGACCCGCCCCAGCGCGCCGGGCAGGGCATAACGCGTGTCCCGCAACAGGCGCCAGGCCGCCCCGCCCCTCACCGCCGCAACAGCCGTTGCCGCGACCAGACAATAGCGTCCGCCGCAAAGGCCGCCGCCCCGCGCAGATTATAGGGATAGGTGCGCAACTGGACGCAGTCATGCTCCGTCTGGGTCCAGAGCTTGCGAATCCAGGGTTCGGCGACGCCGAGAAATTCGAAACTGTGCAGCCGCGCCTGCGCCGCCCAGCCGATGGCATGGAGCATCAGCAGCCCGCCGGGCGAACAGGCGTTGAAGGCCGCGTCATGACCGATCTTGAACAGCCAGTAGCGGCCGTTCCACAGCACCGCCATCTGCATCGCAATGGCGCGGCCATCGATCCGCAGGAAGGAGATGCGCAGATCGCCGCGCTGCGCCACCGCGCGGAAGAAAGCGCGGAAGATTGCCGCCTGGCGCGGGTCAGTGGCGATGGCGGTGCCCGCCTCGCTCTTCCAGCCCAGCGCCTCGACCGCGACAGCCTCGTCGAACAAGGCATCGAAATTATCGGCGTCCGGCGCCAGCGTCTCGCATTGGAGCAGGCCACACCCTTCCGCCTTGCGCCGGGCGCGACGGAAGTCGGAGCGGCGGCCGGCGTTGAAGCGACTTTCCGGGTCGCGCCAGCCCTCGTCCAGCGCGATATGGGGACAGGCCATGGCCGGCCGCACGACCAGCCGCCCACGCCGCCGCACCGCCCGCGCCAGTGCGGGGATCAGGGTCGACCCGGCGGAGATGCGATCGAGCAGCAGCGGATGGGGCAGGCGCGCGATCGCGCCGGCCAGCGCATCGGCCGCCGCCGTCCCGTTGCACAGCATGTCGCCCGGCTCATAGGTTTCGCGCGCGCCGATCATCCGCCAGCGGGCCAGTGCGCCACCATCGCGGCACAGCGGCAGCAGCGCGACCAGATCGGCGCCCGCCCAGACCGTCATGATGCGGCTCGGCCCGGCAGCAATCAGGTCGTTCAGCGTGGCGGCGAACAGGCGGGTCTGGGTCGGCCAGTCGGCGCGGGCCTCCAGCCTTTCCCAGGCGCGGGCAAGCGCGGTCGAATCCAGCGCGTCGGCAAGGCATAGCGGCTCGACGCGCAAGGCGCCTGCCTGCGCGCACGCAGCATCGAAATCCGATACGCCGTGCAGCACCATATTCCCCCTCTTGCCGCCCCGGTCTCTAGCGGCAGAAGCTTAAGAAATCGGCTGATCGCCGATGAGGCTTGCATCCATGCCCGCATCCGGTGGAGGATGCGGGCATGGAACCCCCGCCGAAAATCGGCTTTCCCCCGCGATATTATAACAGGAGTTTCCCATGCTGCGCGTGATGGCCGTCACTCTCCCCCTCGCCCTGCTGGCCTGTTCAGCCGATGATGCGACCGGCCAGAATGCCGGTGCGACCGCGGGGGAAAAGCCGTTCAAGACATCGGTGATCGCCGATTTCGAATCGCCCTGGGCGATGACCTTCCTGCCCGACGGGCGGATGCTGATCACCGAAAAGGCCGGTGAGATGATCCTGTTCGATCCGAAGAACGGCACCAAGATCCCGATCGCCGGCATCCCCAAGGTCGACAGCGAGGGTCAGGGCGCGTTGATGGACATCGTCCCCTCCCCCACATTCGCGCAGGACAAGAAGGTCTATTTCAGCTTTTCCGAAGCCGGCCAGGGCGATCGTGCCGGCGGCAAGGGCGTGGCACTGGCCACCGGCATCTTCGACCAGGCGAGCGACGGCACGACCAGACTGGCCGACGTGAAGGTTATTTTCCGCGCCAGCGATTATGTCGAGGGCAATGGCCATTATTCGGGCCGCATCGCCTTCTCGCCGGACGGCAAATATCTCTTCTTCACCAATGGCGAGCGACAGAAGTTCGAGCCGGCGCAGGATCCCAAATCGACGCTGGGCAAGGTGCTGCGCCTCAATCTGGACGGCACGCCGGCGGCGGGCAATCCGCTCAGCACCAAGGGCTTCAACCCGGCGGTCTGGTCCTATGGCCATCGCAACCTGCTGGGCATCGCCTTCGACAAGGACGGGCGCCTGTGGGAACAGGAAATGGGCCCCAAGGGCGGCGACGAAGTCAATTTGATCAAGCCCGGCCTCAACTATGGCTATCCGCGCGTGTCGAACGGCGATCATTATGACGGCCGCGACATTCCCGATCACAAGCCTGGCGACGGCTATGAGGCGCCGAAGGTCTGGTGGAACCCGGTGATCTCGCCGGGCGGCCTGATCTATTATTCGGGCGACCTGTTCCCGCAATGGAAGGGATCGCTGTTCATCGGCGGCCTGTCGAGCCAGTCGCTGGTGCGGGTGAAGCTGGACGGCGAGAATGCGGAAAAGGCCGACCAGTGGGACATGGGCGCCCGCATCCGCGAGGTCGAACAGGGGCCAGACGGCGCGCTGTGGCTGCTGGAGGATGGCGGCAAGTCGCAGGGCCGCCTGCTCAAGCTGACGCCCAAGGCATAGATAGCCGCATGACCGACATGGATGCCCTGCCCGCGCGCAACGGGCAGCAACTGGCGCGCGCCGACATCATTGCCCTGGCGGGCACGCCCCACGCCCTGATCGACTGCGACCTGGAGGCGGCGGAGCTGGCGCAGCTCGACCTCACCGGCTGGCAGTTCGAGCGCTGCAACCTGCGCAATGCAGATCTGGCCGGCGCCATGCTGGAGCGCACGCGCTGGCAGGGTTGCCGGGGCGGCGGCGCGAATTTCACCGGCTGCGATCTCTCCGACGCGGTGCTGACCGGATGCGATTTCAACAATGTCGTGTTGCGGCGGGCGCGGCTGGAGGGCGCACGGCTGGCCCAGTGCAAGCTGACCGGCGCCGACCTGTCGGACCTGCGCGCGCTGGAGATCGACATGACGGAATGCCTGCTGATCGACGCGCGCCTGCCCGGCCTGTCCTTCCGCAAGCAACGGCTGAGCCGCATCGATTTCTCGCAGGCGGACCTGCGCAAATGCGATTTCCGCATGGCCAGTTTCGAGGGCTGCAGCCTGCGCGAGGCGATGCTGGACGGTGCCCGGTTCGAGGGCGCCGACCTGCGCGGCGCGGACATAGGCGGCGTGCATCTGGGCGATGCCAGCCGCTTTCGCGGCGCCACCATCTCACGCGACCAAGCCGGCGAACTGCTCGCCGAACTGGGGCTGAAGGTGCGCTGATCCCTCCTATCGGACCGGCGGCATCTCGCTCGCCACCATCTCGCCAGCACCCCGGCCGATCGACCAGAGGCGCCGGGGCGCCTTGGGATCCCAGTCTATCGCCTGCCCCGGTGTCGCGATGCCAAGCGTCCCGACATGCTCCAGCACCGATCCCGCCTCGGGCAGTTTCAGCGCATAGACTTCGGGCCGGTCATGGCCGGTGGCATAGATCAGCCCGTCCGCGCCCCAGCTGAGGCCCGAACAGCTTTTGGGGGCGAAGCGGGCCAGCACGTCCGGCGGGAAGGCCCAGCTCGCCTCCGCCCGGAAAGCATCGTCCATCCGCACCAGCAGCGTATAGCGATAGTCGCGCCCCGGCTCGCCGCCCTTGCCCTCATAATTGGCGAAGACCGCCCACCATTTGCCGGCATGCCGATCCATGACGGTCAGCGATCCGGGGCCAAAGCCCAGACTGACGCTGCGGATATGTTTCAGCGTCTTCGTATCGAAAATCTCGACCGCGCTGGTCTGCGGCACGGCCGGATAGTTGGACGCGGCGCAGACCAGTTCGACGCCGACCACGGTGCAACTGTTCATGTGCGGATAAAGGCGGCGCTCCCCCTGCCACTGCGCCACGCGCCGGCCGTCGGCGATGCGATATTTGCCGATCCGGTCATTATCGATCGCATAGACATGGGTGCCGTCCGACGCCGCACCCTGATGCGCTTCCGGCGCCTTGATCCGCAGGCTGACCGGGGATGGCGGCGGCGACGGTGCATCCGCCGGCGCCTGCGCGACCGCCGCGCCGCCAAGCCCGAGGACCAGCAGCCCTGTCACGACACGTAGTGCCATCGCCATGAACCCGTCCTCCTTGTGGTGGCCGCAGATCCGATGCCCGAGCGATGTTGCGGCGACAAGGCAGGGCGATGACGTATTGATGACGAATCCATGCCAGCAATCCAGCCCCTTTCGGCCGCCCGGCCGGCTTCCTATCTTGCGGGCCTTCTCTCCCTCTCCCACTTCTGGAGACCTGCATGAGCGCTCCCAAGCTGTTCCAGCCCTTCGATGTCGGCGGCCTTGCCCTCGACAACCGCATCGTGATTGCGCCGATGTGCCAATATTCCGCCGTCGATGGCCAGATGAACGACTGGCACCTCATCCATCTCGGCCAACTCGCCCTGTCGGGCGCGGCGCTGCTGACGATCGAAGCGACCGCCGTGCTGCCCGAGGGGCGGATCAGCCATGCCGATGTCGGCCTGTGGGATGATGCGACGCAGGCGGCGATGCAGCGCGTGCTGGACGGCGTGCGGCGCCATAGCGACATGCCCATCGCGATTCAGCTCGGCCATGCCGGGCGCAAGGCATCTACCGAAGTGCCATGGAAGGGCGGCGCGCAGATCGCGCCCGATGCAGCCAATGGCTGGCAGACGGTCGCCCCCTCCGCCCTGCCCTTCACGCCCGGCACCAACGCGCCGATGGCGCTGGACCAGGCCGGGATCGATCGGCTGCGCGACGCCTTCGTCGCGGCGGCGAAGCGGGCTGACACGATCGGTATCGACGCGGTCCAGCTGCATGGCGCGCATGGCTATCTGCTGCACCAGTTCCTCTCGCCGCTCTCCAACCAGCGCGACGATGAGTATGGCGGCAGCCTGGAAAACCGGATGCGCCTGCCGCTGGAGATTTTCGACGCGGTGCGCGCCGCTTTCCCGGCGCACAAGCCGGTGACGATGCGCGTGTCCGGCACCGACTGGGTCGATGGCGGCTGGGACATCGAGCAGACGATCGCATTTGCCAAGGCGCTGGAAGCGCGCGGGTGCAGCGCTATCCATGTGTCGAGCGGCGGGCTTGACCCGCGCCAGGATATTCCGGTGGGGCCGAGCTATCAGGTGCCGCTGGCCCGCGCGGTCAAGCAGGCGGTCGACATGCCGGTGATCGCCGTCGGCCTGATCACCGACTTCGAGCAGGCCGAGGCGATCATCGGCACCGGCGACGCCGATCTGATCGCGATCGCCCGCACCATCCTCTATGACCCGCGCTGGCCCTGGCATGCGGCGGCCCATCTGGGCGCAAGCGTGAAGGCCGCGCCGCAATATCTGCGCTGCCAGCCGCGCCAGTATCGCAATCTCTTTGACGCGCCGAAGGGCTGAAACGAAAAACGGGGCCTTTCGGCCCCGTTTATCCTTATTTTGCGCGTTTTCCGAGTCAGCAGGCGATCCCGCCTGCTTCGAAAACGCTTTATACCAACCGGCTCTGCTTGACCGCCGCTTCGATGAAGCTGGCGAACAGCGGGTGCGGGTCGAACGGCTTGGACTTGAGTTCCGGGTGAAACTGCACGCCCACGAACCAGGGATGGTCGGGCCGCTCGACGATTTCGGGCAGCGTGCCGTCCGGCGACATGCCCGAGAAGATCAGGCCGCCCTTTTCCAGCGGTTCGCGATAGCCGGCATTGACTTCATAGCGGTGGCGGTGACGCTCGCTGATGTCGTTGCTGCCATAGATACCGGCGACGACGCTGTTGCCCGCAAGCTTGGCCGGATAGGCGCCCAGACGCATGGTGCCGCCCAGATCGGTCTCGGCAGTGCGCTTCTGCAGGCCTTCCTTGCTCATCCATTCGGTGATGAGGCCGACGACCGGCTCGCTGGTCTCGCCGAACTCGGTGGTCGAGGCATTCTCGATCCCCGCCGTGTTCCGCGCGCCTTCGATGCAGGCCATCTGCATGCCAAGACAGATACCAAAGAAGGGCACGTCGCGTTCGCGCGCGAACTTGACCGACGCGATCTTGCCTTCCGACCCGCGCACGCCGAAGCCGCCGGGGACGAGAATGCCGTGCATCGGTTCGAGGCTGGCGGCGAGATCGTCGCCCTTCTCGAACAGTTCGGCGTCGATCCACTTGATGTTGACCTTCACCCGGTTGGCAAGGCCGCCATGGTGCAGCGCTTCGTGCAGCGACTTGTAGGCGTCGAGCAGGCCGACATATTTGCCGACCACGCCGATCGTCACTTCGCCTTCGGGATTGAGCTGGCGATCCATGATGTCGGTCCAGCGGTCCATCGACGGCGCGGGCGCATCGGTGATGCCGAAGGCGCGCAGCACTTCATTGTCGAGACCCTCGGCATGATATTGCTCGGGCACGGCATAGATGCTCTTGGCGTCGAGCGCCGGAATGACCGCCTCGGGACGGACATTGCAGAAGAGGGCGATCTTCTTGCGCTCGCTCTCGGGCAGCGGATGCTCGGCGCGGCACAGCAGGATGTCGGGCTGGATGCCGAGCGAGGTCAGCTCGCGCACGCTATGCTGGGTCGGCTTGGTCTTCAGTTCGCCCGCCGCCGCGAGATAGGGCACCAGGGTCACATGGACGAAGATCGACTGGCCGCGATCCAGATCATTATGGAGCTGGCGAATCGCTTCCATGAAGGGCAGCGATTCGATGTCGCCGACGGTGCCGCCGATTTCGCACAGCACGAAGTCCAGATCGTCGGTCTCCGCCGTGGCGAACGCCTTGATCTCGTCGGTGACGTGCGGGATGACCTGGACGGTCGCGCCAAGATAGTCGCCGCGCCGTTCGCGCTGGATGATGGTCTGATAGACCCGGCCCTGCGTGACATTGTCCGACTGGCGCGCCGACACGCCGGTAAAGCGTTCATAATGGCCAAGATCGAGGTCGGTTTCCGCCCCGTCGTCGGTCACATAGACTTCGCCATGCTGATAGGGCGACATCGTGCCCGGATCGACGTTGAGATAGGGGTCGAATTTCCGGATTCGCACGCGATAGCCCCGCGCCTGCAACAGCGCTGCCAAGGATGCGGCCATGAGGCCCTTACCAAGCGAGGAGACCACGCCGCCGGTGATGAAAATATACCGCGTCATGGGATAAGAGGCTTAGCCTTATACAAACGAGTTGAGCAAGCGCGCGAATCCGCACGCTCGCAAAAAATATGGCGATGAACGACGAAAAGGTCAGTTAGCGAGCGGAACTGCGCCGTTCGCTGCCGAACCATTGCCGGCGGCACTGGCCGCACCGGCCAGCGGGTCGGCGTTGCCGGTCGCGGGCGCCGGGGCCTGCGTGGCGGGAGCCGACTTGACCAGCGAGGTGTCGATGTCGCCGCCAGCATGACGGACCGAGGCGATGACCGCCAGGGTGATCGACAGCAGGACGAAGATGGTCGCCAGGATCGTGGTCGAACGCGTCAGGAAATCCGCCGCGCCGCGCGCCGACATCAGCCCGGCCGGGCTGCCACCGACGCCCAGACCGCCACCTTCCGACTTCTGCATCAGAATGACGGTGACCAGCAGGGCAGCGACGATCGCCTGCACGACGAGAAGGAAGGTGAACATGCGGGTTCTTTTCTGTCCAATGAAGGAATGCGTTGGCGCGCACATAGCGATGATGGGCCGCCGGGGCAACCGGCGAGCCTGTCGATATGAACGAAGGCATGGATGAGGCCGCGTGCGGAGGGTGCCGCGGCTGGCTTGCAATGGCCCATATAATCAAGTCTGGACAGTGAAAGAACCGTTCGGGCTGAGCGAAGTCGAAGCCCTCGGCCGAGCGGAGCGAGGCAATAGCTTCGCCTTCGCTCAGCAGCGCCCTTCGACTTCGCTCAGGGCGAACGGAGTGAAGATAGCCCGCCCCCTTCAACGCACAGCCAGCAACGAGCCCGACTCGCATCAAGCCAGAATACCCCCCTCTTCCGCACGAAGAGAGGGCACTCCGCATCAATCCGCGGCGGCGATCACCGGTTCGAACTTGGCCGCCGACAGGCTGGCGCCGCCGACCAGGCCGCCGTCGACGTCCGGCAGGGCGATGATCTCGGCGGCATTGTCGCCGTTCATTGATCCGCCATAGAGGATGCGCATGGCGTCGGCCTGTTCCTGGCCGATCCGACTGGCAAGCGCAGCCCGCAAGGTGGCGTGCATCGACTGGATCGCCTCCAGCGTCGGGATGCGGCCGGTGCCGATCGCCCAGATGGGTTCATAGGCGACGGCCAGCCAGTCGGCGCTTGCGCCTTCGGGCAGCGAGGCGAGCAACTGGGCGGTGACCACTTCGTCGGCATCGCCCGCATCGCGCACGGCGAGCGTTTCGCCCACGCACAGGATCACCTTCATGCCCGCGGCATGGGCGGCGACCGACTTGGCGGCGACATCGGCGTTGGTCTCGCCGCGCGTCTCGCGCCGTTCGCTATGACCGGTGATGACCCAGGTCGCCCCCGCCTCGATCAGCATCTCGGCCGACAGCGACCCGGTATAGGCGCCGCTCAGTTCCATATGGCAATTCTGGGCGCCGATGAAGGCCGCGCCCTTCAGCTGCGACCCGGCCATGATCAGCGTGGCCGGCAGGCAAAGCCCGACTTCCACCGCCGGATGCTGCGCGGCGAGCTTGCCGATCGCCTCCACCTCGTCGAGATGCGCGCGCATCCCGTTCATCTTCCAGTTGCCGACCACCAGCTTGCGCCTGCTCATCGGTCCATGTCCCCTTGTGATTATTGCTGCACGTGCCCGCAGCGGGTCCCCACGGCATGCACCGCGTCTCCTGGTTCCGCTTTCAGGCAATCAAGCCGATGGACGGCGATGCAGCATTTGTCCAGACCGTCCGCCACGGCCGCACTTGCCGCCGGGTCGATCCGCCCCTAAAGCGGGCCGCCATATCGCCGCATAAAAACCGGACATTCTCATGCTCTCTGTCTTCCGCAGTTTCATCCGTTCCAAATTCGGCGCCTTTTTCGCGATCCTCTTTTTGGGGTTGATCGCGGCGGCGTTCATCCTGGGCGACATTTCCAGCGGCAAGTTCGGGACCGGCCTGGGCGGCGGCGACACCGTCGCCAAGGCCGGCGGTTCCAAGCTGCGCATGAGCGAGCTGCAGGACCGCATCCAGCGCGTGTTCGAAAATGCGCGCCGCGAAAATCCCGGCATGCAGATCGGCGATTTCTTTGCCCAGGGCGGCGGCAAGCAGGTCTTTGACCAGCTGGTCGCGGCGCTGACGCTCAAGCAGTTCGCCAGCGATCAGGGCGTCCATATCAGCAAGCGGCTGGTCGATGCGCAGATCGCGCAGATCCCCGCCTTCCAGGACGCCGCCGGCAATTTCAGCCAGGATAATTTCCGCGCCCTGCTGCAGCGCGAGCGGATCAGCGAACAGTCGCTGCGCGACGATATCAGCCGCGAAATCCTGCAGCGCCAGCTGCTGGCCCCGGTCGGTCTGGGCGTGAAGCTGCCCGACAGCGTGGCGCTGCCCTATGCGTCGCTGCTGCTGGAGGAACGCCAGGGCACGATCGCCGCGATCCCGGCCGCCGCCTTCCTGGACGCCAAGGAGCCGACCGACGCGCAGGTCGCCGATTTCTACAAGAAGAATGCCGCGCGCTACACCATCCCGGAACAGCGCCGCATCCGCTATGCCGTGATCGACAGCGAGCGTTTCGCCCAGGCGGCCCAGCCGACCGAGGCGGAAATCACCGCCGCCTACAACCAGAACAAGGCGGCCTATGCCGCCAAGGAAAATCGCAGCGTCGAGCAACTGGTGCTGCCGACCCAGGCGGGCGCCAAGGCGATCGCCGACCAGGTGAAGGCCGGCAAGACGCTGGCCGCCGCGGCGCAGGGCGCGGGCCTTGCCGTGTCGACCCTGACCGACCAGAGCCGCGAGGCGCTGGCCGCCACCGCCTCCAAGCCGGTCGCCGACGCCGCCTTTGCCGCCAAGCAGGGCGAACTGGTCGGCCCGGTCCGTGGTTCGCTCGGCTGGATCGTGCTGCGCGTCACCGCGCTCAACAATGTCCCGGCCCGTGCGCTGGCGTCGGTGCGTGATGAGATCATCGCTACCCTGCGCACCCAGAAGGAAAAGCAGCTGCTGACCGACTTCACCGGCAAGATCGAGGACCAGATCGCCAATGGCGGCACCTTCGAGGAAGTCGCGAAGGATAATGGCCTGAAGCTGGAAACCTCGCCGCTGCTGGTGTCGAGCGGCAAGCAGGTCGAGGACGAGACCTATCAGCCCAACAGCGACCTGCAGCCGCTGCTGGCGCCCGTCTTCGCGATGAGCGCCGACGATGATGCCCAGCTGGTGCCGATCACCGCCGACAAGCGCTATGCGCTGGCCGCGCCGGGCGACATCGTCGCCCCCGCCCCGCCGCCGCTCGCCAAGATCAAGCCGCTGGTCGTGGCCCAGTACAAGCTGAGCCAGGGCTATGAGAAGGCGCAGAAGGTCGCCGAGGACATCCGCGCCAAGGTCGCCAAGGGCACCAAGCTGGCCGATGCGCTGGCCCAGGCCGGCGTCAAGCTGCCCGCCCCGCAGGTCGTGGGTGGCCGTCGCGCCGACCTGATGCGCGGTCAGCAGCGCCCGCCGGCCGAAATCGCCATCCTCTTCTCGATGGCCGCCAACAGCGTGAAGACTCTGCCGATCGGCCAGGATCGCGGCACCTTCGTGGTGCAATTGAACGCCATCAAGCGTGGTGACGCCGCCGGTCAGCCCGAATTGCTGAACCAGGTCCGCACCCAGCTCGGCGACGTCGTGGGCGAGGAATATGGCGCTCAGTTCGAGCGCGCGATCGAAAAGGACATGGGCGTGACCCGCAAGGCGAACGCCGTGGCTGAAGCCCAGAAGGCGCTGTCCGCCACCAATAGCGGCGAGCAGTAAGATGGCGGCGCAGGGGGGAATGGTGGACGGCACGGCCGTCGCTCGCGCGGCACTGGCACAGGGCCGTTCGGGTCTGGTGTGGCGGCGGCAGATTGCCGACACCGACACGCCGATCTCCGCTGCGCTCAAGCTGTTCGAGCCGGACCGCGGCGACTTCCTGCTTGAATCGGTCGAGGGCGGCGCGGTGCGTGGCCGCTACAGCCTGATCGGCCTGGCCCCCGACCTCGTCTATCGCGCCGAGGGTGCCAAGGGCGAGATCAACCGCCAATGGGCGACCGATCGCGACGCCTTCGTTCCCGCCGAACAGGATGCGTTGCAGGCGCTGCGCGCACTGGTCGCCGAATGCCGCGCCGATCTGGATCCCGCCCTGCCGGCCGCGCTCGCCTGTCTGGTCGGCTATTTCGGCTATGAGACGGTAGGCCTGGTCGAAAAGCTGCCCCGCCCGGCCGCCAACGACATCGCCCTGCCCGACATGCTGTTCGTGCGGCCGACCGTCATCCTGGTGTTCGATCGCCTGGCCGACGCCCTGTTCCTGGTCGCCCCGGTATGGAAGGATCAGGCCGCCGACGCGGAAAAGGCCATCGCGCAGGCGCTGGAGCGGATCGACGCGACCGCCGCGCGCCTGGCCGCGCCGCTGCCGGCCGTGCCCGCCCCGGCCGACATTGCCGAGATCGACGTGACGCCGGTGCTGGAACCGGGCCGCTACGCGCAGATGGTCGACCGCGCCAAGGACTATATTGTCGCGGGCGACATCTTTCAGGTGGTGCTGGCGCAGCGCTTCACCAGCCCCTTCACCCTGCCGCCGATCGCGCTCTATCGCGCGCTGCGCCGGATCAACCCGTCGCCCTTCCTCTATTATCTCGACCTGCCCGGCTTTGCGCTGATCGGGTCCAGCCCGGAAATCCTGGTCCGCGCCCGCGATGGCGAAGTGACGATCCGGCCGATCGCCGGCACCCGCCCGCGCGGCAAGAATGCGGTCGAGGATGCCGCCAACCGCGCCAGCTTGCTCGACGATCCCAAGGAACGGGCCGAGCATCTGATGCTGCTGGACCTGGGCCGTAACGATGTCGGCCGCGTCGCCAGCGCCGGCAGCGTCACCGTGACGGAAAGCTATACGGTCGAATTCTACAGCCATGTGATGCACATCGTGTCGAACGTGGTCGGCCGTCTGGCGCCCGAAAAGGATGCGATCGACGCGCTGTTCGCGGGCTTCCCGGCCGGCACCGTGTCGGGCGCGCCCAAGGTCCGCGCCTGCGAGATCATCGCCGAACTGGAGCCGGAAACGCGCGGTGCCTATGCCGGCGGCGTCGGTTATTTCGGGCCGGACGGCAATATGGACAGCTGCATCGTGCTGCGCACCGCCGTGCTGAAGGATGGCGTGATGCACGTCCAGGCCGGTGCCGGCATCGTCGCCGATTCGACCGCCGAATATGAACAGCGCGAATGCGAGGCCAAGAGCGGCGCCCTGCTCGCCGCCGCGCGCGAAGCCGTCAGCCTGGCCAAGCAGGCCGGCTACGGGCAGTAATTACAGCCGTTCGCCCTGAGCGAAGTCGAAGGGCCCTGCTGAGGCGAAGCCGAAGCCCTTCGCTGCGCTCAGGAGAAGGCTTCGACTTCGCTCAGCCCGGACGCCTTAATCCCTAACGACAGGCCCGCCAGCCCGTCGCGCCGCGTTCCGCCTGGTCGAGGTGGAAATGGTCGCGATGGGCGGCATTATAGTCGGGCGAGAGCACGGTCGAGAAAAGGTCGCAGGCGCCATCGCGCACGTCACGCAGGAAGGTGGCATCCTTGCCCTCTCCCTTCCAGTCGCCGACCACGCTGATCCGGTGGCCATCGGCCAGCACGAAGCCCGCGACATCAATCGCGTCGGCCGTGGCATGTTCGCTGAAGTCGCCCTGGCTGCGGCCATACATGCGCCGGCAGCTATAGGAACCGAAATGGGTGATGGAGCGCACCGGCTGGCCGAACAGGCGCTGGGCGGCGGGCTGCACCACCTGCCATTCCCAGACGCGCAGGGCGGCAACCACCGGGCAGGACGGCGCCACCCCGGCGGGTGACAAGGCGATCATGCCCTTTTCCGCCTTCAGCCGGACCGCGTCGGCATAGCCGCACTGCCCCTCGCCCCCGCCCGGCTTCATCGCCGTATAGGCAATGCCCGCCCGGTCGAGCAGCGCCAGGCATTGCGCCCGCTCCCCGGTCAGGGCGGCAAGCTTGCGACCCGTGAACAGGCCGACCGGCTGCGACAGGTCCAGCCTGGTCCAGGGCAGATCCTGCGGCCGCTGGCGCAGCAGCGCGTATCCGACCCAGAGCAGGCCAAGGATGACAGCGACAATGACAAGGGCACGAAGGGTCAGATGAAGGCGGCGCATCCCCTAACCACGCCGGACCTGCCGCATTGGTTCCGACGTGACCGGATAGCCCAGATGCGCCGGGATGCAGAGATGCGGCTCGCCGTCGCGCTCCTCGAACCAGGGGCGCACCTTTTCCACCGGGATGCTGCGGGCATGGGCGGCGAGGGCGTCGAAACTGTCATATTGCGCCAGCCGTTCCAGATTGCGGCGGGTGGGGAAGATGACATGCCCCTCGCCGCCATCGGCGCGGGCGATGGTCGCGGCGGCGCTGCTCCAGAACAGGCGGACATTCTCGGTCGCGTCGACGCTCGCCTCCTGCCCCAGTGGCGCGCGGGCGAGATAGAAGCGGGTGTCATAGACGCGGATCGCCTTTTCCCGTGCCGAAGGGTGCCAGCGGGCGAACGGCACCAGCGCATCCAGCGCCAGGGCGATGCCGCGCGGCGCCAGCAGATCGCCCAGCGCCGCCCCGTCGAGCAGGCCCGCGCGAATCGCCGACACGGTGGCGGCATCGACAGCCCCCGCCAGACCGACGCCCAGGCCGCTTTCCTCGATCGTCTCGCGAATGGCGGCGATCCGCGCGGCGACCTCATCACTGGCCAGATCGCTGGACATACTGGCGGCCAGCGCCCGGTCGCCATCGTCGACGCCGCCGCCCGGAAAGACCAGCGCACCGGCGGCAAAGGCCATGGTCGCGGCCCGTTCCATCATCAGCAGGTCGGGCGCTTCCCCCGGCCTGTCGCGCACGATCACGATCGTCGCTGCGGGGCGGCCCGCGTCATTCTCTTGGCTCATGCCCCGGTCTAGGCCGCATCCGGCGGGGTGGTAAAGCCCCGCCCCGGCCAGAGGCGTCAGGCAGCCATCAGCGGAAGGCCGACATAATTTTCCGCCAGCGTGCGCTGCGCCGCCTGCGACCCGCGAATATAGTCAATCTCGGCCGCCTGGATGCGGCGCGCGAAACCGTCCATGTCGGGGAAGCGGTGCGTGATCGAGGTGAACCACCAGGAAAAGCGCTCCGCCTTCCAGACACGCGCCAGAGCGCGGGCGGAATAGCCGTCCAGCCCGGCATCCGATCCGCCGCGATAATGGTCAACCAGCGCATCGCTCAACATGATGACGTCCGACGCGGCGAGGTTGAGTCCCTTGGCGCCGGTCGGCGGCACGATATGGGCAGCGTCGCCGGCCAGGAACAGCCGGCCCCAGCGCATCGGTTCCGACACGAAGGAGCGCAGCGGCGCGATCGACTTCTCGAAACTCGGCCCGCGGGTGACGCGCGATGCGGCGTCGGGGCCAAGGCGCAGGCAAAGCTCGTCCCAGAAACGATCGTCGGACCAGTCCTCGACCTGCTCGTCGAGGCCGCACTGGATATAATAGCGGCTGCGCGTGGGCGAGCGCATCGAGGCGAGCGCGAAGCCGCGCTCATGATTGGCGTAGATGAGTTCATGGTCGGCGGGCGGCACATCGGCCAATATGCCGAGCCAGCCGAACGGATAGACGCGCTCAAACGTGCGCAGCACATGGGCGGGGATGCTGTTGCGGCTGACGCCATGATAGCCGTCGCAGCCGACGACATAGTCGCATTGCAATTCCTGCGCGACGCCATCCTGGCGCCAGCGGACCACGGGATGATCGCCGTCCAGCCCCTCCAGCGTCACATCCTGCGCATTCCAGACGATCTCGACACCGCGCTCCGGCGCCGCCTCGAACAGGTCGTGCATCACCTCCTGCTGGCCATAGACGGTGACGGCGCTGCCGCCGGTCAGCGCCGCCATGTCGATGCGGAACAGCGAACCGTCGAGCGAAATCTGGGTGCCCCCATGGACCAGCCCCTCGCGATCGAGCCGGTCGCCGAGGCCCAAGCGATGCATCAGGTCGGTCGTCACCTGTTCCAGCACGCCGGCGCGCACCCGCCCCTCGACATAGGCCCGGTCGCGCCGTTCCAGCACGACCGCGGCGATGCCCTCCGCCGCGAGCAGATGGGCCAGGAACATGCCGGCCGGGCCGGCGCCGATAATGGCTATGCTGGTGCGCATTCGCATCCTCTCATGATCCGGGCGCGCTGACGGCGCCCCTGTTTGTCCGATGCGCCCATCGTATCCGCACGGCCGGCGATGGACATGGGCGCACCAGCCTATTAATTGGACAATTCATCAGCCTCAGTGCATCCCGACGGGACCATGCCCGATGTCGAAACAGTCCTTCCCGACCTTCTATCTTTATGGTGAACCCCACAGGTTGGTGGCGGAGGGCTTCGTCCATGTCGAAACCCTGGACGATCGCTCACGTCCCAGCGAATGGACGATCAAACCGCATGCTCATAGCGAGCTGAGCCATATCTTCCTCATTACCTCGGGCGGCGGCGCGATGGAGGCGGATGGCGCGGAGCTGCGCTTCGTCGCGCCCAGCTTCCTGCTGGTGCCGGCCACCGCCGTGCATGGCTTCAAATGGCTGGAGGAGACCGCCGGCTTCGTCATCACCATGGCCGACGCCTATCTGCAGGATCTGGGCCGCCATGGCCCGGAACTGACCGGCCTGTTCGAGCGCCCCGACGCGATCGAGATGAGCGCGGCGCAATTGCCGCCGGTCGAGCGGCTGGTGGCCGATCTGATGCGCGAACTCAGCTGGTCGGCGCCGGGCCACCGGGCGGCGGTCGATGCGGCGATGCTGTCGCTGCTGGTGACGGCACTGCGCCATCGCAGCGCCGCCATCCATACCGCCCCGCGCGCCGGACCGCATGCGTCGATCGTCGCGCGGCTGCGCGAACGGATCGAGCAGCGCTTCCGCCTGCGCGAACCGGTGTCGGTCCATGCCGCCGCACTGGGCGTCAGCCAGACCGCGCTGCGCGTCGCCTGCGCCCGGATGGCGGGCCGATCGCCGGCCCAGATGCTGGACCAGCGCGCCCTGCTCGAAGCGCAACGGGCCTTGCTCTATTCCAACCTGTCGATTGCCGAGATCGGCTTTTCGATCGGCTTTGCCGACCCGGCCTATTTCAGCCGCTTCTTCCAGCGCAACATGGGCCTGTCCGCCCGCGCCTATCGCGAGGCACAACAGGGCACGAACGGATAAGACACGCCGCCCGCCCTAGGCATGACGATCAGGACTGGCTGGCTGCGCCGCCCAGCAAGGCGTTCGCCACGTCGCGGGCATTGGCAGCAAGTTCGTCATCAGGCAATTCACCGGCCGTCCAGAAGGACAGCACACCGCGAAAGCCGAAGGCCAGATGCCGTGCCAGGGCGGGCAGCGCCGGGTGTCCTTCAACCAGGCCTTCGCCAGCACCGATCGCCAGGGTCCACAGCGCGGTGGACTGCGCCAGCACTTCGCCATGGGTCGGCCCCGGCGTGCCGAGCCACCCCATCACCGCCCGGTTCACGCGCGGTTCTTCCAGCATCAGCTCGACCACCGTGGCGACCGCCAGCAGCACACGCTGGCCGGCATCATCGCGCCGCGGCTTGTCCGCGAAGCGCTGGGTCGCGGTGGCTATCCGCCGCGCCGACAGGGCGTGCATGATCGCGGCCTTGCTGCCGAACTGGTTGAACGGCGTGGCGAAACTGACGCCCGCTTCGGTCGCCAGATCGCGCATCGAAAATTCCGCCTTGCCGTCGCGCAGCAGGCGTTCGGCCGCGTCGATCACACGATTGCGCACAGGTTCACCACGCGAACCGTTCGAGGGGGGCTTGATGGACGTCATATTGCTATCTATATCATGATATAATTGATGTTCAAATCATGGAGTAGGCCATGTCGGCGCTGATCCCCAAGACTTTCCTGATTACCGGCGTCAGTTCCGGCCTGGGCCGGGCCTTTGCCGAGGGCGCGCTGGACGCCGGCCATGCCGTCGTCGGGACCGTGCGGCACCCCAAGGATGCCGACGCCTTTGCGGCGCTGGCGCCCGGACGCGCGCATCCGCTGTTGCTGGACGTGACGCATCTTGACGCGATTGCGGATGCCGTGGCGGACGCCGAGCGGCGCGCCGGGTCGGTCGACGTGCTGGTGAACAATGCGGGCTATGGTCATGAGGGCGTGCTGGAGGAATCGTCGATCGACGATCTGCAGCGCCAGTTCGCGGCCAATGTGTTCGGCCCGGTGGCAATGATGAAGGCGGTACTGCCCGGCATGCGCGAAAGGCGGCGCGGGCATATCGTCAACATCACCTCCATGGGCGGGTTCATCACCATGCCCGGCATCAGCTTCTATTGCGGCAGCAAGTTCGCGCTGGAAGGGATTTCCGAAGCGCTGGGCAAGGAAGTGGCGCCGTTCGGCATTCATGTGACGGCGCTGGCGCCCGGCCAGTTCCGCACCGACTGGGCCGGGCGGTCGATGGACCGCACGCCGCGCAGCATAGCCGACTATGACGCGGTCATGGACCCGATAAGGGCGGCGCGTCAGGCCAAGAGCGGGCAGCAGCCGGGCGATCCCGCGCGCGCGGCGCAAGCCTTGCTGGCGCTGGTGGAGGCGCCGGCACCGCCGACGCGCCTGTTCCTGGGCGACGATGCGCTGGGCCTGGTCGAAGGCAAGATGGCCGCTATGGAGGCGGAGATCGCGCAATGGCGCGCATTGTCCCGCTCCACCCGCTTTGCCGCATAAGCGCGGCGATCCCCCGCCAACAGAAAGACACAGACCATGTTTGGAATAACGCCCCTGGGCTGGGTGCATACGCTCGGCAGCCTGCCCGCCATTCCACTGGCGGCCTATATGCTTGCGCGCCATGGCCGGATCATGCCGCGAACGGCACCGGGCATCGCCTATCTCATCTTCATGCTGATCGGTGCCGGCACCGTGTTCCTGGTGGTGCATCAGCCGATCAGCTACGGGATCGGCACAGTCACGATCCTGCTGCTGATCGCCGGCTATGGCGTGAACAGCATCCGCTTTCTCGGGCGGGCGCGACGCTATCTGGAAACCGTCTTCCTCAGCCTCACCACATTCCTGCTGATGGTGCCGACCGTGACCGAAATCCTGCGCCGCGTGCCGGACGGTCATCCTCTCGTCACCGACCTCAAATCGCCCTTACTGCTGGGATCGCAGGCGGCGCTTCTGGCTATGCTGATCCTGGGCCTTGCCGCCCAGTTCATTGCCCTGCGCCGGCAAAATGGCGGGGACGCCTGATGTCGACCGCAATCGCCCGCTTGCTTGCACTTCCCCTGTTTGCACTGGCGCTGATCGGCGCCGCGCCGCCCGAAACGCGCTTCGATATCAGTTTGCCGGCTGCGCTGAGCGATGACGCATCGGGACGATTGCTGCTCTTTGCGGCACCGCTGAGCGCCGACAATGGCGAAAGCGAGGATATCGACATCTATGACCCCGACGACGCCCGCATCTTCGTGGCGGGCCGCGATGTCGCCAGTTTCGGGCCTGATCGCACCGTGAGCATCGATGCCGAGGAAGGCGCCTTCCCCAAGGGGCTCGCGACCCTGGCGCCGGGGGACTATCGGATGCAGGTCGTGCTCGATCGCGACGGCGACTATAATTATGGCGGGCGGGGACCGGGCGATCTGGTCTCGAAGGTGGTGACATTGCGCCTGCCGCTTCGCGCTAGGCCGTCGATAGCGCTCGATCACAGGCTGCCGCCGGCGGCCGCGCAGTTCGACGTCACCGGCCTGCCGCCGCGCGCCGCCGAACAGATCACCGCGTCGCGCCCGCATCTGCACGACGAACAGGTCGCATCGAAAGTGCTGACCCGCTTTCGCGGCACGCCGCAGAGCGTCGCCGCCTGGGTGCTGACCCCGCCGGGCTATGATCCCAACGGCCGCGTCACCTATCCCACGGTCTATACGGCCGGTGCGTTCGGCACCAATCACCGGGTGGACGGGCAGCAATTGTCGCGCATCTGGCATCTGATGGAGACAAAAGCCATTCCGCCGATGATCTGGGTGACGCTGGACTTCGCCTCGCCGACCGGCACGACCGAATTTGCCGACAGCGTCAATAATGGTCCCTGGGGCGAAGCGCTGACGCGCGAGATCATCCCGGCGCTCGAAAGCCGCTATCGGATGGATGCGAAGCCCTCGGGCCGCTTCCTGACCGGCCATAGTTCGGGCGGCTGGTTCGCGCTCTGGGCGATGGTGCGCTATCCCGCCATCTTCGGTGGAAGCTGGGCCTCGTCGCCCGATCCGGTCGATTTCCGGCATTTCATCGGCGTCGACCTCTCTCAGCCGGGCGCGAACATGTATCGTGATGCCCAGGGCGTGGCCCGTCCGCTGGAGCGCGCCCATGGCGCGGTGAAGACGACGATCGAGCAGGCGGCTGGGATCGAGACGGTGCTGGGCCGGGACGGCGGGCAGTTGCGATCCTTCGACTGGACCTTTTCGCCGCGCCGCGCGGACGGGACGCCGGCACCGCTCTTCGATCGGGTGACGGGCGCGGTCGATGCCGATGTCGCGGCCTATTGGCGGGACAATTATGATATCGGCCACCGGATCGAGACCCAATGGCCGCGCCTGCGCCATGACCTGGACGGCAAGGTCCATGTCGTGGTCGGGACCGCCGATTCCTATTATCTTGACGGTGCCGTCCATGATCTGGAGGCCGCGTTCCACAAGGTGGGTGGCCGGGCGGAGTTCATCTATGTCCCCGGCGCGTCGCACAGCATCAACGAAGTCTATACGCGGGACGGCGATCGCAACGCCTATTATCGGGAAATGGCGCAGGCCATGTATGCGGTGGCGCGGCCATCAGGCGGCGTACGCGGGCGCTGAAGCGAAATGCGCCGTCGGGCGGGAGGTTGAAAAGCGTGCGGTTTGACGCCCGGACGAGCTGCGGCTACCGCGCGGGCCATGATCGTTCTGCTCTCTCCCGCCAAGACGCTCGACTTCGAGCGCGCGCTGCCGCCCCTTGCCGTCACGATGCCGCATTTTGCAGAGGAAGCGCGCGGGCTTGCCAAGTCGGCCGCCAACCTTTCGCAGAAGCGGCTGGCGGAACTGATGCATATCTCGCCGCGTCTGGCCAAGCTCAATGCCGACCGGTTCCGGGACTTTGCCGACCTGCCCGAACGGCAGGCGCTCTATGCCTTTGCCGGCGACGTCTATTCCGGTTTCGAGGTGGACACGCTGGACGAGGCGGCGGTGGCCTTTGCGCAGGATCATGTGCGCATGCTGTCGGGCCTTTACGGGCTGCTGCGTCCGCTGGATGCGATCCGTCCCTATCGGCTGGAAATGGGCACGCGCTGGGCACCGCGGCACAAGAAGCTGACCGACTGGTGGGGCGATCGCATCGCCGCGCTGCTGCGCGCGCAGGCCGCGGAAGAGGGATCGGGCGTCGTCCTCAACCTGGCCAGCCAGGAATATTTCGCGGCGGTGGAGAACAGGCTGGACGGCCTGCGCGTGATCCATGTCGATTTTCGCGAGCCGGGGCCGAACGGCCCGCGCTTCGTGAGCTTCAACGCGAAGCGGGCACGCGGCATGATGGCGCGCTGGATGTGCGAACATCATGTCGCCGATGTCGAGGCCATGCAGGGGTTCGACAGCGACGGATATCGCTTCGATCCGGCCGAGAGCGACGCCGACCACTGGCGCTTCATGCGCGCCTGACCGGCGCAGGGCATCTGCCGCGAGGCGGCGCGCATGATGCCGCTTGCATTCCCGACAAGGCCAAGGCACCCCGCCCGGATGCACATGGATACAGATCTGGAAACCGCTCTGCTGGGCCCTGTCATCCCTGACCGGTCCTGCGGCGATTGCACCATGTGCTGCACCATTCTGACCGTCGACACCCCCGATTTCAAGAAAGCGGCGGGCGCGCCCTGCGCGCATCTGGGCGAGCAGGGATGCAGCATCCATGCGGTGCGCCCGCATATCTGCCGGACATGGTTTTGCGCATGGCGCCGGGTCCAGGCCATGCCCGATGAAGCCCGTCCGGACCGGTCCGGCATCCTGGCGTCGATCGATTTCGTCCGCGAACCGCGCAACTGCTTCGAAGGCGTATCGATCATGGTTCGCATGCTGCCCGGCAGCGCTGCGATCGAGAATGGCATGGCCGGCGCGATCCTCGACAGTCTTTGCGATCAGCTGGTGCCCGTCTGGTTCAGCGACGGATCGCGGAAGATGTTGATGCATCCCGACAATGAGGTCGCGGCCCTCGTCCTGTCGGGGGATGCCGCCCCCGCCCACCTGCGCGCCGAAGTCGCCGCCTGGCGCGCGCGTTACATGAGCTTTTCATCCAGGGCATGACACCGGCCCCGGCAAGCGCCGGTCGCCCGGCCGGTCATGTGGGACGCGGATGGCCCCTACCGCCGGCACATTGCTTGTGCCATTGATCGATCCATGACGACGCTGCGCCTCTCCGCCGAACCACGTCCGCTCGGCAAGAGCGGCATTTCCGTCTTTCCGATCGCCTGGGGCATGTGGCGCCTGGCCGGCGAGGATATCGCCGAGGCCCGCGCCAGGGTGGAGGCGGCGCTGGACGCCGGCATCACCCTGCTCGACACGGCGGACATCTATGGCTGCGACACACC